>NZ_BAAAQX010000014.1:0-254904 GCF_039531895.1 Nonomuraea monospora
CAGGAAGAACAATTCGAACGTCCCGGTTGTGGAAGGCCGGTGGACACCACTCAGGACCCCTGTGGACGACTCGGCAGCGCAGGGCCGGCCCGAACCCCGCAAATGGTTGGGCCACCCAAGCTCGATCGCAGGCCCGGCTCAGCAGACCGCGATCGAGACGCAACCGGCCAGGATCGACCTCTTAACACCAGCTACCTAGACGGCGGTGGCGGGCTGTCTCAGCAGCCGAGGCGTGCGGTGATGGGCGCGGCGATGACTGGGCGGGCCGTTACGGCGTAGGTTACGGGCGTGGATATGGACTTCGTCTGCGCCCAGGCCGGTCGTCCGGCATCGGCTCTCACGCGCAGGGACGTGGCACGGGCCCTGCTCGCCGTGCCGTCGGGCGTGGCGCTGGTGGCGCTGCCCGACCTGCGGCGGGCCATGATGGCGGCGGGCAACCCGCTCTCGCTGGCGTTCTGGGACTCCGCCAAGGCGACGTTGAGCTCGATCGAGGCGGGTGCGGCGACGGTGGGTGACGTGCAGCGGTGGGTGGAGTCCACGGGCACGGAGCCGATCCTGATGACGCCCAGCTACTTCGTCTGGCCGGAGGAGGACGAGCGCGGGCCCGTGGCCATGGAGATGTTCGCGCGGCTCGTGGCGTACCTGGAGGAGCGGGTGGCGGGCGGCGAGATCGACCCGGACGCGCTGGCGTCCGGCGACTCCGACGCCCGCACGGCTTACGAGGAGCTGCAGGAGCGGTGGCTGGGCACGCCGCTGCCGGACGGGCGGGTGCCGGGGTTCGCGGTCAGCGACGAGCAGGACGAGGAGCTGTTCGCGGCGTGGGACGAGGAGGAGGCGTTCGCGCTGTCGGAGCTGCGGCGGATCCTGTCGGAGCTGCCGAAGCAGCCGGAGGTGCCCGTCGCGGAGCTGGAGGCGGCGTCGGCGCGGCTGCGCGCGCTGCTCGCCCTGCCCGGCTATCCCGCCAACGTGCTGCGGGCCTGCGCCGGGTTCGGCGACCGGCCGCTGCCGGACGACGACACGGAGCTGTGGCTGGCGGTGGCGGCGGGGGTGGCCGGGCCGATCGCGGACCTGTCGGACGGTGATGACGTGCTGGAGGAGTTCGCCGACCTCGACGGGGACCTGAGCGACGAGGACACGGCGCTGGCCAACCTGTGCGCGATCCAGCACGCCGACTGGCTGGCCGGGGTGGCGGCGCTGGTGCGGCTGGGGCCGGGGGTGCTGGCCTCGCCCGAGCGGATGGCGCGGCTCATCGCCGAGTCGGAGGACATCGACATCGACGATCAGGACGATGACGACCTGGACGCGACGGAGGGGCTGTTCGAGTCGGTGGTGAGCCTGTGGCGGGTGCTGGGCGTGGTGAACGAGGACGAGGTGCTCACGCCGCTGGGCTGGTGGGGGCTGCCCAAGGCGCTCGAACGCGCCTGGTCGCCCGCTTCTGAGTGACCGGCCGGTCCAGGGACGAGGACGGCGACGTGCGCGCCGCCGAGCAGCCCCGTCAGTCGACCAGGTTCTGGAACTCCGGGTGGCGCTCGATGTACTTGGCGACGTACGGGCAGCGCGGCACCACGCGCAGGCCGGTGTCGGCGCTCGCCTGGAGGGCGTGCGCGACCAGCTTGCCCGCCAGCCCCTGCCCCTCGTACGCGGGCAGCACCTCGGTATGCGTAAAGACGATCTTCGTGGGCAGCAGCAGGTAGTCGGCGAACCCGGCGACCTTGCCGTCCACGAGGATCTCGAACCGGCTTTCCGTCGTGTTGTCGACGATCTCGACGGCCATCTACTTCTTGGCCTTCTCGTCGTCGCGGGTCTCGCCCTCGGCCTCGCCCTCGCGCGGCACCTGAATCTTCGAGATCTGCTTGTTCATCGACTTGATCAGGATGTACAGGGCGAGCCCGATCAGGGCCACGACGACGAACCCGAGGAGCCCCGGGCTCACTTCACCTGCTGCTAGAACCATCACCCCTCCAGTCTGCCACCGGGGGGCCGTGGTCCCGCCACTGGTCAGCCGGTCAGTGGCAGGCGGGCTCGACCTCGTCGGCGTGGATGCCGGCGAACAGGTCGTCCTCGGGCAGCTCGGTGTCGACCAGGGAGCGCGCCAGGTGGTAGTCCTCGGTCGGCCAGATCTCCTGCTGCAGCTCGCGCGGGCAGACGAACCACCAGCTGTCGGGGTCGACCTGGGTGGCGTGCGCCTTGAGCGCCTCGTCGCGGATCTCGAAGTAGTCGCCGCAGGGTACGCGCGTGGTGACCGGCCACTTGGCGGGGCGGTCCTCCCAGCGGGAGATCCAGTCGGCGTACGGGGAGCCGAGGCCGCGCTCGGTCATGGCCTCGTGCAGCGCCTCGAAGCGCTCTTTGGTAAAGCCCATCTGGTAGTAGAGCTTGAGCGGCTGCCAGGGGTCGCCGGTGCCCGGGTAGCGGTCGGGGTCGCCGGCCGCCTCGAACGCCTCCACGGAGACCTTGTTGGTCATGATGTGGTCGGGGTGCGGGTAGCCGCCGTCGTCGTCATAGGTGATGATCACGTGCGGCCTGAACTCGCGGACGGCGGCCACCAGCGGCGCCGAGGCGTCCTCCAGCTTCTGCAGGCCGAAGCAGCCCTCGGGCAACTGCTCGTCCTCGTTCTCCGGCAGCCCGGAGTCCACGAAGCCCAGGAAACGCTGCTCGACGCCGAGGATCTCGCGCGCCCTGTCCATCTCGGCCTTGCGGACCTCGGCGATGTTGGTGACGATCTCAGGCCGGTCCATCTTGGGGTTGAGCACGGATCCGCGCTCACCGCCCGTGAGGGTACAAACCAGCACTTCCACGCCTTCGCGCACGTAACGCGCCATCGTGGCGGCGCCCTTGCTCGACTCGTCGTCGGGGTGGGCATGGACGGCCATCAGCCTCAGCGGTGCACTCACGGGCTCGATGCTCCTCAGTCGGGACCGGTCAGTCGCCCAGAGAGGTTAGTTTCTGCTGGGCGGTCGCGAGGGCACACCCCCCGCGGGCGACAATTGTCTCGGATAACGCTGAGGGAGTGCAGGGAGATTCCGCCATGGTCACCAGAGATGCCGGGAACGGGCCCGTTCTCGGCACGCCCGACGACTTTCCAGACCGACCCAGACGAGGTGGCCGGCTGGTCGTCCACGTGGTGATCGGCGTGCTCGTGGCCATCATCGCAGGTGGCTGGGGCTACGTGATGTGGTCGATGACGGCCGGAGGTTCTGAGGCGCCGGCGCAGGTCGTGACGTTCAAGGTCAACGGCCCCACGCGGGCCGAGATCACTTTCGAGGTATACAAGCCAGACGATAGGGTGGCCGTCTGCCGGATCAGGGCTCTGGACGTCAATCATGCGGAAGTGGGCAGCAAGGAAGTAAGAATCCCGCCTGGTGGGGGTAGTAAGCAGCTCAAGGAAAGCCTGGACACGAGTGGCCAGGCGACTTCCGTCCACATCCAGTACTGCAATCTCGTATAGTGAGACATTTGGGGAAGCGTTCGAGCGGTTAACTTGTTAGCCTTTCGCAATTCAACCGTACGCAACCTCAAGTGATCTCAGGGCCCCCTAGGCAAGCAAGGAGAACCCGTGGCCGACTCTCGCGATGAGAACGTCACATGGCTGACGCAGGAGGCGTACGACCGCCTGAAGGCGGAGTACGAGTATCTCTCTGGCCCCGGGCGCGTCGACATCGCCAAGAAGATCGAGGCCGCCCGTGAAGAGGGCGACCTGCGCGAGAACGGCGGATACCACGCCGCCAAGGACGAGCAGGGCAAGATGGAGGCCCGGATCTTCCACCTCCGGCAGATTCTCGACAACGCCCAGGTGGGAGAGGCCCCCAAGGCAGAGGGCGTGGTGGGCCCCGGCATGACCGTGACCATCCGGTTCGTCGGTGACGACGACGAGGTCACCTTCCTGCTCGCCTCTCGCGAGGAGAGCGGAGCGCCGATCGACGTCTACTCGCCCAAGTCCCCGCTGGGGGCGGCGATCAACGGGAAGAAGATCGGAGAGAAGGCCACCTACTCCTTGCCCAACGGACGGCAGAACACCGTCGAGATCCTCGAGGCTGTGCCGTACATCGGCAACTGACCCCCCTGGACCACGACCGCCGGGCCCACGTTGGCCCGGCGGAGTTTTCGCATGGGTCCGGAATCCGGCAAGACCTCAGTTTCTTAGTCAAGACCCGTAAACGGCGTAATACCTACAAACTGGTGCCGTTCATCGTCGTGACTCTGGTAGCGGTGCTGACCGCCGATGTGCTGTTACTGACGCAGCCGGAGGCTGCTCTCGGGCCCGCAGAGGTCGTGCGGGCCACCCCCCGGCAGACGCCGCTGGCGCAGAAGCGCCCCCTCCAGCAGCCGTCCGCCGGGCCGGCCGCGACCACCCAGCCGGTGGCGCCGCTGAGCAAGCTGCACAAGCCCAACCTGTTCGTGCTCACGCGCACGCCGTTCACGAACGAGATGCTGCAGAAGGTCGCCAAGCTGTCCGGCGTGCGGGCGCTGGAGCTGGCCGACGCGGCCTCGGTCACGCTCGACGGCAAGCGCGTGCAGACGCTGGCCGTCAACCCCTCGACGTTCCGCTCGTACACCCCCAAGGTGACCGCCTCGTCCGACGCGCTGTGGCAGAACGTCGCGGCGGGCGACGTGGCGGTCTCGTTCGTGCTCGGCAGCGACGGCGGCCTGGCGCTGCACAGCCGGGTGTCGGCGGGCTCGGCCGGGCAACTGCGCATCGGCGCGTACGCCACCACCGGCTTCGGCGCCGTGGACGCCGTCGTGTCCAAGCAGGTCGGCCGCTCGCTGGGGCTGCCCCACGACAACGCGCTCATCGTCAGCGCCCCGAAGGCCAACTCCGACAAGCTGCGCAAGAAGATCATCAAGGCGCTGGGCAAGGGCACCCAGGTGGCCATGGTCAACCCGGTGCTGCCGCAGCCGCAGCAGAAGGTGACCCAGCAGAACTGGCCGGCGGGCTCGTTCATGACCGGCGACCAGCTCACGGTCGCGCTCAAGGCGGCGGTCTCCAAGCTGGGCCGCCCGTACGTGTGGGGCGCCGAAGGCCCCGAGACCTTCGACTGCTCCGGCCTCGTCCAGTGGGCCTACGGGCAGGCGGGGGTGCGGATGCCACGGGTGACGCACCAGCAGTGGGTGACGGGGCCGCAGGTGCCGTACTCGCAGGCGCAGCCCGGCGACCTGCTCTTCTGGCGCAACGACCCGACGAACCCCGACTACATCTCGCACGTGGCCATCTACTGGGGCAACGGGAAGATGCTGCACGCGCCGCGCACCGGCGACGTGGTGAAGATCGCCCCGGTGAGCACCAGGAACCTGGCGGGCGTCGTCCGGGTGAGCCCCATCGCGGCGGCCAAGGTCCGCTGACCCTCTCCTGGCCGACAGGTCCTTCTGCCTGCACGTGCTTTTCGGGCGCAAGAATGTAATGTTGATTACATGGCAACAGATGACGCGACCGCGCAGGTGCGCGGCTGGTTCACCGGGCGGCTGCCGGAGGAATGGTTCACCGGCGCGCCCGAGATCGTCAGGGACCGCGAGGAGATCGCGGTGCTCGGCACGCTGCCCGACCCGCCCGCCGACACGCCCGAGGCCGAGCGCCAGGCCCTGATCGAGGGGCTCGCCCGGCGGTTCAGGGAGGAGACCCGCGAGCGGCGGATCGAGATCGCCAGGGAGGCCGAGCACCGGTTCAGGCAGAAGGTGTCCTGGGGCGTGGTGTGCGGCGGCGAGACTGTGATGTTCACCACACTGTCCGTGCCGGTCATGACGCGCCTGCGCCAGGCCGAGCGCCAGGTGCTCGACACGCTCGTGGCCGCCGGCGTGGCCAGGAGCCGCAGCGACGCGCTCGCCTGGTGCGTGCGCCTGGTCGGAAAGAACACCGACGAATGGCTGGGTGAGCTGCGCGACGCTCTGCAGCACGTCGACCGCGTTCGCTCCACGGGGCCGGACGTCAATACCTGAGAGCGGCCAGCGGAAACGGCTCCGGGAAAGGACTAAACCACTCCGGGAATTGGTTTAGACCAGCGTAATTGGACTAAACCACTGGCCCCCGGAGAGGTGAGAAATTCCTCTTTTAAATCCTCTCGGCCTGGGTAGGCTCCCCCAATCGTCAGGGCCGCTGCCTGCGGCGACGCACCCAGACAATAGGTCTACGCCAATTGGCCTTCGGGGCGCTCCGTCGTTAATGATGACTGGGCCCTGAGAGAGTGGAGGAGTCAAGTCGTGTCCGTTTCCGTGGAAGTAGAAGCGCCCACCAGCAATCGTGAATTGGCCGCGTGGGTGAACGAGATCGCAGCCCTCACCCAGCCGGACCGCGTCGAGTGGTGCGACGGGTCGGAGGAGGAGTGGACTCGGCTGACCAACCTCCTCGTGGAGCAGGGCACTCTCACCCGGCTGGCCGCCCGGCCCAACAGCTTCTACGCCAAGTCCGACCCCACCGACGTGGCCCGGGTCGAGGACCGCACCTTCATCTGCTCCGAGCGCCGCGAGGACGCCGGGCCCACCAACAACTGGATCGCACCGGGCGAGATGCGCCAGACGTTCGGCGAGCTGTTCAAGGGCTGTATGCGCGGTCGCACCATGTACGTGGTGCCGTTCTGCATGGGGCCGCTGGGCGGCGAGATCTCCCAGCTCGGGGTGGAGATCACCGACTCGCCGTACGTCGCCGTCTCCATGCGCGTCATGACGCGCATGGGCGAGCGGGCGCTGCGGCTGATCGAGGAGCGCGGAGCGGCGCGAAAGGCCGGAGAGAGCGACGGAGGAGCCAACGGAGGCCGCAGCAAGCGCGACCATGAGCAGGGCGACTTCGTCAAGGCGGTCCACTCCGTCGGCGCCCCGCTGGAGCCCGGCCAGGCGGACGTGCCGTGGCCGTGCAGCTCCACCAAGTACATCAGCCACTTCCCCGAGACCCGCGAGATCTGGTCCTACGGCTCCGGCTACGGCGGCAACGCGCTGCTCGGCAAGAAGTGCTACGCGCTGCGCATCGCCAGCGTGATGGCCCGCGACGAGGGCTGGCTGGCCGAGCACATGCTGATCCTCAAGCTCACGCCGCCCTCCGGAGAGACCCGCTACATCGCCGCCGCCTTCCCCAGCGCGTGCGGCAAGACCAACCTCGCCATGCTCAAGCCCACCATCCCGGGCTGGAAGGTCGAGACGATCGGCGACGACATCGCCTGGATGCGGTTCGGCGAGGACGGCCGCCTCTACGCGATCAACCCGGAGGCCGGCTTCTTCGGCGTGGCCCCCGGCACCGGCCAGGTCACCAACGCCAACGCGATCAAGACGCTGTGGGGCAACAGCATCTTCACCAACGTCGCGCTCACCGACGACGGCGACGTGTGGTGGGAGGGCCTCACCGAGGAGCCGCCGGCGCACCTGACCGACTGGAAGGGCCGCTCCTGGACGCCCGGCAGCGACGAGCCCGCCGCCCACCCCAACGCCCGCTTCACCACGCCTGCCTCGCAGTGCCCGACCATCGCACCCGAATGGCAGGACCCCAAGGGCGTGCCCATCTCAGCGATCTTGTTCGGCGGTCGCCGCGCCACCGCCGTGCCTCTGGTCACAGAGTCGCTGAGCTGGCAGCACGGCGTCTTCCTCGGAGCCAACGTCGCCTCCGAGAAGACCGCCGCCGCCGAGGGCAAGGTCGGCGAGCTGCGCCACGACCCGTTCGCCATGCTGCCGTTCTGCGGCTACAACATGGGCGACTACTTCGGCCACTGGCTGGACATCGGCCGCCGCGAGGGCGCGCAGCTTCCCAAGATCTACTACGTCAACTGGTTCAGGAAGAACGACGAGGGCAAGTTCGTCTGGCCCGGCTTCGGCGAGAACAGCCGCGTGCTCAAGTGGATCGTGGACCGGCTCAACGGCGAGGCCAAGGCCGTGCCCACGCCGATCGGCCTGCTGCCCGCCGACCTCGACACCCAGGGCCTCGACCTGTCCGACGACGACCTGCGCATGCTGCTGACCGTCGACCGTGAGGTCTGGCGCGAGGAGGCCGCGCTGATCCCGGGCCACTTCGAGACGTTCGGCAGCCACCTGCCGAAGGAGCTGTGGGACGAGTACAACGCGCTGCTCGACCGCCTCGGCTGAGCGGAACTCCCTTGTGCGGTACGGCGCCGCCGTCTAACTTGGCCGGACGCCGTACCGCCGCTCGGGAGGCCCCGCCTTGGATCTCGTCCTGCTCATCGCAGCCGTCGGAGTCTTCCTCCTGGTCAGCGCCGCTGAGCGGGGCGTCGAGCGGGAACGCAGGCGGATCGGCGAGGTCACGCCGAGCGGCACGGGGCACCAGCTCTCCCACTACGAGCTGGCCTACCTGTCCGGCGGCCCGCGACGGGCCGTCAACACGGCGCTGGCCGTCCTCGCGACGGCCGGCGCCGTCCGCGTGTCGCGCACCTCCCAGGTCACGCCGGTGCACGGGGCGCGGCCCTCGGCCGAGCCGATCGAGCAGGCCGTGCTCGACGCGCTGGCCGCCAGGCCGGGCGGCTACCGGGCGGGCGAGCTGCGCCGGGCGCTGGAGCCGCATCCCGCGCTCCTCTCGCTGGCCGGAGGGCTCGAAGCGCGCGGGCTGATCGTGCGGGAGAACGCGTTCGTCCCGGCCTGGCAGCGCCTGGACCGGCTCAGGCTGGCCGTGGCCGGCGCCGCAGGATACCTGGTGCTGCTGTTCGTGCTGGTCGCGACCGGTGTGGCGGGCAAGGAGAGCTACCTCGTCGCCGCCTTCCTGGCTGCCGGGTTCGCCGTGGTCACCGGCCTGTCCGGGCTGTACCGGCAGAAGCGGCGGCTGCGCAACGTCGTCACCCGCGAGGGCCGCGACGTCCTGGTCTCCGCCCGCGCCTACCACCGCAGGGGCGTGCGCGACCACAGCACGCTGGTCACGGCCGTCGGCATCCCCGTCGCCCTGTACGGGCTGTCCGACCTCGACGACCGGACCCTCTGCGACGGGCTGTCGGCGGGAGACCCGAACGGTGACTGCGCGGGCTCCTGCGGCTCGCACGCCGGCGACGGGACGACGTTCGGCGACTCCTACGGCGGCTCCGACTCCGGCGGTGGCTCGTCGAGCTGCGGCGGGGGATCCAGTAGTGGCGGAGGGTCCAGTTGTGGCGGCGGATCGAGCTGCGGAGGCGGATCCAGCGGGAGCTAAACGAGCAAAACCGGAGCCGGCGCGGCTCCGGCCTCTACCGTGCGAACAAGTGTCTCTTTCCGGCACGCAGGCTGATTGGCCGCACGAGGGGAGGCCGCACATGGACCTGTTCCTGCTCATCGTTTCGGTGGCCATCGCGGCTTACGCCGCCGTCACCACCTCGGCGATCCAACGGGCGCACCTCGCGATTCGCGACGGCGTCACCGGGACCCGCTACAGGGATCTCGACCACTACGAACTGGCATATCTGGTCGGCGGGCCGCGACGGGTCGCCGACACCGCCATCGCCGTACTCGCCGCCCGCAGCGACATCCGCGTCTCCCGTGGCGGCCAGGTGCACAAGGTCGCCACCAGCACGCTCGCGGGCAAGCCCATCGAGCAGAGCGTGCTCGGCCGGGTGGCCGAGCACTCGGGCCTGCCGATGGCGTCGCTCAGGGGTGAGGTCATGCGGAGCCTCACGATGCAGCGGATGGGGGAGCACCTCACGGCAGAGGGGCTGCTGCTGCCGGACAGCGAGTTCATCCAGGTCCGCAGGCTGAGCCTGCGGCTGCGGGTGCTGTCGGTGCCGGCGTACGCGGGCTTCGCGATCGAGGGGCTGACCCTGGCCCTGAGCCCGAGCCTGCACGCCCTGCTCGCCGCGCTCGTCTTCCTCGGCACGGTGATCGGCGCGGAGGTGGTGCTCACCGGCCACCGGGGTGGCCTGCGGGCGAAGCTGACCCCGTCCGGCAGGCAGGCTCTGGACGCGGCCAGGCAGGCGAACGTCCGGGGCGGCCATGGGCCCGTCCCGCTCGCGCTCTACGGCGTCAGCGAGGTGCGCGACTCCGGCCTGCGGACCGAGCTGGCCAGGCACGAGGGCCGGCGGGTGCGGTCCGGCAGGACGTCGTACGCTACGGGATCAGCCGGCTGCGGCGGCGGCGCGTACGGCGGCTCCGGCTGCGGAAGCGGATCGTCGGGCTGCGGCGGGGGCAGCGGCTGCGGCGGCGGAGGCTGCGGAGGAGGAAGCTGACCATGGCGGGGCTGGGAGTGGGCATCGGCTGGCGGTCCGAGCTGGACCTGACCATCGAGCGCATGGCGGGCGTCGACTTCCTGGAAGTGGTCGCCGAGAACATCAAGCCCGCCCACCTGCCCGAGTCCCTGCGCGTGCTGCGGTCCAGGGGCCTGCCGGTCATCCCGCACGGGGTGTCGCTCGGAGTCGGCGGCGCGGAGCCGCCCTCCCCTGCCCGGCTGGCCCACCTGGCGGCGTGCGCGCAGGCACTGGACGCGCCGCTGGTCAGCGAGCATCTGGCGTTCGTACGCGGCGGCGGCGTGGAGGCCGGGCACCTGCTGCCGGTGCCCCGCACCCGCGAGTCGCTGAAGGTCGTCGTCGAGAACGTGCGCCAGGCCCAGGACGCGCTGCCCGTGCCGCTGGCCCTGGAGAACGTGGCGGCCATCTTCGGCTGGCCGGAGGACGAGCTGACCGAGGCGCAGTTCCTGGCCGAGCTGGTGGCGGCCACCGGGGTGGGGCTGCTGATCGACGTGGCCAACCTCTACACCAACCAGTTCAACCTCGGTCTCCCGGCGGTGGCGGCGCTGGACACGCTGCCGCTGGAGCACCTGGCCTACGTGCACGTGGCAGGCGGCTACGAGCACGGCGGCATCTGGCACGACACGCACACCGCCGAGGCGCCCCAGGTGGTGCTCGACCTGCTGACCGAGCTGTGCTCCCGGGTCAGCCCGCCCGGGGTTCTGCTGGAGTGGGACGACGAGTACCCGAGCGACGCCGTGCTGGCCAACGAGCTGTCCAGGATCAGGGCCGCGATGGCGATGGCCGGAGAGGACGGATGAGCGCGGGAGGAGCGCGGCGGCCGGCCGGCGCACAGGGGCCGCCGGCGCAGCCGCCGCAGCCCCCGCGGGCCGCGCGCGCTTCGGAGGCCGGGAGCCAGGAGCGGCACGGGCAGGACGCCGCGCGGGAGGCCGGGAGCCAGGAGCGGCACGGGCAGGACGCCGCGCGGGAGGCCGAGGGCGAGGAGCGGCGCAGGCGGCTGGCCGAGGCGCAGGGCCGGGTCGTGGCGGCCCTGGTGGCGGGGGCCGAGGTGCCGGAGGGCTTCGACCCGGCCCGGATGCGCGCCCAGGCCGTGAGCCTCCTGTCCAAGCGCCGCGCCATCGTGGTCAGGATCCGCCCGGACACCGCCACGGCCGCGGGCCCCGACCTGGCGGCCGAGTTCGCCGCGTACGCCGCCGCCCGCCCCGCACCCCCATCCAGCTACCGCACGGACGCCGACGACTTCGCCGCCTGGCTGCGCGAGCGCGGCCGGATGCCCGAGGAGCCACCGCCGAGGCGTAGCTGGTGGTCCCGCCTCCCTGGCATACGATGATCGCAGCAAGCGCTTGGGAGGCGTCATGCGGATCGTCAACATGGGCGAATGGCCCCTGGGCCAGGAGGACGAGCAGCGGCACGAGCCCGGCGGCGAGCCGCTGTGGAACGAGTCCTGGTACTTCGACTTCGTCTCCGAGGACGGCAGGACGGGCGGCTACGTCCGGCTCGGCCTCTACCCAGGCTGGAACCGCGCCTGGTACTGGGCCTGCCTGGTCACCGCCGACGGCCACCGGGCCGCGGTGCTCGACCACGAGGCGGCGCTGCCCGGTCAGGACCTCGCGGTGGCGGGCCCCGGCTACACGGCCGGTCACAGCACCATCGACCCCTTCGGACGCGCACGCATCCACCTGAGCTCCCCGGAGCTGAGCCTGGACCTGGAGTTCCGCTCGGCGGCCGGCGTCTACGGCTACGCGATCACCCCGCGCTACGAGATCCCCTGCGAGGTCACCGGCACGATCGACGGCGCGCCGTTCCACGGGCACGGCGAGCGCGACCACAGCTGGGGCGTGCGCGACTGGTGGTCGATCTCGTGGCTGTGGAGCAGCGCCCGTCTGGAGGACGGCACGTACCTGCACGGCATGCGCGCCAACCTGGGCATGGAGCTGCCCTGGCCGGCGTTCCTGGCCGCCAAGGGGGACCTGGCGCACGCCGAGGGCTTCTGGGCGGCCACCGTCTTCGACGGGGACCGGCCGGTGGAGAGTGTGCTGCACTTCCCCGGCTGCGCCACGACCGTGCGCCCGATCGCGTTCGCCCCGGTGACGCTGACCTCGCCCGAGGGCGCGGTGGCCGAGTTCCCGAGGGCGTTGTGCGCGTACGAGACCGAAGACGGGCGCACAGGCCACGGCTGGACGGAGTGGCACCAGCCGCCCGGCTGGCGGGAGCACGCCTGGGAGCCGGGGGTTTAGCAGCCATAAGGCGGGATACGGGAGGGGCGTGGGAGGTCTACGCTGCGTCGATGGGTCGTATCTGACCGTGACGCCCGTCGCGTGCACGGACAGCGTCGGCGCGCCGTACGAGATCACCTTGGAGCTGCACCGCGACGGCGCCCCGTACGGCAGCGTCGGGGAGCGCTGCGGGCATCTGCTGGCGCGCCTGGCGAGCGGGGTGGACGAGGCCCGCCGGGGCTCGCGGCGCTGGGCCGACCCCGACGACCGCTTCCCGTGCGACGAGCCGGACAGCGAGCTGTTCTCCTTCCGCTACCGCACCAGGGCGGGGCTGGGCGGCGGTGAGCTGCGCTGTCAGCTCCGCACCATCCCCGTGTGGCAGCCGGGCCCCGGCGAGTGGCGGCTGACCAGGAGGGCCTACGTGGAGGCCTGGGGCGCCACGGGCGTGGGCATGCGGGCGGTGCTGACCTCGGCGGAGCTGTCGGTGTTCGTCCGGCAGCTCGTGGATGAGGCGGAAGGGTGTCTGAAAGGTAGAGACTCGGCGCAGAAACGGTGGAGAGGGAGCGGGCACGGCGATTCCCGGTGATAATTGCCTGTTGGGGCAAAACGACCAATGGGGCATAAGCACCGCTGGGGAGGCACTCCGTGGGCCTGCGCGATCTGGTCTACCGGCTGTACGAACACCGGCTGGAGGCCAAGCTGTCGAAGGACGGCGTCCCCCGGCATGTCGGGGTCATCATCGACGGCAACCGCCGCTGGGCGCGGGCCATGGGCATCCGTGACGTGTCCACGGGCCATCGCAAGGGCGCGGACAAGATCTCCGAGCTGCTCGGCTGGTGCCGTGAGACCGGCGTCGAGGTGGTCACGGTGTGGATGTTGTCCAACGACAACCTCAACCGGCCGCGCGAGGAGCTGGAGCCGCTGCTGCGCATCATCGAGGACGTGACGCAGGAGCTGGTGGCCGAGGGATGGCGGATCAGCCCGGTGGGCGCGCTCGATCTGCTGCCCGACCGTACGGCTAATGTCCTAAAAAATGCAAAAGAAGCGTCATCACACCGTCCAGGCCTGATTGTGAACGTTGCAGTTGGGTATGGAGGAAGACGTGAGATTGCCGATGCGGTGCGCTCACTGCTCCAGGAACACGCGAGCAGGGGAGCGAGCATCGAGGACCTCGTCGAGGTGCTCGATGTCGAGCACATCGCGGAGCATCTCTACACTCGCGGCCAGCCCGATCCGGACCTCCTCATCCGGACCTCGGGCGAGCAGCGTCTGTCCGGTTTCATGCTCTGGCAGAGTGCTCACTCCGAGTTCTACTTCCACGAGGCGTACTGGCCGGACTTCCGCAGGGTGGATTTCCTGCGGGCGCTGCGTGATTACGCTGCGAGACACCGGCGTTACGGTTCCTGACGCGACATTCGGGTATCCAGGACGTAACGTTGGAAGTGTCCGATCACAGGTCGGACATTTCGGAGAGGGCCCGCCTTTGCACCAAATCTGCCGAGGGGGGCCGGACTCCGGCGCCGACGGCAGTACGCGGTCGGGGACGCGGGTCCGGTCCGATTCCCACCTCGTCTGCAGGGTGCCCGCACCAAGGGGCACCCGGGGGAGAACGTGTGGCAGTGTCCTCGAGCAACCCTACTCACCAGTCGGCCAAGCGCACGTACGTGCTGGACACTTCGGTCCTGCTGGCCGACCCGGCGGCGATGACCCGGTTCGCCGAGCACGACGTGGTCCTTCCGATCGTGGTCATCACGGAGCTGGAAGGAAAGCGGCACCATCCGGAGCTCGGCTACTTCGCCCGTAAGGCCCTGCGCTACCTGGACGACCTGCGCGTCCAGTACGGCAGGCTGGACGAGGCGATGCCGACGGGGGACGGCACGATCAGGGTAGAGCTCAATCACAGCGATCCGTCCATCCTGCCCGTGGGCTTCCGCCTGGGCGACAACGACACGCGCATCCTCACGGTGGCCCGCTCGCTGGCCAGCGAGGGCTGCGACGTCGTCCTCGTCTCCAAGGACCTGCCGATGCGGGTCAAGGCCGCCTCGATCGGCCTGGCGGCCGAGGAGTACCGCGCCGAGCTGGTGCACGAGTCGGGCTGGACAGGGATGGCCGAGGTCCAGGTGACCACGGAGGACGTCGAGACGCTCTTCGACAAGGGCACCGCGGACCTGGAGGAGGCCAGAGACCTGCCGACGCACACCGGCCTGCGGCTGCTGTCGGCCAAGGGCTCCGCGCTCGGCCGCGTGCAGCCCGACAAGTCGGTGCGCCTGGTGCGCGGCGACCGCGAGATCTTCGGCCTGCACGGCCGCTCCGCGGAGCAGCGCATCGCGCTCGACCTGCTGATGGACCCGGAGATCGGCATCGTCTCGCTCGGCGGGCGGGCCGGCACGGGCAAGTCGGCGCTGGCGCTGTGCGCGGGCCTGGAGGCCGTACTGGAGCGCCGCCAGCACCGCAAGGTGATCGTCTTCCGCCCGATCTACGCCGTCGGCGGCCAGGAGCTCGGCTACCTGCCCGGCTCCGAGGGCGAGAAGATGGGCCCGTGGGCCCAGGCGGTCTTCGACACGCTCGGCGCGGTCACCTCGCCCGAGGTGATCGAGGAGGTGCTCGACCGCGGCATGCTGGAGGTGCTCCCGCTGACGCACATCCGCGGCCGTTCGCTGCACGACGCGTTCGTGATCGTGGACGAGGCCCAGTCGCTCGAACGCGGGGTGCTGCTGACGGTGCTGAGCCGGATCGGCGCCAACTCGCGGGTCGTGCTCACCCACGACGTGGCCCAGCGCGACAACCTGCGCGTCGGCAGGCACGACGGCGTGGTCGCGGTGGTGGAGAAGCTGAAGGGGCACCCCCTGTTCGCCCACGTCACGCTCACCAGGTCCGAGCGTTCTCCGATCGCCGCGCTGGTGACGGAGATGCTGGAGGACATCACCATGTGACGCTCACTTGAGCTCACCGCACGTGTGCCGCCCCTCGTCCACCGGGGGGCGGCCCTCGTTCTCCCGGAAGATCTTCACCACTTCGAACGCCGCGTCCTGCTGCGCCGTGCAGACGATCTGCGCCTTGCCGAGCTTGGTCAGCGTGCCGTCGCCGCTGATGTAGACGGTCAGCGTCGAGGTGCGGGGGAGCTGGATCTCGTCCCGCTGCGGCGGGTTGATCGAGTTCCTGGTCCGCAGGTACGTGAACCCGCGCAGCGCGGTGTCCCGGTCGCCGAGCGGCTTGGCCGAGGCGTCGAACAGTGCGCCCAGCAGGCTGTCCACGGTGTCGTCCTCGACGTCGGCCGGCTCCCGCGTCAGCTTGCCGTCCCTGACCAGGTAGATCGTCTTGGTGGGCGGCGGGATCCTGACGGTGGGGGCCTGGCCCCTGTCCTGCACGTCGGTGGGCGAGATGCCGCAGGCCGTGACGGCCAGCAGGAGGGCGGCGGCGCTCATGAGGGTCTTCATACGTGGGGCAGCCAGACCGTGAAGAGGGTGCCGGGCTCCTGGGCGCGCACGGAGATCGTGCCCCCGTGGAGCTGGACGTTGGCGCGGGCGATGGCCAGGCCCAGGCCGCTGCCCGTGCTGCGGGCCCGCCCGGCGCCGGCCTTGAAGAAGCGGTCGAAGACGTGCGGGAGCGCCTCGCGCGGGATGCCCTTGCCGTGGTCGCGCACCTTCACCTCCAGGCCGTTCTCCGTGGTCCTGGCGGCCACCACGACCGGCGGCAGGCCGTGCTTGAGCGCGTTGCCGACCAGGTTGGCCACGATGACGTCGAACCGGCTGGGGTCGAGGTTGGCGGTCAGGCCCTGGGAGGCGGTCACCGTCACCTGGTCGCTCCAGCCGCGCACCTCCAGGCAGTCCTGGATGGAGTCGGCGACGTTGACCGGCTCCAGGTTGAGCGTGGCGGTGCCCGCGTCGAAGCGGCTGATCTCGATGAGGTGCTCGACCAGCTCGCGCAGCCGCTCGATCTCCTTGAGCACCAGCCGCACGGCCTGCGCGGGCGCCTCGGGCAGGTGTTCGGCCTCGTCGGAGAGCATGTCGGCCACGGCCGTCATGGCGGTCAGCGGCGTGCGCAGCTCGTGCGAGACGTCGGCCACGAACCTGCGGGACATCGCCTCCAGGGAGCGCAGCTCCGACACGCTCAGCTCCAGGGCCGCCGCGGCGTCGTTGAAGCGGGCGGTGAGCCCCGCCAGCTCGTCCTGGCCGTGCACGGGCAGGCGGGTGTCCAGCCTGCCCTGGCCGAGCGCCTGGGCGGCGGCGCTCAGCCTGCGCACCGGCAGCAGCACCTGACGGGCCGACAGCAGGGCCACGACCAGCGCGATCAGCACGATGACCAGGCCGGTCTGGGCGAGGGTGGTCCTGAGCGTGTCGAGCTGGCGCTCGTCGTCGCGCATCGGGAAGAAGACGAACGCCTGCAGCCCGGTCGCCTCGGGCCCGGCGAGGCCCTCGCGGTAGACCTCCGCGCCGACGATGAGATACAGCTCGCCGTCGATGATCTTGCGTTGGGTGACGAGGCTCTGCTTGGCCCTGCCGTGCAGCTCGTTGGGCACGTCGCTGAGCGACATGGGGCCCTCGGAGGCGACGACGGTTCCGTACTCGACCAGCGCGCTGCGGCCAGGACCCGCCAGCGCGTGGGCCACCCGCTCCAGCTCCCTGGAGGTGGGCGGGGCCTCGCCCGGGCGCAGCTTGCCGATCGGGAAGCCGATGCTGCCGAGCTCCCTGGTCACGATCTCCATGGAGGTCGTCTCGGTCCTGGTGATGAGCGCGGTCTTGGCCAGCTCGTAGCCGATGGTGGCGACCAGCAGGGACGCGGTGACGGCGACCAGGGTGAAGGTGATGACCAGGCGGCCCCGCAGCCCTGTGGGACGGGGGATGATCACGGGGGGCTGAACCGGTAGCCGAAGCCGCGCACGGTGTGGATGAAGACGGGCTCGGCCGGCCGGGGCTCGATCTTGGCGCGAATGCGCTGCACGCAGGCGTCCACAAGCCTGGAGTCGGCGATGTGCGTGTGGTCCCAGACGGCGCGCAGCAGGTAGCGGCGGTTGAGCACCTGGCCCGGGTGCCTGACCAGCTCCAGCAGCAGCCGCAGCTCGGTCGGGGTCAGGTGGATCTCCTTGCCGGCCAGCGTGACCTTGAGCGCGCCCCGGTCGATCACGAGGTCGCCGAACGTGATGCGGTCGGAGGAGGCGGACTCGGCGCGGCGCAGCACGGCGCGGATGCGGGCGTCCAGGACGCGCGGCTCGACCGGCTTGACCACGTAGTCGTCGGCGCCCGCCTCCAGTCCGACCACGATGTCCAGGTCGTCGCCGCGCGCGGTGAGCAGGATGACGGGGAGCTGGTCGAGCTTGCGCACCCGGCGGCACACCTCGATGCCGTCGATGCCGGGGAGCATCACGTCGAGGATGGCGATCTCCGGCCGGCGGGCCCGTATGTGGTCGAGCGCCTCCTCACCCGTCGCGTACGACGTGACGGAGTGCCCCTGCCGGGTCAACGCCAGCTCCAGAGCCGTGCGGACCGAGGGGTCGTCTTCTACGAGGAGGATGCCAGCCACGCGCACATTATTATTCCATGTCACGAATACCCGGTATGTGTCTCCAAACTGTGACATGCCGCAGATGAGATCTGGAAGATGGTCCGCGACCCTGAAATCGGCTTCCCTTCGGTCACGGGCGCCTGAAGGGGAGCCCCACTCGATGTGACCAATGTCACAATTTTTCGGAAACGCGGGGCTAACCTGCTGGTTGGTGAAATTTACGCCAAGCGATTCCCGCGTTTCGGTTGCGGACCACCCCCTAGGACAGGGCAAGCTCATGCATCGTGAGCCCCGGTCCGCAGTTGAGTGAGCGCCCCCCGAAGGAAGATCTCCCCTCGGCGCGCCGGCCTTCGCGCTTCACTCCCAAGCGCATCATCATCACCGTGCTGTCGCTGGTGATCGTCTTCGGCGGCGGCGGCTTCGTCGCCTACCGCGCCGTCCAGAACGCCAACGAGCCCAAGCAGCCGGCGTTCGAGCTGGACGACCTCGGCAAGCTCGCCAGCGGCGACCTCTACGCCCCCGACCCCGAGGCCGACCTGCTCAAGGCCGAGGCCGAGCAGGCCGCCCGCGCCGCCAAGCTCAAGAAGGACCGCTCGGGCGCGGCGGGCAAGGGCCTCGACTGGGTCGTGCCCAAGAAGGCCCCAGGCGGCGACGGCTTCCCCGCCATGAACTTCCCGCCGGGCAGCGACCCCTCGCCGGGCAGCAACAAGGCCACCGCCAAGGCCATGCTGGCCTCGTTCGGCTTCGGCGCCGACCAGTGGGGCTGCCTGGAGAGCCTCTGGCACAAGGAGAGCGGCTGGAACGAGCGGGCCATGAACCGCTACTCCGGCGCGTACGGCATCCCGCAGTCGCTGCCCGGCAGCAAGATGGCCAGCGCGGGCTCCGACTGGCAGACCAACGCCGCCACCCAGATCAAGTGGGGCCTGGGCTACATCAAGGGCCGCTACGGCACTCCCTGCGCCGCCTGGGGCCACTCGCAGTCCGTCGGCTGGTATTAAGTCCTGGGTTCGCAGCGGGTCAACTTTCCTTCCCCAATCGGCAAGCCGTCGCGCCCGATCCTGTATACCCGCGCACGCTGGGCCGCATGGGTGTGAAGGTCAGTGTGATCATCAATGTCCACAATCCGGGTGACACAGCCGACGGGTGCATTCGCTCCGCGCTGGACCAGTCGATGCCCCCGGACGAGTACGAAGTGATCGTCGTGGACGACGGCTCAACGGATGGCATCGCCGAACGCCTGGACACCATCGCGAACGTCCGCGAGAACGTCCGCGCCCTGCACCTGCCGTACACGGGCTCACCCTCGCGCGCCCGCAACGTCGGCCTGGCCGCCGCCGCCGGCGACTACGTGTACTTCCTGGAGCCCGGCGACCGCCTGGAGCGCGAGGCCGTCGAGCGCATGCACGACAGGGCCGTGGAGGCCGACGCCGACGTGCTGATCGGCCGCCTGATCCGCGACTACGGCCCGCCGATGACCGCCTTCGGGCGCAGCACCGGCCGCGCCGACATCCTGCGCGACCGGCTGCTCACTCTGCTCTACCCCGAGCAGCTCTACCGGCGGGCCTTCCTGGAGGAGCACGAGCTGGGCTTCGCCGTGCCCGGCGGCCGGATGGGGGAGCAGGCGTTCGTGCTGCGCGCCTACCTCCACGCCAAGGTCATCGCGGTGCTGGCCGAGCACGTCTGCTGCCACCTCGGGGAGCGCCCGGAGGCCGAGGAGGAGCCGCGGGCGATCGTCAAGGAGCTGCACAAGCTGCTCGACGACATCGACACCTACGCGGGCGAGGGGCGCCAGCGCGACCGCATGTACGCGTACTGGCTGCGGTACGCCGTCCTGCGGCCCCTGCTGACCAGCAAGTTCGCCGACTCGTCCGTCGACCGCGGCATGCACTTCCGCGTCGTGCAGAAGCTCGTGGAGCAGCGCTTCCCCGAGCACCTCGACAGCCACCTGCCGGTGCACCTGCGCGTCGTGGCCGCCTACGTCCGGATGGGCAGGCTCGACCAGATCGTGCTCATGTCGAACTCCTCCAGGCGCGCGGGCCTGCGCGCCGACCTGACCGAGGTGCGCTGGGACGCGCACGTCCTGGTGCTCGGGCTGACCGCCGAGGTGCTGGCGGGCGACGGCTCGCCCGACAGGTACCAGGTGGACGGCGACAGCCTGCACTGGATCCCGCCGCGCTCGCTGGAGACCAGGAAGCTGCCCGCCGACGTCACCGACATCACCAGGGACGTCGAGCGGGCCCGCCTGGAGCTGTACGTGCGCCACGCCGAGACGGGCGTCGTGCACTTCCTGCCGCTCACCCAGCACGTCGAGCGCGTCCCGGCGGGCCGCCGCCGGGTCCGGGTGCGCGTCCAGGCCGAGACCCGGCTGGACATCACCAAGGCGGCACTGGGCGAGCCGCTGCAGCCCGGCCACTGGGAGGTGCACGTGCGCATGTTCAGCGGCGCCAACCAGGCCAGGATCCGCGTCAGCCACCCCGACGGCCCGCTCAACTGCCTCGGCGTGCTGGCCCAGCGGCCCAGGATGCGGCTGGTGGTGCCGTGCTGGAGCGACTCGGGCGAGCTGGGGCTGGCCGTCGAGCCGCGCTCGTTCTCCGAGTCCATCAAGCTGGTGTCGCCCGGCGTGGTGATCAAGCATCTCGGGCGGTACCTGTACGTCGTGCTGCCCGTCCCGTACGTGCCGCCGAGCGGCGGACCGCCGCTGGAGCTGGTCATGCGCAGCACCGGCAGGCGCGCCCGCGAGGTGAGCGCGCCCGCCCTGGTCGAGGCCGGGGTGCCGGGCAGGCTCGCCGGCCAGCTCGTGGCCAAGGTGCCGATCAAGCGCATCCTGCCCAGCGCCGAGCACCTCGGGCCAGGCGGCTGGCTGTGCTCGCTGCGCTCACCCGACGAGGAGGTCGGGCTGCGGTTCGCGCTGGAGATGCGCAGGGGCAGGATCGAGACGCGGCCGGCCGCCGCCGTCGATCCCGAGCGCCGCTCGCCGCTGGGCCGCGACACCGCGCTGCACCGGCTCGGCCGCAGGCTGCCCGGCGCGCGGCACATCGTGCGTCTGGCGCGCGCGGGCAGGCACCGCTACCTCCTGGACTGAACCCAGCCCTCCAGCTCCTCGAAGGCGCTCCTGAAGGCCGGGAGGACGGGCTTGAGCTTGTCGGGGTAGAGGTCCACGAGGCTGTCGAGGTGGTTGCCGCCCTCGATCCGGTGGTAGCGGAACGGGCGGTGCGGGCCGACCATCTCGGCGTAGACGTCGGAGTCGCGGGAGATCGGCAGCAGCGTGTCGAGCGTGCCGTGCAGGGTGATCAGCGGCTTGGTGATCCTGCCGGTCAGCGCGATCTTCGCGACGGCGGCGTACGGCTTGCGCTCGTCGTAGTCGTAGTCCGCCGCGGCGCCCTGGTAGGACGGGTCCAGCTCCTTCTGGTAGAGCTGCTGGGTCAGCTCCCAGTAGTACTGCCGGTGGAACGGCCACAGGAACTCCGAGCCCGCCGCGAACCCGGCCGCCCGCACCCCGGCCTCGTCCGGGTACGCCTTCAGCGCGGGCGGCAGGAAGTTCAGCAGGTTGTCGCCCTTGACCCGCCAGAGGGTGCCCTCCCAGTCCACGCCGCCGTCGTACAGGCCGCCGCGGTTCTCCAGCTGCCACCGCACCAGGTAGCCGCCGTTGGAGATGCCCGCGGCGAACGTGCGCTCGGGCTTTCTGCCGTACCGCTGCCTGACCACGGCCTTGGCGGCGACGGTGAGCTGGGTGACGCGGTGGTTCCACTCGGCGATGGCGTCGCCGGGGCGGCGGCCGTCCTCGTGGAAGTTCACGCCCACGTTGCCCTTGTCGGTGGAGGCGAACGCGTACCCCTTCGACAGCACCCAGTCGGAGATCGTGAAGTCGTTGGCGTACTGCTCCCTGTTGCCGGGGGTGCCGGCGACGACCAGGCCGCCGTTCCACTTCTCCGGCAGCCTGATCACGAACTGGGAGTCGTGGTTCCAGCCGTGCGTGGCGTTGCCGGTGGAGGTGTCGGGGAAGTAGCCGTCGATCTGGACGCCGGGCACGCCGGTGGGGTTGACCGTGGCGGCCGAGTGCAGCCCGGCCCAGTCGGCGGGGTCGGTGTGGCCGGTCCTCGCGGTGCCGGCCGTGGTCAGGTCGTCGAGCGCGGCGACCTCGGCGTGCTCGGCGCCGGGGACGGTGAGCGCGCTCGCGGGTGTCAGCAAGCTCGCCACGAGCGTGAGCGCGACCAGCATCTACGCCTCCTTCAGGTGCTCGGCCAGCAGGCGCGCGAACTGTTCAGGATGCTCCAGGTGCGGGCTGTGGCCGCAGTCGTCCAGCACGGCCTCGCGGTACGGGCCGTAGCGCTCCAGCACGGCCCTGGTCTGGCTCACCATGGGCTGGGCGGGCGTGCCGGGGGAGCCGGGCACGACGCCGAGCGCGCCCAGGTGCGCCAGGTCGAACAGCGAGGCGTCCGAGACGATCACGTCGTCGGCGCCCCTGATCCACAGGATCGGCGGCTTGGGGTCGATCTCGTGCAGGTCGGCGAGGTGGAAGTGGGTGGGCGCGGCGGCGTTGAGCACGCCGGTCTTGCCGGGCGCCACGTGGGGCCAGGCGTCCGAGCCGGCGGCGTCGCCCGGGTAGTGGGACTCGCCGACGCGGGTGGTCAGCATCGCGCGGACGTAGAAGTCCTCGTCAGGGATGGGCCGGTTGTTGACGTAGGCCGAGCGGAAGACGCTGCGCGGCGACGTGGGCGACTCGTCCGACAGGTCGCCCGCCTGGAGCCGGGCCACGAAGTCGGGGTTCGCGGCCCCGGCGCCCGCTCCCGCGCCGTCGGGGTGCGTGAGCCGCCCGTCCGGCCCCTCCGTGCCGCCGAAGCCGTACGGGGAGATCGGGTTGACCAGCGTGACGCTGCCGACGGCGGCCGGGCGGTCGCGCAGGAGCTGCAGCACGATGCCGCCGCCCAGGCTCCAGCCCACCAGGTGCACCCGGTCCAGGCCGAGCGCCTCGACCAGCTCGATCAGGTCGTCGGAGTAGTCGCGCAGGCCCCTCGTGGCGTCCACGGGGACCGGGTCCGTGTCGCCGAACCCGCGCAGGTCCACCGCCAGCGGCCGGAACCCCTCCGGCAGCGCGGCCATGGCGTCCCGCCAGAAGGCGGCGGAGGAGACGTTCCCGTGCACGAACAGCACGGGCTCGCCGGTGGTCCCGCCCTCGGCGGTCAGGACGTGCTGGGTGAGTCTCGCTGTGGTGACCTTCATCGCGCGTGGATCCTCTCGGCCAGGTCGCTGCCCCGAGTCTCGCGCGCGCTGTAGACCGAGAACAGGGTCAGCAGCGCCGCCACCCCGAGGTAGGCGGAGATGGGCACGCTGCTGCCGAACTGCTGGAGCAGGGCCACCGCGATGATCGGGGCCAGCGCGCCCGCCACGATCGCCGAGAGCTGCGCGCCGATGGACACGCCGGTGTAGCGGGACCTGGTGCCGAACAGCTCGGAGAAGAAGGCCGCCTGCGGGCCGTACATCATGCCGTGGAACAGCAGGCCGACCGTGACCGCCAGGGTGATCGCGAGGAAGTTGCCGGTGTCCACCAGCGGGAAGAACGCGAAGATCCACACACCGATGCCGGCGGCGCCCGCCAGGTAGATCGGGCGGCGGCCGAGCCGGTCGGACAGCGCGCCCCACAGCGGGATCGTCACGAAGTGGATGCCCGAGGAGATCAGCACCGCCGTCAGCACGGTCGAGTTGTCGATGCCGGTCTGCTTGGCGTAGGTGATGACGAAGACGGTCAGCAGGTAGAACGAGATGTTCTCCGCCAGGCGGGCGCCGATCGCGACGAGCACGTCCTTGGCGTGGTGCCGCAGCACCACGACGATCGGGGGCCGCAGCTCGGGCGGGGCCTGCTTGAAGACCGGCGACTCGCTGATCGACAGCCGGATCCACAGGCCGATCAGCACCAGCACGCCCGACAGCAGGAACGGCACCCGCCACCCCCACGCCAGGAACGCCTCGTCCGACTGCCAGGCGGCCAGCGCCGCCAGCACGCCGGTGGCCAGCAGGTTCCCGCCGGGGGCGCCGGCCTGCGGCCAGGACGCCCAGAAGCCGCGCCGCGCCGTGTCGCCGTGCTCGGAGACGATCAGCACCGCGCCGCCCCACTCGCCGCCGAGCGCGAAGCCCTGCACCAGCCGCAGCGACGTCAGCAGCAGCGCCGCCGCCGGTCCCAGCGTCTCGTACGTCGGCAGGCAGCCGATCAGGAACGTCGCCGCGCCCATCAGCAGCAGGCTGACGACCAGCAGCGTCTTACGGCCGATCCGGTCGCCGAAGTGGCCGAAGACCAGGCCGCCGAGCGGGCGGGCGACGAATCCGACGGCGTAGGTGAGGAACGACAGCAGCGTGCCGGTCAGCGGGTCGGACTCGGGGAAGAAGAGCTTGTTGAACACCAGGGCGGCTGCCGAGCCGTACAGGAAGAAGTCGTACCACTCGATGGTGGTGCCGATCAGGCTCGCGGCGACGATCTTCTTGATGGAAGTGGCCATGCCGGTCACCGTAGGTTGTGACCGGGGTCACTCATATGGCGTCGGGTCCCATAGTGTCAGGGGCGGATGTGTGGCCGAGCCGGTGCAGGCGCAGGGCGAGCTGGATCTCCAGCGCCCGCTCAGGCTCCAGCCAGCCCTCGCCGAGCAGCTTGCCGATGCGGTCCAGCCGCTGCGTGACGGTGTTGACGTGGATGTGCATGGTCTCGGCCGTGCGCGACGGTGAGCCGCCGGCGCCGAAGTAGGCGGCCAGCGTGTCCGTCAGTGCGGTGCCCCTGCGGGCGTCGTAGTCGATGACCGCGCCGAGCGTCCTGCCGACGAAGCCGTGCACGTCGCGGCCGTCGCCGACGAGCAGGCCCACGAAGCCCAGCTCGGCCGCGCTCGCGCCGTCACCGGCCCGCCCGAGCGCCACCAGCGCCTCCGCGCACCGCCGCGCCTCCTGATAGGCGGCGGCGACGTCCCGCACCCGCGGCGCGCCCGGCAGCGCCACGCACGAGGCGCCCGCGGTCGCCGGGCTGTGCAGCGACGACGTCAGCTCGCGGGCCACCCGCTGCGCCAGCCCTCCCGCGTCGTCGCCGGGCAGCAGCAGCACCACCTCGTCACCCCGGCCCGTGGCCAGCCCGTGCCGCACGGTGGCCTGCGACGACGCCCAGAAGGCCGCCCGCTCGCGCTGCCCCCCGTGCTTGGCGACCACCACCACGTGCGGCGCGCCCAGGTCCATGCCCAGCCGCCGCGCCCGGTCGGCCAGCCCCGGCGAGCCGGGCCGCGAGATCAGGTCGTCGAGCAGCTCGCCCCTGACCCGCCCCTCCGCCTCCGCCACGCTCCTGCGGAACAGCAGCAGCAACGCGCACACCAGCGCCGCCCGCTCCAGGATGCGCTCGTCGGCGTCGTCGCTGCGCAGGATCAGCGTGCACAGCGGCTCGCCGCCCACGTCCACCGACGCGATCAGCAGATCCCCCCTGCGCACGGTGCGCCCCAGCGCCCTGGACGCCTGCGCCGCCTCGAACACCCCGGCGTCCAGCTCGCCCACGTCGCCGCTGATGGCCCGGCCGAGGTCGTCCAGCACGGCCAGCGAGCCGCCCAGCACGTCGGTCACCACGGCCGCCACGTCCTCGATGCCGCCGCCGCGCAGCACCAGCGAGGTCATCCTGTCGTGCGCCATGGCCGCCCGCTCCACGGCCTCGCCGTGCTCCCTGGCGGTCCTGTGCGCCTGCGACAGCTCCTCCAGCGCGTTCCTGGTCTCCTGCAGCAGCCTGGCGTTGTCGATCGCGACGGCGGCGTGCGCCGCCAGGCTGGCCAGCAGCGACACCTCCTCCTGGTGGAACGGCCTGGCGCTGCGGTTGGCCGCCATCAGCACGCCGATCACCCGCTGCCCCAGCCGCAGCGGCACGCCGAGGATGGCGACCAGGCCCTCCTCCTTGACCGCGTCGTCGATGTGCTCGCGGTGCCGGAACCTGGCGTCGGCGAAGTAGTCGGCCGTCGCGTACGGCACCGCCGTCTGCGCCACCAGCCCGCCCAGCCCGTGCCCCATGGCCAGCCGCAACGCCCGGAACTTGGCCGAGATCGACCCGTCGGTGACCCGCATGTACGTGTCGCCCCGCTCGGGGTCGTGCAACGTCATGTACGCCACGTCGGTGGCCAGGAGCTGCCTGGCCCGGTGCACGATGGCCTCCAGCACGGCGTCGAGGTCGCGCAGCGCCGCCAGGTCGCCGGCCGTGTCGTACAGCGCCGACAGCTCAGCCTCGCGCCTGGCCCGCCGTTTCAGCAGGTCACGCACCTTCAGCGCCTCGACCTTGGCGCGCTCCAGCTCCTCGATCGCCGCCGCGTCCGCCCCGGCGGCCCTGGCCTGGATGATCGGCCCCTCGAACTCGACGGCGGAGGCCTCCCGCGCCAGCAGCTCGAGGAAACGGGTGCTCACTATCGGGCCGTCCAGCCGCCGTCCACCGGCAACGACACGCCCGTGACGAACGATCCGGCGGGCCCGCACAGGTACGCGATCAGCTCGGCCACCTCCTCGGGCTCGATCAGCCGCTTGATCGCGGCAGGTGCCAGCATGATGTCACGCACGACCTCCTCCTTCGCGATGCCGTGCACCTTGGCCTGGTCGGCGATCTGCGCCTCGACCAGCCCGGTGCGCACGTACGCGGGGCAGACGCAGACCGAGGTCACCCCGTGCGGCGCCCCTTCGAGCGCCACCACCTTGGACAAGCCCTCCAGCCCGTGCTTGGCCGTCGTGTACGCCGACTTGTACGGCGAGGCCCGCAGCCCGTGGACCGAGGAGATGTTGACGAACCGGCCCCAGCCCCTGGCGTACATGCCGGGCAGCACCCGGCGCGCGATCAGGAACGGCGCCTCGACCATCACCCTGAGCATCGTGGCGAACACCTCGGGCGGGAACTCCTCGATCGGCGCCACGTGCTGGAACCCGGCGTTGTTCACCACGATGTCCACCGGCTCGTCGGGCAGCGCCGCCACGAAGCCGGGATCGCTCAGGTCGGCCACCACGGCGGCGCCGCCCACCTCGGCGGCCACCTTCTCCGCGGACTCCGCCCGCAGGTCCACGACCAGCACCCTGGCCCCCGCCGCGGCCAGCCGCCGGGCGCACGCGGCCCCGATGCCGGCCCCGGCCCCCGTCACCAGCGCGGTGCGCCCCGTCAGCTCCTTCGCCATACTTCGACAGGTTATGCGGAGTCTGCCGCGCCAAGCATGGGTGCGGGCGACATAGCTGGATGGCTCCCTATGTGGATCAAGAGCATCTGCTAAGGTGAGGGCATGATCGCGTACTCGTCCCAGTGGTGGCCCGCCTCCTAGGCGGACCTCCGGCGATACGCGCACGGCCGCCTCGACGAGGCGGCCGTCACCGTTGCAGTGGGTGCCCCCCGTCGAGCACAGACGACAGAAGGGGCACTCATGACCACCACCTGGCCACGGATCCTCACCACGCTGCTCGACGGCGCCTCGCTCACCGCTCGCCAGACCGGCTGGGCGATGGACCAGATCATGTCCGGCCTGGCCACCGACGCGCAGATCGCCGCGTTCGCCGTCGCGCTGCGCGCCAAGGGCGAGACCGTGGCCGAGGTGGCGGGGCTCGCCGACGGCATGCTGGCCAAGGCCGCCGCGATCCGGGTGCCCGGCGACCCCGTCGACCTGGTCGGCACCGGAGGCGACCGCGCCAACACCGTGAACGTCTCCACCATGGCCGCCGTCGTGACCGCCGCCGCCGGAGCCAAGGTGGTCAAGCACGGCAGCCGGGCCGCCTCCTCCATGGCGGGCTCCGCCGACGTGCTGGAGGAGCTGGGCGTGGTCATCGACCTGCCGCCCGCCGACGTGGTGCGCGTCGCCGACGAGGTCGGCATCACGTTCTGCTTCTCCGCCGCCTTCAACCCGGCGCTCAGACGCACCTCGCAGCCGCGCCGCGAGCTGGGCGTCCCCACCGTCTTCAACTTCCTGGGCCCGCTCACCAACCCCGCCCTGCCGCCCGCGCAGGCCGTCGGCGTCTACCACCCCACCATGGCGCCGATCATGGCGGGCGTGCTGGCCGAGCGCGGCTGCTCCGCGCTCGTCTTCAGGGGCGACGACGGGCTCGACGAGCTGACGACCTGCGGCCCCTCCACGATCTGGGTGGTACGCAGGGGACGCGTCACGCAGATGAGCTTCGACCCGCTCGACCTGTCGATCCCCCGCGCCACGCCCGGGGACCTGCGCGGCGGCGACGCCCGGCACAACGCCGCCGTGGCCCGCGCCGTGCTCTCCGGCGAGCAGGGGCCCGTCCGCGAGATCGTCCTGCTGAACGCCGCCGCCGCCCTGGTGGCCGCCGACGGCACGCCGCCGGCGGCCGAGCTGGTGCCCGCGCTGACCGCCGGCTACAAGCGGGCCGCCGACGCCGTGGACTCCGGTGCGGCGCTGTCCCTGCTCACCCGCTGGGCCCACGCCACCCGGACGGTCAGGGTCTAGTCATGGACAGGACGTCGAGAGCCGCGTCGAGCTGCTCCTCGGTCAGCTTGCCGTCGGCCACGTGGCCGCGCTCGATGACGACCTCCCTGATCGTCTTGCGCTCCGCCAGGGCCTGCTTGGCGATCTTCGCCGCCTCCTCGTAGCCGACGTACTTGTTGAGCGGGGTGACGATCGACGGGGACGACTCGGCGTACTCGCGCAGGCGCTCCACGTTCGCCGTGATGCCGGAGACGCAGCGGTCGGCGAGCAGGCGCGAGACGTTCGCCAGCAGCCTGATCGACTCCAGGATGTTGCGCGCGATCACCGGGAGCTGCACGTTCAGCTCGAAGGTGCCCGACGCGCCGGCGAACGTGATCGCCGCGTCGTTCCCGATCACCTGGGCCGCGACCATGGCCGTGGCCTCGGGGATCACCGGGTTGACCTTGCCCGGCATGATCGACGAGCCCGGCTGCAGGTCCGGCAGGTTGATCTCGCCGAGCCCCGCGCGCGGCCCAGACCCCATCCACCGCAGGTCGTTGGCGATCTTCGTGAGCGACACCGCGACCACCTTGAGCTGCCCGGACAGCTCCACGATGGAGTCCTGCGCGCCCTGCGCCTCGAAGTGGTCGGCCGCCTCCTGGAACGCGATGCCCGTCGCCTCACGCAGCTTCGCGATCGCCTCCTGGGCGAAACCCGGCGGCGTGTTGATGCCCGTGCCCACCGCCGTGCCGCCCAGCGGCAGCTCCAGGACGTGCTCCAGAGCCGCCGAGACGCGGACGACGCCGTGCTCGACCTGCGTGGCGTACCCGCCGAACTCCTGGCCCAGCGTCACCGGCGTCGCGTCCATGAGGTGCGTGCGCCCCGACTTCACCACGCCGTCGAACTCGATCGCCTTCACCCGCAGCGCCTCCGCCAGATGCCGCAGCGAGGGCAGCAGGTGGAAGGACACCTCGGTGGCCGCCGCCACGTGGATCGAGGTCGGGAACACGTCGTTGGACGACTGCGAGGCGTTCACGTGGTCGTTCGGATGCACGGGGCGGCCCAGCCGCTCCTCCGCCAGCGTCGCGATCACCTCGTTGGCGTTCATGTTGGACGAGGTGCCCGAGCCGGTCTGGAAGACGTCGATCGGGAAGTCGCCGTCGTGCTCGTTCTCCGCGACGTCGGCGGCGGCCTGCGCGATCGCCTCGGCCAGGTCCTTGTCGATCACGCCCAGCTCGCCGTTGACCTCGGCCGCCACCGCCTTGATCAGGCCCAGCGCGGCGATGTGCGACGGCTCCAGCGGCCGGCCCGAGATCGGGAAGTTCTCCACTGCCCGCTGGGTCTGCGCACGCCACTTGGCGCCTGCCGGCACGCGTACCTCGCCCATCGAGTCATGTTCGATCCGGAACTCACTCATGACTTCCAGTCTGACCCACGGCCGGCGCTCCGGCCGGGAGGCACCCCCCGTCGCGTCAGCTTGAGAACAGGGCCACGATGAGCACCGCGATCACCACGGCGGCCGCGGCGGCCACCGCCATCAGCACCAGCATGCCGTTGCGGTTGCCCGCCGGGGGCTTCTCCGGCTGGCCCGCGATCGCGAACAGGTCCGTGCCCAGGCCGTGCCCGCCCATCTGCGGGCCGTTCTGAACGCCCTGCCGAGGCGGGCCCGACGGGGGTTGCTGCTGCTGCTGGGGCTGGCCCGCCGGAGGTGCGGGGACCGGGTAGACCTGCTGGCCGGGGGAGCCCTTCGGGATGCGGGTCGTCGCGTTCGAGCCTTCGTCGGCGAGGCGCTGCTGGGGTTCCTGGGGCGTGGGGAACGGGCCCTTGGGGCGGGCGATGCTCACCGTGCGCTCCGGGTCGTAGTCGCCTTCCGGGGCGTTCGGCCCGGTGGGACGGCCCTGCCCGTAGCCGCCGCCGGCCTGCGGCACGGTCGGGCTGTTCGGCCCGTTCGGCCCGTGCGCCTGGCCCTGCTGCCCGGGCGCGGGGTGCGGCCCTGTGGGGGCGCCTGGTCCTGAGGTGGCGTGCGGTCCTGTGGGGACGCCCTGTCCAGGACGCGGGCCGGAAGGGGCGCCCGGTCCCGACGCGGGGCCCTGCGCTCCTGGCGCTCCCGGCGCGCCGGGCTGGCGCTGTCCGGGCGGGCCGTAGGCGGCTGGCGGGCCGTTGAAGGCGTTCGGTCCGGTGGGCGACTGAGGGCCGCTCACGCCCTGCATCGCGTGACCCATCCCAGGAGCGCCAGGCCCACCGGGACCCTGCGCCCCAGGACCCTGAGCCCCAGGACCTTGCACTACGGGACCCTGCGCCCCGGGACCCTGCGCGCCACGGCCGCCCGCGCCGCCGGTCTGCGGTCCTCCCGCACCTGCGGGTACCGGGCCACCGGCCTGCGGCGTGCCCGGCCCTTGCCCCGGACCGCCGGGCCCCTGCGGGGGAGCGCCGTAGGGCGGCTGGCCCGCCGGACCGCGCCCCCCGGCCCCCTGCCCACCAGGCCCAGGGTTCTTCGGAGCGGCGAACGGATCGGGCATTGCGGCCTCCTGCGCCATAAGAGCCTCGGCCGTCAGCACCGGCATCTCGCTCGTCGGGGTGTCGGCGACCATGCGCAGCAGGGTCTCCGCCTTGGCAGCGCTGAGCCGCTGCCGGTAGTCCTTGTTCAGCAGCCCGTTCAGCACCGGCCGTAGCTGCGCCGCCTGCGTGGGCGGGTCGGCGTTCTCGGTGAGCAGCGCCGCCAGCGTCTCGGCGATCGTGGACCGCTCGTACGCCGGCCGCCCCTCGACGGCGAAGTAGAGCGTGGCGCCGAGCGACCAGAGGTCGGACTCGGGGCCGGTGTACTCACCCCTGGCACGTTCCGGCGCGGTGTACCCGGGCGAGCCGATCACCATGCCGGTCTTCGTCAGCCGGGAGTCGCCCTCTGCCTTGGCGATGCCGAAGTCGGTCAGCACCACGCGCCCGCTCTCGGTGATGAGCACGTTGCCCGGCTTGACGTCGCGGTGGGTGATGCCCTGGACGTGCGCCGCGCGCAGCGCCCCGAGCAGGTCGACGCCGATCTCGGCCACCAGCCGAGGCGGCAGCGGCCCCTCCTCCTCGATCACCTGCTCAAGCGATCGGGCCTCGATGAGCTCCATGATGATCCACGGGCTGTTGTCCTGGATCAGCACGTCGTGGATGGAGGCGACCGACGGGTGGTTGATCCGCGAGGCGATGCGGCCCTCGCGCACCATACGTTCGCGCAGCTCGGTCCGCTGTTCCTCGGTGAGACCCGAGTCCTGGCGGATTTCCTTGACCGCCACCTCGCGCCCGAGCGCGCGGTCGCGGGCTCGCCACACGGTGCCCATCGTGCCCCGCCCGAGCGGGGTGATGAGCTCGTAGCGCTCCGCGAGCAGGCGTGTCTGCTGTTCCGGCATGAGAAGAAGATATCGATTCTCGCTTGGGAAGTGCTTTACCCTCGCTTGCGAAGTTCTCTTGGCCAGAACCGCCGAGGAAGACACAACTTTATCACCGTCGCTTTGAAACGGGCATAAGCCGACGGCGCGGGGCGCGCTTCCACGCGCTTCCTGTGCACGCCCTCGCCTGGTTTACGTTCCTGCCGGGGCGAGGGCACGTTCACGGCGCCCGCCGGCGGGTCGGCCCGGTGCAGCCCGCGGTGCGCGGGCCTGCGTACGAAAGGGGGCTGTGGGATGGGGATCGGCGAGGCGGGACGCGCGGGCCTGCGCGGGGTGAGCGGCTCCTCGGCGGAGCCGCCCGCGGCGACCCTGGTCAGCATGAGCGAGGCGCGCACGGAGTCGAGCCTGGTCGCGGGGTCGATCCGCAGCAACGCGTCGAGGATGGGCGCCAGCGGGCCCGCCTTGGTCATCGGGATCGGCTCGCCGCTGGTCAGGGCCGCGAGCGCGGCGGCGGCCGTACGTCTGCCGTGCAGGCCCCTGCCCTCGACGGCGGTGTAGAGGGTCGCGCCGAGCGACCACAGGTCGGCGGCGGGGCTGGCCTTCGAGCCCAGCACGCGCTCTGGAGCGATGTATCCGGCCGACCCGAGAACGATGCCCGCCTGGGTGATGGAAACATCACCTTCGAGCGCGGCCAGGCCGAAGTCGGTGAGCACCGCGCGGTCCTCGGTCACCAGGACGTTGCTGGGCTTCACGTCGCGGTGCAGGATGCCCTTGGCGTGCACGGCGCGCAGCGCGCCCAGGATCTGCCGGCCGATCTCGGCGGCCTTGCGCGGGTGGAGCGGTCCTTCCTCCTGGATGAGCTGTTCGAGCGACTTGGCCCGCAGCAGCTCCATCACGATCCACGGCCGGTCGTCCTCCGTGACCACGTCGAAGACGGTGATCACCGAGGGGTGCGCGACCATCGCGGTGGCCCGGCCCTCGCGTTCGGTGCGCGCGCACAGCTCGGCGCGCAGCTCCTCGTCGAGCACGGAAGGCAATCGCACTTCCTTGACCGCCACGTCGCGGTCGAGGAGTTCGTCATGTGCCCGCCAAACGGTGCCCATGCCGCCGCGACCAACCGGCTCCACGAGCCGATAGCGCGCGGCGAGTAGGTAACCGGATGGCGCACGCATGCCAGGCAGCTTACCTATTTGGGTAAACCGACCAGTAGAGGCGGGGCCGATAATTTGTTGCGAACTTAAGTCAACCCGCCTGACTCGTCACGTCAGCAAACCTCCTGGCCGCATCCTCCCGGTTGAGGCCCCGTGGTTTCCCGTCGTGCTCCGGTCGGACGCCGCGATACCGAAGGTAGTACGCGCGCCTCCGTCCCGTCGACCTCGCGGGACACCGCGATCGCGTCCGGCGTCTCCTGGACCCGGAATTTACCGCGCGGCGCCCTCCGCGCCCGGCGGCCCGCGCGGGGCTGCTGACCGGCTCGCCCCGCGCGACCACTCAGTGTACGTTTTCGCAGCTCATCGGGCATATGTGCCCATCGGCACAACGGCTTGCCGAATATTTGTGCATGATGCCCGGTAGGGGACATTCAGGCGTACGGCAGGCTGACTGACAGGAAGCACGGGGAGCCGTCAGCGACTTGTAAGGGTGCCGTAAGGGGACGGGGGCATGGTTAGGACCAGGAAAGAAGGCGGGCTCCTCGCCGGCGGTCATCCACGAAAGTGTCGGTGACGAACGTCAGACTGAGAGCAGAACGCCCGAGGTCCCACCGTTGTAGTCAGACCACTAAGGACGTGATGGGGATGCGCCAGACCCAGGTTCGCCGCCGGCCGAGAAAGCCGACCAGAGCCGCACTGGACCTTCGCACGCCGTCAGGGCGCACGCTGCCCTTTTGAGGACCCGCAACCCGGAGCGCAATCTGAGAGGTGCGCCATGTGCAGTCACAACCCCGTTTGCCCCAGTGCCGACTCCCTCGACCGTGAGCGGTCGCACGTCATCTCGGCCCATCCCGACCAGGGGTGGAGCCTTCTCTGCAACGGCGTCGTGCTGTTCGACGACACCGGTCTGCTGTTGCCCGACGGCAGCGTCGTGGCGCCGCATCGGGCCCCGGTGGCCGCGTGAGCACCTCCCGGGTCACCGGGCCCGTCGTCCTTCCCTCCCGCGTGGCCGTCCGGCCCGCGTGCCTGGGCGCCTGACCTCCCGGCGCCCAGCCCCCGCCTCACGGCGCGGGCGTCACCTCAGCGCCGGCCGATCGAGAGCACGGGGCCGGTCCTGTCGGTGAAGAAGTCGTCGCCCTTGTCGTCCACGACGATGAACGCGGGGAAGTCGACGACCTCGATCTTCCACACCGCCTCCATCCCCAGCTCGGGATACTCCAGCACCTCCACCTTCTTGATGCAGTCCTGCGCCAGCCGCGCCGCGGGCCCGCCGATGGAGCCCAGGTAGAAGCCGCCGTACTGCTGGCACGCCTCGGTGACCTGCTTGGACCGGTTGCCCTTGGCCAGCATCACCATTGAGCCGCCCGCCGCCTGGAACCGTCCCACGTACGAGTCCATGCGCCCCGCCGTCGTCGGTCCGAACGAGCCCGAGGCGTAGCCCTCCGGCGTCTTGGCGGGACCGGCGTAGTAGACGGCGTGGTCCTTGAGGTACTGCGGCATCTCGCCGCCGTCGTCCAGCAGCTCGGCGATCTTGGCGTGCGCGATGTCGCGGGCGACGACCAGCGGGCCGGTGAGCGACAGGCGGGTCTTGACCGGGTACTTGCTCAGCTCGGCGAGGATCTCCGGCATCGGGCGGTTGAGGTCGATCGAGACGACGTCGTCCGAGAGGTGCTCGTCGGTGGTGTCGGGCAGGAAGCGGGCCGGGTCGGTCTCCAGCTTCTCCAGGAACACGCCCTCCGGCGTGATCTTGGCGAGGGCCTGGCGGTCGGCGGAGCAGGAGACGGCGATGGCGACCGGGCAGGAGGCGCCGTGCCTGGGCAGGCGGATGACGCGCACGTCGTGGCAGAAGTACTTGCCGCCGAACTGCGCCCCGATGCCCAGCTTCTGGGTCAGCTCGAAGACCTTGGCCTCCATCTCCAGGTCCCTGAAGCCGTGCCCGGACGGGGAGCCTTCGGCAGGGATCGAGTCGAGGTAGCGGGCGCTGGCGTACTTGGCGGTCTTGAGCGCGTACTCGGCGGAGGTGCCGCCGACGACGACGGCCAGGTGGTACGGCGGGCAGGCCGCCGTGCCGAGCGAGCGGATCTTCTCCTCCAGGAAGGCCATCATGCGCTTCTCGTTGAGCACGGCCTTGGTCTCCTGGTACAGGAACGACTTGTTGGCCGACCCGCCGCCCTTGGCCATGAACAGCAGCTTGTACTCGTCGGGGTGCCCGTTCGGGTCCTCGGCGTACAGCTCGACCTGGGCGGGGAGGTTGCTGCCCGTGTTCTTCTCCTCCCACATGGTCAGCGGGGCCATCTGGGAGTAGCGCAGGTTGAGTTTGGTGTAGGCGTCGTAGACGCCGCGTGAGATGTGCTCGGCGTCCTGCCCGTCGGTGAGCACGTGCCGGCCGCGCTTGCCCATGACGATGGCGGTGCCGGTGTCCTGGCACATGGGCAGCACGCCGCCGGCCGAGATGGAGGCGTTCTTCAGCAGGTCGAGGGCGACGAAGCGGTCGTTGCCGCTGGACTCGGGGTCATCGACGATCTTCCGGAGCTGGGCGAGGTGCGAGGCGCGCAGGAAGTGGGAGATGTCGTGCACGGCCGTCTCGGTGAGCAGGCGCAGCGCCTCGGGGTCGACTTCGAGGAACGTACGCCCGGCCGCCTCGACCTTCCGCACCCCCTCCGAGGTGATCAGCCGGTATTCCGTCTCGTCGGCTCCAAGCGGCAGCAGGTCGGTGTAGTCGAACTCGCCCATGTCCATCCTTTCGGTCGCTCAAGAGATTACGCGCACCGAACGGAGGGGATGGCCGTCAGGCCTCGGACGGCCGCACCGCCGCCTTGGCGCCCGAGCGTTCCGCGCTCAGGCCGATCAGGATGCCGGTGACCACCAGCCCCGCGCCGAGAAGGTCGTACGTCGTGGGCATGGCCACCCCCAGCACCGCGCCCGTGACGATGGCCGCGACCGGGATCAGCCCCGCGAACAGCCCGGCCCGGCCTGGCCCCAGCTTGGGCAGCGAGTTGTACCAGAGGAAGAACGCCACCACGGTCACCACGACCGCCAGGTAGGCGAACCCGAGGGCCTCGGAGAGCGTCGGCGTCCTGAGCATGCCCGTCCCCGCGTCGAGCAGCCCGACCACGGCCAGCATGGGCACGGCCAGCGTCGTCGAGTACGCCGACACCCGGATCGCCCCCAGCCTCGGCAGCAGGGGGATGGCCAGCAGGGAGAAGCTGATCTCGCCCACCAGCGCGCCCAGCGCCCACAGCAGGCCCTCCGGGGTGCCGCTGCCGAGCCCCGTGGCCAGCGTCGCGCCCGCCACCACCACGCCGGCCCCGATCAGCAGCCGGGGCGCGGGCCTGCCGCCCGCCAGCGCGAGGGCCAGCGGCACGGTGCCGAGCACGGTGCCGACCAGCGCGGGGCCCGAGGCGCGGGTGGACTCCACCACGCACACGTTGAAGAACACCAGGCCCAGCAGCGTCAGCCCGACCAGGCAGAGCGTCTCGCGCCGGGTCATGCGGACGAACCGCAGGCCCAGCACTCTCGTTATGACAAGCAGGATGACCGATGCCACGAGATACCGAACCGCCTGGCCGCCGTATATGGGGTATGCGCCGACGAGCCCGGAGACTCCTGCCAGCGTTCCGACCAGGAACATGGCGGCGGCGGCGCCCAAGATGCCGTTTCTCATGCGAAGGATGCTAGGGAGACAATGGTTCGCACAAACAGTCCAATGCCCCAGCGGGAGACAGGACCAATATGGCCGACCTCCATATCTCGATAAATCGTGGGAAGGGAGGCATTGCCGGGCAGATCGCGTCCGAGCTGCGGGAATCCATCCGCGGCGGGCGGCTCACGCCTGGCACCCGCCTGCCCGCCACCCGCGACCTCGCCACCGACCTCCAGGTCTCCAGGGGGGTGGTCGTGGAGGCGTACGAGCAACTGGTCGCCGAGGGCTTCCTGGTCTCCAGGGTGGGCGTCGGCACCCAGGTCACCCCCAAGAACGCCGCCCGCGCCGCCCCCGCGCCGCGCGACTCCGCGCGTCCCCGGCCCGTGCCGGCCCGCCGGGCGCCGGGCGCCCAGGCGGTCCCCCCGTACTACGGTCATCGCCCTACCTCCCCCGACCTGGGCCACTTCCCCCGTGAACGCTGGCTCGCGGCCGTCAGGCATGTCCTGACCACCGTACCCTCGGACGCCCTCGATTACGGGGACCCCGGCGGCGTGCCTGAGCTGCGGGAAGAGCTGGCCGCCTACCTCAGGCGGGTCAGGGCCGCCGACGTGCGCCCCGAGCAGCTCATCATCGTGGGCGGCGTGGCGCAGGGGCTGAGCCTGGCCCTGCACGTGCTGACCCAGCAGCGCGCACTGCGGCTGGCCGTCGAGGACCCGACCAGCCACCGCCAGGTGCCGCTGCTGCGGCGGGCCGGCGCGCACCTGGTGCCGGTGCCGGTGGACGAGCAGGGCCTCGACGTGCGCAAACTGTCCGGCGACGCCGTGCTGGTGACGCCCGCCCACCAGTTCCCGACCGGCGTGGTGCTCTCGCCGCCGCGCCGCGCCGCGCTGATGGAGTGGGCGTACGCGGGCCGCCGGATCGTCCTGGAGGACGACTACGACGCCGAGTTCCGCTTCGACCGCGACCCCGTCGGCTGCTTGCAGGGCCTGGCGCCCGACCGGGTGATCCTGTCGGGCAGCGTGAGCAAGGCCCTGGCCCCCGGCCTGCGGCTCGGCTGGGTGGCCGCCCCGCCGGGCCTGGCCGAGGCCATCCGCCGGGCGCGCGGCGAGCTCGACCTGGGCTCCCCGGTGATCGAGCAGTACGCGCTGGCCCACTTCCTGCGCACCGGCGGCTACGACAAGCACCTGCGGCGGATGCGCAGGGAGTACCGCCGCCGCCGCGACGCCCTGGTCACGGCGCTGGCCGCGGACCTGCCCCAGATCAGGGTCATGGGCATCGAGGCGGGGCTGCACGTGTACCTGGAGCTGCCGCCGCACTGGGACGAGCTGCGCACGGTGGGGGCGGCCCGCCTGCTGGGCCTGTCGGCCGAGCCGGTGGGGCCGATGCGCGACCTGCCGGGGCCGCCGGCCGTGGTGGTGGGGTTCGCGCGGCTGCCCGCGCACAAGGCGGCCGAGGCCGTGCGTGGGTTGAAGGTCCGCATGTCAGGACAAATCATTGACTGAGGGAGAAACGCTCGCTTAGCTCGCTTGAGACGGCCTGATCGGGGTGAAGGGGAGGGCGCCATGCGTGTGGGACTGCTGGGGCTGGGCAGGATCGGGGCCTTCCACGCCGCGACCCTGGCCGGGCACCCGCTGGTGGACGAGCTGATCGTGAGCGATCCCGTACGCAGCTCGCCGCACGGCGCTCCCGGCGACCCCTTCGAGGCGGACGCCGTGGTCATCGCGACCCCGACCAGCACCCACGCGGAGCTGATCATGAAGGCGTGCCGGCTGGGCGTCCCGGCCTTCTGCGAGAAGCCGGTGGCGGGCACGGTGGCCGACACGGTCAAGGTGCTGGAGGCGCGGGCGGGCAACCGGGTGCAGATCGGGTTCCAGCGCAGGTTCGACCCGGGCTACGTGGCGGCGGCGCACGCGCTGCGGGCCGGTGAGCTGGGGGAGCTGCACCGCGTGCACCTCGTCACGGCCGACCCCGCGCCGCCGCCCGCCGCGTACCTCCCGCTGTCCGGCGGGCTCTTCCGCGACTGCCACATCCACGACTTCGACATCCTGCGCTGGGTGACCGGCCGTGAGGTGGTGTCCGTCTACGCGCGGGGCGCCAACCGCGGCGCCGCGTTCTTCGCCGAGGCGGGCGACGTGGACAACAGCGCCGCGCTCCTGACCCTGGACGACGGCACGCTGGCCACCCTCCAGGGCTCGCGCTACAACGGCGGCGGGTACGACGTGCGCATGGAGCTGGCGGGCACCCTGCGCACCCAGGCGGTCGGCCTCGGCCCGCGCGCTCCTTTGCACAGCGCCGAGGGGCTGCCCGGCGTCGAGTCGCCCTGGCCGGACTTCGTGGCGCGCTTCGAGACCGCCTACCGGGCCGAGCTCGACGTCTTCCTGCGGGGCGGCGAGAGCCCGTGCTCGATCGAGGACGCGCTGGAGGCACTGTACGTGGCCGAGGCCGCCGACCTGTCGCTGCGCGAAGGCCGTCCGGTCGAGGTGGCCGAAGTCCGGCGACAGGGGACATCCCTCAGGTGATGGCCGTGGTGCGTTTGGGTTCGAAACCCGGGGCCAGGGCGATGATCGCGGCGGCCAGCACCAGCGGCGCGGCGAACGCCACCCGCATCCCCGCGGCGTCGGCGATCCCGCCCACCAGCGCGGCCCCCACGATGAAGCCGACGTAGTTGAAGAGGTTCACCCGGGCGATCGCCACCCCGGTGCCCGCCGGGTCCAGCTTGCCCGCCGCCGAGAACGACTGCGGCGCCACCACCGACAGCCCCACGCCCGTGAGCCCGAACGCGAGAATGCCCAGCGGCTGCGTCGGCGCCAGGACCACGCCGAGGAACCCGATCGTGGCGATCACCCCGCCGATCCTGACGATGACGGCGGGGCCGTACCGGCGCACGGCGAAGTCGCCGCCGAGCCTGACGGCCAGCGTGGTGGCCTGGTAGGCGGCGTAGGCCAGCGGGATCACGGCGGGGCTCGCGCCGAGCACGTCCTTCATGTAGACGGTGTTGAAGTTGGACACGGCGGCGTCGCCGACGTACAGGAAGCCCATGGCCAGGCAGAGCGGGATGATCGGCCGCCAGGGGAAGCGGCCGGTGACGGGCGCGCCCGCGGCCTCGACCTTCTCCTCCTCGCGCGTGCACAGGTCGCGACCGGCGTAGAGCGAGCCGGCCACCGCGAGGACCATGGGCACGCTCATGATCACCGGCAGCGGCAGCTCCGCGGCCCCCGACGCCCACAGCGCCGCGGCCAGGCTGAACACGCTCCACACGCAGTGGAACCCGTTCAGCACCTCCACGCCGTACCTGCGCTCGACGGCCACTCCCTGCATGTTCATGCCCGCGTCCACGGCGCCCACCGCCACCCCGAACAGCAGCAGCACGGGCAGCAGCAGCGGCACGTTCGGCGCGAACCCGGCCAGCACCACCGCGAGGGCCACCACCGGCTGGGCGATCCGCAACAGCGGCTTGCTGCCGAACCGGGCGGCGAACGAGCCCGCCGCCACGCTGCCGACGCCGGCGAACACCGGCACGACCAGCAACAACAGCGTGAGCGAGCCCTCGTCGAGCTGGTGTTTGGCCTGGAGGTTCGCGACCTGGATGAGCAACGAGGCGAAGGACAGGCCCTGCACGGCGTAGACGACGTACGTGGCGACACGGGCCTGGCGATCACGTGCGGACGGCACAACGGCCTCCTGATCGGGGGGGAATCAAACGTGAGGCGCGGTCAGGTTAACGGTTGCCCCAGGTCGTCCGCCAGCGAAGGCGTGGGTCGTTCGCGAGCAGAGCGTGAGGGGTAGGCTGCCGCGGTGAGACGGGGCTATGCGACCGGTGCGGCGCGCAGGGAGCGCATCCTGGCCACCGCGCTGCTGGAGTTCGCCGAGCACGGCTACCGGGGCGCGTCGCTGGCCCGCATCGCCGAGCGGGCCGAGCTGTCACAGGCCGGGCTGCTGCACCACTTCAGGACCAAGGAGGTGCTGCTCCTCGCGGTGCTGGACTACCGCGACGAGCTGGACACGCGCACGTTCGACCTCGAACCGGCAGGCGGGGTGGACGCGTTGCGGGCCCTGGTGCGCGTGGTCGAGCACAACTCCCGGGTACCCGGCCTGGTGCAGCTCTTCTCCGTGATGAGCGGCGAGGCCGTGACCCCAGGACATCCCGCGCACGACTGGGCGAAACGGCGCTACCGGCGGCTGCGCGCCATGGTGGCGCGGGCGCTGCGCGAAGGCGCCGAGTGCGGCGAGTTCAAGGCGGGGCTGGACGCCGAGGCGCACGCCGACCGGCTCATCGCGATGATGGACGGCCTGCAGACGCAGTGGCTGATCGACCCCGGCCAGGTGGACATGGCGGCCGTCTTCCAGGGCTACGTGGACGACCTCATCGCCACGCTGCGCCCCTGACCGGCGGGCTCCCGCGCGTCGTCCAGCCGTCCGGCCGCCGCCCACACGCCCAGCGCCAGCAGCGCCGCCACCTCCGTGACGGCCAGCCCCCGCTCCACCAGCCCCAGCGGCATGACCCGGTACCACGGCAGCCCGTTGCTCGACGCGACGAGCATCACCGCGCCGATGCCGGCCACCCACAGCACCGAGCAGATCCCGAGCCCGAACGCCACCAGCGTGGCCCTCGGCCGCACCCGGTGCCGCCACGGGCGCGCGATGACCACCGCGGCCAGCGGCAGGCAGAGGAAGGCCACGAAACTGCCCACCCGGTGGATGCTGCCGCTCAGGCTCGGCCCGACCGACCAGTCGTGCTTCTCGAACCAGGCCGTGATGAACAGCCCGACGCTCCAGCCCAGCAGCGCGAAGGTGCCGAAGACCCCGGCCAGCCTCTTGCGCGCCAGCGACACGCCGATGGCCAGCGAACCCGCCGCCAGCAGCCCCACCCCGAGCCCGAAGATCCATCCGTCGGGGCCCAGGCCGTGCTCGCTGATGGTCCTTCTGAACGGGTTCGCCTCGTCGAAGCTCGCCAGGTCGAGACCCAGGATCACCAGGCTGCCCGCGGCTGCCGCGCCGAGACCCCACCGCGCCGGTCGATGCACGCACACCTCCCTTTACCGGACACTTTCGCCGGGACAACGGCGAGGCGCGCACGGAGATTCCTAAGAAATTCATGAGAAGCCGGACACCGCAGGTACCGCCACGCCGACGCGCAGGAGAAACCTCGCGAAGGAGATGCCCGGTGTTCTGCCCGGAATCCGGTGACACCGGGTCAATCGGCACGAGCGAACTGGGCCAGAGCCGGATATCGTCAGAAGTGTGAACGAACGCGCGGGATCGTGGTTGCCCAAGCTGCAGGAAGTCGGCGAGCGGCTGGCCGAGGAATGGGTGTCCGCTCGCCGTCCCCCGGCGCCCGACGACGTGCCGCAGCCGCACGAGCTGCGCGCGTCCGACGCCGATCGTGAACGCATCGCCCAGGTGCTCCAGGACGCCCACGCCGACGGCCGGCTCACCCTCGACGAGCTGGAGGAACGCCTCGGCGTCCTCTACTCCGCCCGCACCCTCGGCGAACTCGCCTCCCTCACCACTGACCTGCTGCCCGCCGACCAGCAGCCGCTCAACCTCGACGGCCGGCCCGTCTCCGCCATCTTCAAGCAGGAGCAGCGGGGCGGGCGGTGGGTGGTGCCGGCCGAGCTGGGCGTGACCGCCATGTTCGGCACGACGAAGCTCGACTTCCGCGACGCCATCCTGCAGAACCGGCGGATCATCATCAACGCCACCCTGGTCTTCGGCGGGCTGGAGATCCACGTTCCGGAGGGGCTGGAGGTGATCAGGGTGGCCAAGGACAAGACGGTCCGCCTGACCAAGCAGCCCACCGAGCCGGGAGCGCCGGTCGTGGAGGTGCGCACCACCAACTTCGCGGGCGAGGTCAAGGTCAAGGAACCACCCCGCCGCAAGCGCCGCCGCTGACCCCAGCCCCGCCCCGCCGCGAGCGGTGCCGCTCTAGCCTGCCGTGTCGAAGTTGATGGCGCTGTACGCGCGCAGCTTCCAGAGCTGGTGCTCGCTCTCGATCTTGCGGATGGTCCCGGAACGCCCCCGCATCACCAGCGACTCCGTCACCGCAGAGCCGGCGCGGAACCGTACACCCTGCATCAGCTCACCGTGCGTGATCCCGGTCGCCGCGAAGAACACGTCGTCCGACCGAACCAGGTCGTTGGTGGTGAGCACCTGCCCGAGATCGTGCCCCGCCTCGACGGCCTTGGCCCGCTCGGCGTCGTCACGCGGCCACAGCTTGCCCTGGATCACGCCGCCCAGGCACTTGAGCGCGCACGCCGCCACGATGCCCTCCGGCGTGCCGCCGATGCCCATCATCAGGTCGATGCCGGTGCCCGCGCGGGCCGCCATGATCGCGCCCGCCACGTCGCCGTCGGTGATGAACTTGATCCGCGCGCCCGTCTCCCTGATCTCCTTGACCAGCCGCTCGTGCCTGGGCCGGTCGAGCACGACCACGGTCACGTCGGACGGCGAGCAGTGCTTCGCCCTGGCCACGGCGTTGACGTTGACGGCCACGGGGGCGTCGATGTCCACGACGTCGGCCGCCTCGGGGCCGGTGACCAGCTTCTCCATGTAGAACACGGCCGACGGGTCGTACATCGAGCCGCGCTCGCTGACCGCGATCACCGACACCGCGTCGGGCATGCCCAGCGCCGTCAGGCGCGTGCCGTCGATCGGGTCCACCGCCACGTCGCAGTCGGGGCCGCTGCCGTCGCCGACCTGCTCGCCGTTGAACAACATCGGGGCGTGGTCCTTCTCGCCCTCGCCGATCACGACGACGCCGTTCATCGAGACGGTGTTGATGAGCTGGCGCATGGCGTTCACGGCCGCGCCGTCCGCGCCGTTCTTCTCACCTCTGCCGACCCAGCGGGCGGCCGCCATCGCGGCGGCCTCCGTGACGCGGACGAGCTCCAGCGCCAGGTTTCGATCGGGGGCGTGCTCGCTGGTGGCGAGCGCCGGTGGCACGGAAGTCTGGTCGGACATGATGGCAGGCCCTCCTCGTGGGACATCTCCCTCGATCGTAGTTGCCGGTCTCTTCCCGGTTGGAGGGGGATAATCTGCTCACCAGGAGCGGAATTTGCGTCATACCCTGTGCGCGCCAAGGATCTTGCCTCCAACATGGAGCGTGGCGCCCCCGCCGTGGAGGAGATCCCGTATGAGCCCTGATGTGGAGAATGCGGTCGCCCAGCCGCGTACGTCCGAGCGTGGCGCCGCCACGCGCAGCTCGCTGCTCGCCGCCGCCAGAGAGATCTTCGTCTCGAAGGGCTTCGCCGAGGCCGGCGTGACGGACGTGGTGGCCAGGGCCGACGCCAGCGTGGGCAGCCTCTACCACCACTTCTCCGGCAAGGCCGACCTCTACCTGACGCTGTGGGAGGAGTTCCAGGCCAGGCAGACGCAGCGGACCAAGCGGGCCGTCCGCGCGGCACGGGCCGACGGCGAGGGCGACCCCATGCGCGTGTTCGTCGGCGCCGCCCGCGCGTACCTGGAAGGGTGTCTGGAGGAACGCGAGCTGGCCGCGCTGTTCCTGCGCGGCGACGGGCCGCCCGGCTTCGACGTGGTGATGCGCGACCGGCTGCGCGTCTGGGCCCAGCGCAACGCCGCCCTGTTCGAGGACGAGCCCGCCCTCGTCGTGGTCGTCACCGGGGCGCTGGCGGCGGCCGTGTCCGAGGTCGTGCACTCCGGCGACCGGGCGCTGGCCGAGGAGGTTCTGGCCATCATCGGGCAGATCCACCCGGCCACTTCGGCGACCACCCCCACCAACGGGTAACCTCGCCAACTGTGCGACGGTTCACCCAAGGTCTGTACGGCTACGCGGTAGCCCTGTTCGTGTGCCTCGCGGGAGCCGGGCTGTTCCTGCTGGTCACCCCGCAGAGCCGCGAGGAGCACATCCCGCGGCTCGACTACTCCATCACCGTCGCCAACTTCGGCCACACGGTGCCCTTCGGCGTCTGGGCCCCCCGGCAGGACCCGCCCAACTGGGTGCCCAACAGCAACCGGATCGCCAAGGGCGAGAACGGCGCGCAGGTCCTCTACCTCGGCTACGCCACCGCCACCCGCCAGCACGCGATGTTCGCCCAGAGCAACGAACAGCCGGCGGCCGGCTTCGCCAACCGCATGACCAACACCGACAAGAACCAGGGCACCCAGCAGATCGGCGACGTGACCTGGGAGAAGCGCTTCCGCGACGACAAGAACCAGCGGTCGCTCGTACGCGTCCTGCCCGACGTCACCCTCGTCGTCACCGGCACCGCCGACTGGACCGAACTCGGCCAGCTCGCGGCGCAACTCCAGCAGCGTCCCAAAGGCTGAGGTTGTCGGCGGGCGCGTCTAGGGTGGTGGCCGTGGCAGAGGAAACAGGCGAGAAGACCCCGTCCTACGAGCAGGCCCGCGAGGAGCTCACCGAGGTGGTGCGGCGGCTGGAGACCGGGGGGCTGACGCTGGAGCAGTCGATCGAGCTCTGGGAGCGGGGGGAGAAGTTGGCGGCCGTTTGTGAGGAGTGGTTGCAGGGGGCTCGGGTGAAGCTCGCCGCCGCCATGGCCCGGCGGTCCGACCCCAGCGCTGGGCACTCGGCCGAGGCTCCGTTCTAGGGGCTTTCGCCGGGAGGCCGGTCGGCTCGCCCTGAACGCGCCTCACCGCCTCACGCCGCGCCCGCGTACCGCGTCCCGTGTCCCGCGCACCGTGTCCGCTTCGCGCGCCGCGCCTGCGCCACGCGCCGTGCCCAGCACCGCCGTGCCGCGCCGTGCCAGCGCGCCTGCCGTGGTGGACGGCCGCTCGCCGTGCAGCCGTAGCGCCGCGCCTGCCACGTGAGCCGCCGCTGCGCGACCCAAGCGCCGTGCCGCGCCTGGCGTGCTTGGCCGCCGCGCTGCATCGCGCCACGCCTGCGCCGCACAAGCGCCGTGCCCGCTGTGGTGGGCGGCCTGCCACGTCGGGCACCCTGCCCGCGCCGAGCGCGCCGTGCCCCCGCACCGCCGCTCTCTCCGGGCCGCGCCCGCCGTCCGTGCGAGCCTGGAGCGACCTCGCAACCCCAGCGCCGTGCCCCCGCATCGGCGCTCGGGTTGGAGCCGCCCCGTGGCGGGCCCGCTGGGGCGCGGAGCCGGGCGGGCCGCTGGTCAAAGGTGGTCAGAGGCGGGAAGGGCGGGCGGGGGTGGTCAGGTGGTTGTGCGGAGGAGGGCTACGACGGGGATGCGGCGGGTGGTGGCGGCCTCGTACTCGGCGAAGCCGGGCGCCTGCTCCACCATCCGGGCGTAAAGCTGATCGCGCTCCGCACCCTCCACGAACACGGCCTTGACCTCGAACCGCTCCGTCCCCACCTCGGCCGTGGCCTCAGGCGTGGCCCGGAGGTTGTGGTACCAGGCAGGGTGGTGGTCGGCGCCGCCGTTGGAGGCGATGATGACGTACCGGTCCCCGTCCGCGAGGTACATGACCGGGGTGGTGACGGACTTGCCGCTCTTGGCCCCGGTGGTGGTGAGCAGCACGAGGGGCGAGCCTTCGAACATGCCGCCTACCCGGCCTTCGTTGGCGCGGAACTCTTCGATGATCTGCTGGTTGAAATCGTTGGGCATTCTCGGCTCCTCAAGACAATCGGAGAACTCTCCGCTTGCCCCAGCCTAATCGGAGAGTTCTCCGGTTACAACCGGTATGCTGCGCCCGTGCGCGAACGTCGATCGTTGCCCATCGTCGGGCAGCCCCAGCCGGAGCGGGCGGACGCCGCCCGGAACCGGCAGAAGATCATCGAGGTGGCGGCGCGGATGGTCGCCGAGTGCGGCACCGACGATCTGTCGCTGGACGAGGTCGCCCGCGAGGCGTGCGTCGGCGTGGGCACCGTCTACCGCCGCTTCGGCGACCGCACCGGGCTGCTGCTGGCGCTGGTGGACGAGCGGGAGCGGCGGCTGCAGGCGGCGTTCCTGTCCGGGCCGCCGCCGCTCGGCCCCGGGGCGCCCGCCCGCGAGCGGATCGTGGCGTTCCTGCACGCGCTGGTCGATCTGAAGCTGGCGAACGAGGTGCTGTTCCTGCTGCTGGAGAAGGGCGGCACGGGCAAGCGCTACACCGGCCCCTACCAGGTGCACCATCTCCATGTCGCCACGCTGCTCGGGCAGGCGTGCCCGGGCGCTGACACGGCGTACCTGGCCGACGCGCTGCTCGCGCCGGTCAACGCGCACCTGATCGCCTCCCAGCGGCAGGAGCGCGGCATGACGGTCGAGCAGATCAAGGCAGGCTTGGAAAGCCTGGTCGTACGCGTCACGTCATGAGGCAGAGCAGGTTGCCCTCCGAGTCGCGGAACGCGGCCATGCGGATCTCCTTGCCGGGCGTGCCGAACGTGCCGTCGTCGGTGAAGATCAGGTGCGGCTCCTCGACGAAGGCGACCTCGTGCGTACGCAGCCGCGCCACGTCTGCTTCGAGATCGTCGGAGGCCAGGTAGAGCACGGCCGACGGGGCGCTCTCCTCGATCAGCAGGCGGACGCCGTCCAGGTCGAAGAAGGCCAGCCCGGGCGGCCGGTAGGTGGCGATGTGCCGCAGGCCCAGCACGTCGCGGTAGAAGGTGGTGGCTCTGTCGAGGTCGTCAGCGTGCTGGGCGACCTGCACGAGTGCTCTCATGGGCGAACGGTAGCCCCGCCGCCGCCTAGGCCGAGGGCGGATGAGGAGAAAGCGCCGGGCTTCCGCCTCCCGTGCGTGGTGAAGCGGGTCAGGCTTCCGCGGCCTCGTCCGGCTCCTGTGCGCGGACGGTCACGCGGTCGTCGGACAGGCGGATGGTCAGCAGCGTGCCGGGGGTGACGTCCTTGGCCAGGCGGACGACCTCGCCCGACGGGTGCTGCACGATGGCGTAGCCGCGCTCCAGCGTGGCCGCCGGGGACAGGGCGACGAGCCGGGCGCGCAGGTGCGTGAGGTCGTCGGTGGCGCGGTCGAGCGAGCTCGACAGCGAGCGCCTGGCCCGGTCGCGCAGCGCCTCGGCCTGCTCGGCCCGGCGCTCCAGCTCACGTACGGGATCGGCCAGCGAGGGACGCGAACGCGCGGACGTCAGCCAGGACATCTCCCGGTCGAGCCAGCCGCTCAGCACCCGGCGGCCACGGTCGCGGAGCTGGCGCACCAGCGTGAGCTGCTCGCCGACGTCCGGCACGACCTTCTTGGCGGCGTCGGTCGGGGTGGAGGCGCGCACGTCGGCCACCAGGTCGAGCAGCGGGCTGTCCTGCTCGTGGCCGATGGCGCTCACGACGGGCGTGCGGCAGGCGGCCACCGCGCGGACGAGCGTCTCGTCCGAGAAGGGGAGCAGGTCCTCCAGCGAGCCGCCGCCCCGGGCGACGACGATCACGTCCACCGAGGAGTCGGCGTCGAGCTTGCGCAGCGCCTCCGTCACCTCGGTGACCGCGTACGGCCCCTGGACGGCCACTTCCTCGACCTTGAACCGCACGGCCGGCCAGCGGCGCCGGGAGTTCTCCAGCACGTCGCGCTCGGCCGCCGACTCACGGCCGCAGATGAGCCCGATCGTGCCCGGCAGGAACGGCAGCCGCCGCTTCCTGTCGGCGTTGAACAGCCCTTCGGCGGCCAGCAACTGCCTGAGCCGCTCCAGCCTGACCATCATCTCGCCCACGCCGACCGGGCGCATCTCCAGCGCGGTGAACGCGAACGAGCCTCTGTTGACCCAGAAGTCGGGCTTGACGTGCACCACCACCCTGGCGCCGTTCGACGGCCGGGGCACCGTCGCCTCGTAGACGCCACGCGGGGCGGTGACCCTGGCGGACACGTTGGCGACTGGGTCACGCAGGGTCAGGAACACCGTGCCGCCACGCGCGCTCAGGTCGGTGATCTCTCCTTCGACCCAGACCGTGCCGAGTCTGCCGATCCAGCCGCCCACCATCTGCAGGACCGTACGGATCGGCAGGGGAGACTCAGGCGTGGTCTTCGAGGTCATGGCGGAAGACTACGGGGTGAGTGTGACCTATTCGCCGGCCTGCAGCTTGGCGAGACGGTTCTCGAACATCTTGATGACCTCGGGACGCGCCTTCGTCGCCTGCTCGTACGCGAGGAAGTCGCCGATCTGCTCGGCCGTCTTGCCGCGCATCCTGGCACGCAGGGAGGCGACGGTCAGCTCGGACCAGCCGGGCAGCGGCTCGGTGAGGTCCACGGGCGCGGCGGTGACCGGCTCGGGGGCGGCGGGCGGCTCGGGGGCGGGGGCGGGCTCGGCGGTGGCGGCGGCGGGCTCCGGCGCGGTGGCGGGCTCGGCCTTGGTCTTCGAACCTGCCTTGGGGGCGGTCTTGCGCGTCCTGGTGGCCTTCGGCTTGGCGGCGGGCGCCTCGGTGGGAGCCGTGGCGGGCTCCTCCACGGCGGGCTCGTCCACCGGCTTGGGGGCGGCGGGCGCGACCTGCGCCTCGGCCTCGGCGGCGGGCGTCTCCACGACCGCGGCCTCAGGGCCGGGCGTCTCCACGACCGGGGCGGCGGCCTCGGGGGCGGGGGTGGTCTCCGGCTCGGCGATGGGCTCGGCCATGGTGTCCGTGACGGCCTTGGACTCGGTGGCCGCGGGGGTGGCGGTCTCACCGGCCGGCGTGGGGGCGGCCTCGGTCCTGGTCGCGGGCTCGGAGGCCTTGGGGGCGGCCTCGGGCTGCGGCTCGGCGACCGCGACGGACTCCGCGTCGTCCACCGGCGACGGCTTGGCGGCGGGCGCGAAGATGACCGGGTCCGGCTTGGTCCTGGCGACGCCGTTGGGCTCGGCCGCGCCGGAGCGGGGCGCGAAGATGACCGGCTCCTTGCGGGCCGTCTTGTCGTCGGAGGTTTCGGCGGGCGCGGCGGCCACCTGCTCGGCGGCGGAGGGACGCGAGTCGTACTCCTCCTCGCGCTCCTGCTTGCCGCCGATCCCCTTGATGGAGTTCTTCATGCGGTCCACGAGCAGCAGCGCCTGTCCGGCGGCGCTGAGCGTGGTCTGGACGACCAGAAGCGGCAGGTCCTTCGCCTTCTCCTTGAGCTCGTCCTTGTTGGTTACGGTTCTCGCGATGTTGCGTATCACGTCGCTGAGGGACATGAACGTCTCCCTGGGAGGTCAGTAATGGACGGCTAGTCTGGCAAACCGTGGGCAACCACGCACGCGCGGGCCAGATGGCCGCTCCACGTAGCATAGAAAGTATGGAGCCCCAGACCCCCACTTCCCGCCGAGTCCTCGTCGCCAAGCCACGGGGCTACTGTGCCGGAGTCGATCGAGCCGTGGTAGCGGTCGAGAAGGCTCTGGAGCAGTACGGCGCACCCATCTACGTCCGTAAGCAGATCGTCCACAACACTCACGTCGTCAAGACGCTCGAGGCCAGGGGCGCCATCTTCGTCGACGAGACCGAGGAGGTGCCGGAGGGGGAGATCGTGGTCTTCTCCGCCCACGGCGTCTCGCCGGCCGTGCACGAGGAGGCCGGCCGGCGCGGCCTGCGCACCATCGACGCCACCTGCCCGCTGGTGACGAAGGTACACAACGAGGCCAAGAGGTTCGCGGCCCAGGACTACGACATCCTGCTCATCGGGCACGAGGGGCACGAGGAGGTCGAGGGCACCTCCGGTGAGGCCCCCGACCACATCCAGCTCGTCGACGGGCTCGACTCGGTCGACAACGTGCGGGTGAAGGACCCGAGCAAGCTGGTGTGGCTGTCGCAGACGACGCTCTCGGTCGACGAGACGACCGAGACGGTGGCCCGGCTCAAGGAGCGTTTCCCCACGCTGATCGACCCGCCCAGCGACGACATCTGCTACGCCACGCAGAACCGGCAGATCGCGGTCAAGGAGATCGCGGCGGAGTCGCAGCTCGTCATCGTGGTCGGCTCGGAGAACTCCTCGAACTCCAAGCGGCTGGTCGAGGTGGCCAAGGACTACGGCGCGCAGGCGTCGTACCTGGTGGACAACGCCGACTTCATCCGCGACGAGTGGCTCGACGGCGTCACCACGGTCGGCGTCACGAGCGGCGCCTCGGTGCCGGAGGAGCTGGTCGACGAGGTGCTGGCGAAGCTGGCGGGGCACGGGTTCGGCGACGTGACGGAGGTGGAGCCGGTGCAGGAGCGCATGCGCTTCGCGCTGCCGCACGAGCTGCGCAAGGACCTGCGCGCCTCCTGAGTCTCAGTCCTCGCCGCGCGGGGTCCCGTACAGCTTGGGCTCGAAGTACCCTTCGGGCTCAGGCACGAACGGCTGGCGCGGGCGCGTCATCTCCGCGCCCGCCTTCAGCTCTTCCCGCAGCTCGCGTACGTTGTCGCGCAGCCCGCGCCGCCAGGCGACGCCCAGCACCAGGGCCGAGCCCGCGAACAGCCACGGCGCGCCCTGCGTCATCGACGTGTAGAGGCCGAGCGCCAGCGACTGCACGATCGACACCGAGCCGAACGCCCGCCCGAGCTCCACGAAGAGCGTCGCGCAGAAGAACGTCAGCGGCGGCGTCACCACCAGCGACAGCAGCTCGCGCCGGTTGACCAGCACCGCGCCGAGCACGCTGGCCAGCACGAACGCCGCCCCCACGAGCTGCTCCACGCCGAACACGGCCGCCAGCACGTAGCCCGCCAGGGTGGCCACCAGGGCGAGCGCGATGGCGCCGCGTGCGGTCAGCCTGACCGCAGAGCGCCTGCCCTTCTCACCTGCCACTGGCCCACCCCCCCTTTTACTGCGACCCGCCTGCCAACTTACCGTTCGCGTGGGTTATCAGAGATGAGGTTTCGAGCAGTTCGGGGGAGGCCAGCGGCCTGGGCAGCCCTTCGAGCATCTCCGGGGCGTCCAGCTCGCCGTCCACGACGCCGAGATCGTGAAGTTTGCGTGCTGTGACCAGGACGCGGCTTTCGAGCGATCCGACCGACTTGTTGTACGCCTCCACCGCCCTGGTCAGCGCCTTGCCGAGCGACTCGACGTTCCTGCCCAGGGACGACAGCCGTTCGTACAGCTCCTTGCCCAGCTCGAACACCGCCCGCGCGTTCTCGCTCAGCGCGGCCTGCTGCCAGGCGTAGTGCGCGGTGCGCAGCATCGTGATCAGCGTGGTGGGGGTGGCGATGTGCACGCGGCGCGTCATCGCGTACTCCAGCATGCCGGGGTCGCGTTCGAGCGCCGGCGCCAGGAACGCCTCGCCGGGGATGAACAGCACCACGAACTCGGGCGACGGGTTGAACCCCTGCCAGTACGCCTTGGCCGCCAGTCGGTCGATGTGCTCGCGGACGTGCCTGGCGTGCGCGTCGAGCCGTACGGTGGCGAGTGATTCGTCGGAGGCCTCGGCCGCCTCCAGGTAGGCCGCGAGCGACACCTTGGAGTCGACGACGATGTTCTTGCCCCCGGCGAGCCTGACGACCATGTCGGGCCGCATGGAGCCTTCGGCGACCTGCTCGTCGAAGTCGCAGTAGCGCTGCATGCCGGCGATCTCGGCGACCCTGCGCAGTTGCAGCTCGCCCCACCGGCCGCGCGCCTCGGGCCGTTGCAGGGCCCTGACCAGGGCCGTCGTCTGGGAGCGGAGCTGCTCGTTGCTCTGGCGGACGAACTCCATCTGCTTGGCCAGCTCGGCCCGCGCCGCCCGCTGCCCCGACTCGGTGTCGCGCAACTGCGACTCGACCCGGGCCAGCGCGTCCTTCAGCGGCTCGACCAGGTGCTCGACGGCCTGCTTGCGCTGGTCGAGATCGCCGGCGGCCTCCGCGCGGGTGGCCGCGAGCCTGGTCTCGGCCAGCTCCAGGAACCGGATGTTGTTGACGTCGAGCGCGCGCGTGGACAGCGCCTGGAACCGCTCGGCGAGCTGCTCCTCGACGTAGACCAGCTTCTCGGCCGCCGATCTGGCCCGCGCGTCGGACTCGGCCACCCGCACCGCCGCCCGCGTCCTGGCGACCAGGAACCCGACGAGCAGGCCGACGGCTAGACCGATGAGTAGCGACACCACATCCACTCCATCGATGATCGCAGGATCGGGGGCGCGATTCTTCCCGACACGCTTGGGCGTTCCGCTTGTGCGCCCCATCTCCTGTCACGCACAGTACTGGGATGAATACGGTACCGAAGCTCGCCGCCGCGGGCGCCGCCGTCGCGGCGGCCCTGATCGCGCTGGCCGGCGCGGTCATCGCGGGCTCGGGGGAGAGCGCGCCGGAGCCGCGGCCGACGCTGCGCTGGACGCCGGGCGCGTGCGTGACGGGCGACCTGGCGCTGACGGCGTGCAACGGCGGCGACTCCGAGGTGATCGCCATGGCCGCCGACCCGCCGGGGCCGGGCGAGTGCCCGGCGGACACCGACGACGTTCTGCGGGTCGGCGCCGGGCGGACGGCCTGCGTACGCAACTTCCTGGAACCGCATCCCGGCGCCCCGGGCGGGGGCGGCGGCCTGCTCAGGCCGGGCGACTGCGTCACGCTTGACGGTCGCGAGCGCGCCTGCTCGCGGCCCGGCTGGTACGGCAGGGCGCTCGCCCTCGCCGGCGAGCCCGCCGCCTGCCCCGACGGCACCCTCGACACGCTGGACGGCGACCTCCAGGTCATCTGCCTGGGCCGGGGCGGCCAGGTGCTCGACCGCGGCGCGTGCGTGGCCGAGCCCGCCACGGACGTGATCGCCCGCTCCGCCGTCACCCGGCTGCCCTGCGACTCTCCGCACGCCTGGGCCAGGGTGCTGTCGTTCGAGGTCGCGCCCGCGCACTGCCCGCCCAGCTCGAAGCGTTACCTGCGGGCGGACGAGGGCTACCGTCCGGTGACCTGTCTGTCCGTGCTCAGCAAGTAAACTCGTTCTCCGTGAGCGAGCGTAGCGAGGGAACCATCAAACGCAGCAGTCAAAGACTCATCCGAGCGACGGAGTCGGTCGGATGAGTCTCTCCATCGGCATCGTCGGGTTGCCCAACGTCGGTAAGTCCACGCTCTTCAACGCGCTGACCAAGACCGGCAACGCGCTCGCGGCGAACTACCCGTTCGCCACCATCGAGCCCAACGTGGGCATCGTCGGCGTGCCCGACGACCGGCTGCCCGTGCTGGCCGAGATCTTCGGCTCGGCCCGCGTCCTGCCCGCCAAGGTCGAGTTCGTGGACATCGCGGGCCTGGTCAAGGGGGCGTCGGAGGGCCAGGGCAGGGGCAACCAGTTCCTCGCCAACATCCGCGACACCGACGCGATCTGCCAGGTGATCCGCGTCTTCAACGACCCCGACGTGACGCACGTCGACGGCGAGATCTCCCCGAAGCGTGACATCGAGACGATCAACACCGAGCTGATCATGGCCGACCTGCAGACCGTGGAGAAGGCCGTGCCGCGCCTGCAGAAGGAGGCGCGCAACAACAAGGACAAGAAGGCCGCGCTGGAGGCCGCGGAGGCCGCCCTGGCCGTCCTGGAGACCGGCAGGACCGTCTTCGAGAGCGGCCTCGACCGCGAGGAGCTGCGCGAGCTGCACCTGCTGACGGCCAAGCCCTTCCTGTACGTGTTCAACCTCGACGCCGACGAGCTGACCGACACCGCGCTGCGGGAGCAGCTCTCGGCGCTGGTCGCCCCGGCCGAGGCCGTGTTCCTCGACGCCAAGATCGAGTCGGAGCTGGTGGAGCTCGACGAGGAGGAGGCGCTGGAGCTGCTGCAGTCGGTGGGCCAGGAGGAGTCGGGCCTGCGCCAGCTCGCCAGGGTCGGCTTCGAGACGCTGGGCCTGCAGACGTACCTGACGGCCGGGCCGAAGGAGACCAGGGCCTGGACGATCCGCAAGGGCGCCACCGCGCCCGAGGCGGCGGGCGTCATCCACACCGACTTCCAGCGGGGCTTCATCAAGGCCGAGGTCGTCTCGTTCGACGATCTGGTGGAGGCCGGCTCGATCGCCAGCGCCCGCTCGGCGGGCAAGGCGCGCATCGAGGGCAAGGACTACGTGATGCGCGACGGCGACGTGGTGGAGTTCCGCTTCAACGTCTGAGCGTCCTCCGGCTTGTCGCGCGGCCAATCACGGAGGGTCAGGCTTCGCTGCGGTAGGTTACCGACGGCGGCCGACGGCGAAGCCCCCAACGCGTCTGGTATCCCTGGAGTGACCAGACGTTTGTTCCAGGGATAACTGATGCGTCAACCACTTTGGGCCCCCGCGCGTCGAATCGTCACGGCGTTCACGCTGACTCGGGAGGCCCTCATGTTCCGTCGCATCACCAGGAAGCGCCGCTCGGCGCCCACGCTCGCGGGAATCAGCCTCGAGGAGGAGCTGGCCCTGATCAGGGTCGAGCTGATGTACGGCCTGCGCGTCAACCGCGAGGCGTACCTCCGCAGGAAAGTGGACGAACGCGTCGAGATGTCGACGCGCATGCGGGAGCGCGAGCCCGCGGAGATGCTGGCCGATCTCCGTGGCTCGCTGGAGCGCGCGGTGCGGCCGACGGTGGTGGATCTCCACAGCAGGCGTCAGGCGCGCACGAGCCAGGATCCGGAGCCCGCCTGACGGATCGGCGCCGATCGCGACCCATGCCGATTCCGCAGGTCGAGACAGGTCCATGCCTGTTTTGGACAGGAATCCGTGGCTGCCGAGCTATGGCATTTTAGGCGTCTGGCCTGGTCAAAAGCCGATTCGAACGGGGACTGATAGGAATCGGCACTGTGGCCTGTCATACGGGCCCGGTTTGCCGGTGGGGAGGGTCATGCCGCAGCATGGGCGTGGCTTTCTCGGAACAATGGCGGAGACCGGATAGGGTGACTACTTCACCGCGGATGATGGGGATCGGCAACGGACGACACCGCGCCAGCCGGGGGGATCGGCGCGAGCGGAGGCGTGATGGCTCGTAGGTCTACCGTCCAGCACGATCCTCGGATCGCTGACGGGCCCGGGCTTTCCGCAACCCTGGACACGGCTGACTTCGAGGCGCCGCCGCCCCGCAGGCCGCGGCGCGGCGGCTGGTCGGGTGGCGGCGGACGGTGGCTGGTGTGGACCGGCCGCGTCATTCTCTGGGCGCTTATTGTGGTAATCGTGGTGAATGGGATTCGTGCCCCATTTGAGCGGTTTACGCAGCAAGAGCCTGCTTCGTCCAATGTGGCCGCGCAGGCCGACAAGGGATTCCCCACGGACGGGGGCATGGCGTTCGCCGCCCAGTTCGCGGGCGTTTACCTGAATTTCAGCCCGGAAGACGCCGCGAGCAGGTCGAACAAGCTCGCCGCGTTCCTGGCCGAAGGCATGGACCCGCAGATGGGCTGGGACGGCTACGGCAAGCTGGCGGCCGTCGCCATCCAGCCGTACGACATCGAGGCCAGCGACGCCCACAACGCCGTGATCAGCGTGGCGTTCCAGTCGGGCCCGCGCCGGATGATGCTGTCGGTGCCGGTCTACTACTCCGGCGACGACGCCGGCCGGCGCTTCGTCGTGGCCGGCCGCCCGGCGATCCTGCCCGCCCCCGCCCCGGCCGACCTGCCCCAGGTGGCCGCGCCGGAGACGGACGAGGCCGCGGCCGCCGAGCTCAAGCCCCAGTTGGAGGGCTTCTTCAAGGAGTACGCGCTCGGCGACGCCGCCGGGCTGCAGCGCTACGTCGCCGCCGGCAAGAGCCTGCCCAGCTTCGGAGGCGCGTTCACTTTCTCGCAGCTCAAGGAAGTCGTGGTGCCTGTGGGGGGTGCCACCCGAGAGATTCAGGCGGTCGTGGTGTGGGCCGTGCCCAACGGCGACGCCCCGCCCACTCCGAACGCCACCGACCCGGCGGTGGTCGGCGGCACGCTGGAGCAGGTGTACCGCCTGACCGTGGAAAAGCAGGGCGACAAGTGGTTCGTCGCCGACATCCGCGGCGGCGGACGGGTCGTTGGATAGAGGCACGGCCACGCCGCGGATCGGTACCCCCCGGGAGGACAAGAAGTGACCTTGAAGACCGTAATGCTCACCTTGATCGAGATGTCGCCGACACCGACCCCGGTGTCCACCGGCATCGACACCGGAGGGCTCGCCAACTTCCTGCGCGCCTTCTTCGCCCCGTTGTTCCTCGTTGTCGTCTCCGTGGTCGCGCTCTTCTTCCTCTTCACCCGCGAGATCACGCGTTTCGTGCAGTTTCTGATACTGGCTGTGGCCATCGGAGTGATCTTCTACGTTCCCAACATCATCGAGGTGACAGCGCGGGCGATCGCGGGCGCACTGGGCATCAGATAAGGGTTGAGACCGCTTCGCGGCGGTCATGAACGAGCGGGTGGAGAGGAGGACCGCGTGGACCTGCCCACGTACACGAACATCTGGCGGATCGAGAAGCGGCTGTACAAGCTGTACGACCTACGGCTGCCGATGCCGCTGCCCATCGTCTGGATCGGCGTCTTCGTCGGGGTGTTCGTCCCGTGGTCGCTCCTGCTGGTCCTGGTGGGCGTGCCGGTGGAGATGCCCTGGCACGTGCTGTTCCTGGTGCCACCGGGCATCGTGACGTGGTTGTCCACCCGTCCCGTCATTGAGGGCAAGCGGCTCACCGAGCTGCTCGAATCCCAGCTCCGCTACCTCGGCCAGCCCAAGGCCTGGTACCGCATGGCGCCCAGCGCGGAGCCCGAGACCGTGACGTTCTCCGGCCGGGTCTGGCGCACCGGCTCCGTCCGTGCCAAGGCGAAGGCGCCACGCAAGACCGCCCGCCAGTCGCAGCGCAAGCGCGAGGGCCAGCGGCTCACCGGGCCCCGCCAGGTCCGCCCCGCCGTCGCCGCCGCCGCTGCCGCCGCCGCGCAGGCTCCCGTCGCCGAGCCCTCGTCGTCGCGTACGGGCTGGGGCACCCGGCGTGGCACGGCGCCCGCCCTCAAGGGCCGGGTGCGGCAGGGGGCGGCGCCTCCGGTGTCCGGGAGCGGGCCGGGCGTGGTGTGGCGCGAGGAGGGGGTCTCAGGGGGCGCTGGGCGGCGTCAGGAGCCCGTGTCGCTTCTGGACGAGGCCGTGGGAACCTCGGGGCACGCGGTCGTCGAGCCCGAGCTTGCGGGGCCGATGCGTGAGGACGTTCCCGAGCTTGCGGGGCCGGTGCGGGAAGACGTTTCTGAGCCTGAGGCCGTTGAGGTGCGGCCCGCGCCGGAGCGCGCGGATGCGCAGAGCCTGGAGCGGGCGGATGCGCAGAGCGCGGAGGACGTGAGCGCCGAGGCTGTGGCGGCGCGCGAGGCCAGCGTGCCGATCAAGACTGTGGAGAGCCGCAAGCCCGCGGCCGGTAAGCCCATCGACACCGAGGCGTTGCGGCGGCTGCGCAAGCTGGCGGCCAGTGCCGACGCGCCGGCCGAGAACGGTGCCCGCGGCGAGGGCGGCGGGCGGCGCGGTGAGGACGAGGTCGCCAGGGATCAGCACAGGAAGGGGCAGCCGCCTCGGTTGCCTCAGGGGTTGTTGTTGCCCGGTACGCAGCGGGTCTGGCCGCCGCTCAACCCGAACGCCAAGCCTGTGCCCCGGCCGGCTGCGCAGGAGCCTGGGCCTTCCGACGAGGTGCCGGAGACGGTCGCCGACGTCGCTGAGGGGCCGGTGGCGGCTGAGCGCGATGCCGTGGTGGCGGGCGGCGATGGTGCGGCGGCAGGCGATGGCGCGGCGGACGAGCGTGAAGCGCGGGTGGCCGAGGAACGCGCCGAGGTGCAGGAGCACAGCGCGCCCGCGGCTGGCGAGCAGGAGGGCGTCGGCCTGCCCGCCGACGAACGCGAGGGGGGCGCAGAGCCCACCCGCGAGGACGGCCGGACGGTCGGCGAGCGTGAAGCGGCGAGCGCCCACGGCTGGCCGACGCCGGACGCGGCCCCGGTGCCGCGTGAGGCGGCCAGGGCGCACGACGTGCCGGGCGCGGAGGCGCGTGAGGCGAGTGTCCGAGGCGCGGCGGTGCCGGGCGCGGAGGCGCGTGAGGCGAGCGTCCAAGGTGTGGCGCTGCCGGGCCAGGAGACGCCGGAGCGAGGAGGCGGCCGGCGCGCCGACGCCGCGCCGCCCGTGCCGGGGCCGAGGCCGGGCGAGGGCAAGGTGCGCAGGATCGAGTCGGTGGTGGGCAGGGACTCCGGCGGCTGGCGCCGCATCGCGCAGGTCGTGGTGGGCGGCGGCGGAGTCCGTACCGACGGATCGGAGATCGACGAGGCGAGGGCCAGGGCCGTGTTCGGCGGCGGCAGGAGGATCGTCGTGCTGGGCTGCACCGGCGGAGCCGGGCAGACCACGACGGCGCTCATGCTCGGCCACACCTTCGCCCAGGTGCGTGACGACAGGGTCGTGGCCGTCGACGCCAACACCGGCGGCGGCACGCTGACCAGCAAGATCCAGCCGGAGACCCCCGAGACCCTGACCTCGCTGCTGTCAGGGCTCGACCGGGTCAGCGGCTATCTCACCATGCGGGGTTACACGACGCGGACCGCCTCCGGGCTTGAGGTGGTCAGCGCGGACACCGACGCGGGCGCCGAGCAGCGTCTCGCGGATCGGTCCTTCTTCTCCGACCACCGGCTCGGCGAATCCATGCGCCTGCTCGACCGCCACTACAAGCTGGCCGTCATCGACCCGGCCGCCGCCCTGGCGGCCAGGTTGCTGCCGTACGCGGACCAGCTCGTCCTGGTGGTTCCGGCGAGCGAGGAGGCGCCGGAGGCGGTGGCGATGACGTACGAGTGGCTCGACGGGCACGGCTGCGCGGAGCTGCGCAGGCGGGCGGTGATGGTGGTCAACGGCGTCAGCAGGCGCTCGGTGACCGACGTCGAGCAGGCGGAGTCGGTGGCCAGAGGCAGGTGCCGGGCCATCGTCAGGGTCCCCTGGGAGGACGATCTGGCGCCGGGTGGCGCCGAGGTGGTCGATCCAGGGCAGTTGCGCGCGGCCGGGCGGCGGGCGTATCTCGCCCTCGCCGGTGTGGTGGTCGCGGGCTTCGCGGCACAGACCGTACGAGCGGCGAGCGAAGAGGAGTTGGCGAGTGACCCCCCGGGCACGAGAATCGGTGAGCGATAAGTGAACAAGCGAGCAGGTCTGGCCCGTTCATGCGCCGAGGGGGCGGCATGAGCAGGGCGTCCCGAGCGCACCAGCGCCTCGCGGTCCGCTACTTCGACGACCGCATCCTGCTCACAGACACCTGCGCATGGGCGTACTTCCGGCTTCCGACGGTCAGCTACGAGTTCGTCACCCCGGAGGAGCGCGAGGCGCTGGCCACCAACATCACGATCGCGCTGGCGGCGATCAGGATGCCCGACGCCGAGGTCCACCTGCGGGTGGCGCACCGCACGTATCCCGCCGCCGAGTGGGCCATGGCGTTGAACGCCACCTCCGACGAGGGGTCCGGCTGGCGCGACTACCTGGAGGAGATGTACCGGCACGTCTGGGCCAAGGACTTCTGGACCAAGGAGGTCTACCTGGGCGTGCGGCTCGGCCCGCGCGGCAAGCAGCTCGGCAGCGGCGTGTTGTCCCAGCTCTTCGGCTTCTACCAGCGTACGGAGAAGGCGCTGGGCATGACGGACGACCACGTGCCCGACAGCGAGATCGGGCGGTGGACGGAGCAGGCGGAACGGCTCGGCCGGGCGCTCGCGTCGAGCGCTCTGTACGCCCGTCACGCCACCTCCGTCGAGGTGGCGTGGTTGTTCCAGCACGCGGCGGCCGGCGCGGTGGGCGATCCCGCGCCGTCGGCGAGCCCGCGCAGGCGCTGGGGCAGGGGCGAGATCGAGTCGCTGGTCGAGGGTGAGATCCACAACGGCAGGTCGCTGCTGCGGATCGTGCAGCCGCAGGGCGACTCCTACGTGTCGTACCTGTCGTTCGCGCGGTTCCCCGACCTGATGCCGTTCCCCGACGGCGAGCCGTGGATGCACTTCGCCGACCAGTTGCCGTTCCCGGTGGAGATCTCCTCGCGCATGCGGCTGATCCCGCCGGTGAAGGCGTCCAAGGACGTGGCGCGCAAGCTGGCGCACGCCCGCGACATGGACCACCACATCCGCGAGGCGGGCGCGGAGGCGCCGCTGGCGCTGGCGGAGCAGATCGACGCGGCCCGCATGCTGGAGCACGGCATCACCAAGGAGCGGCTGCCCTTCGTGTACGGCTGGCACCGCCTGATCGTCTCGGCCCCGACCGAGGACATCTGCGTGCAGCGGGTGGAGGCGGTGGTGGAGCACTACCGCGACATGGGCATCGACGTCGTGAACTCGACGGGTGACCAGTTCTCGCTGTTCCGCGAGTCGCTGCCAGGCGAGAAGGTGGGCATCAACGCCTACGCCCAGCGCCAGCCGCTGCGCACGATCGCGGGCGGCATGGCCACGGCCACGGTCGATCTGGGCGACCGGCTGGACGACGGCAACGAGGGCTGGCTGGGCCCGTACATCGGGGAGACGGTCGGCAGGGCGCGCAGCATCGTGCACTTCGACCCGCTGGTGGCGGCCACCCGCAACCGGCCGACCGCCATCGCGATCACCGGCGAGCCGGGCGGCGGCAAGACGACGCTCGCGCTGCTGATGATCTACCAGATGGCGTTGCGCGGCGTGACGGTCGCGGTGATCGACCCGAAGGGCGACGCGGAGTCGCTGGTGCAGCTCCTGGAGAAGCGGGGCCGCAAGGCGCGGGTGATCCCGCTGGGGTCGGCCGCGCCGGGGCTGCTCGACCCGTTCTCGTTCGGCGACGACATCGCGGCGAAGAAGACGATGGCGACCGAGACGCTGCGGCTGCTGCTGCCGCGCATGTCGGAGGAGCGCGAGTCGGCGATGATCCAGGCGGTGGCGGCGGTCTCCAACGGCGAGGACCCCTCGCTGGGCAAGGTCGTCGACTACCTGGAGCAGGCCGACGACCCCGCCTCGAAGAACCTCGGCGCGGTGCTGCGCTCGATGTCCGAGATGCACCTGGCCAGGCTCTGCTTCGACCCGTCCGGCGGCGACCAGATCGACACCGAGGGGTGGACGACGGTGTTCACGCTGGGCGGCCTGACGCTGCCCGACGTGACCACGGGCAGGGAGGACTACTCCTACGAGCAGCGGCTCTCCGTCGCCCTGCTCTACCTGGTGTCCCAGTTCGCGCGCAGGCTGATGAACGGCCTCGACCGGCGCACCCCCAAGGCGATCTTCCTGGACGAGGCGTGGGCGATCACCTCCACGCCCGAGGGCGCCAAGCTGGTGCCCGAGGTCAGCCGGATGGGCCGCTCCCGCAACACCGCTCTCGTGCTGGTCTCGCAGAACGCGGGAGACCTGCTCAACGAACAGGTGACCAACTGCCTGTCGTCCGTGTTCGCGTTCAGGTCCACCGAACGGGTGGAGGTGGACCACGTCATGTCCCTGCTCGGGGTGGAGCCGTCGGAAGAGCACAAGGCCGTGCTGCGCTCGCTGGGGAACGGCGAATGCGTATTCCGCGATCTGGATGGCAGGGCGGGCCGAATCGGAGTAGACCTGATCTCCGAGGAGCTTCTCCGCTGGCTCGACACGAACCCGACACACGACAAACCCGACGGCAACGGGCATGATCTTCAAGGGGGCGTGGGCAGGGCGCAGGAGGTACGGTCATGAAGATCCGGCTATCCCGACGATCGGCGGTCGTGCTCGCGATCGTCGGCGCCGTCCTGGCGGTCCCGCTCGTGCTGGGCGCCGCCACCACCCCGGCCGCCGCGGCCCCCTGTGACCTGTCGGGCCCGCTCAACGTCGAGATGGTCGGCAGCGGCGTCGACGGCCTCATCCAGGCGCCGGCTCCGGCGAGCGGCCCGCAGGCGCCGACCACGAACTACGGCCAGTTCGGCATGAGCGGCCAGTTCTGGCACACGCACGACCTGACCTGCTCCGACTACGTGGCCGTGCTCGGCAACATGTGGGCCAACGGCATCTTCACGGCGGCCAAGGCGGTCGACCGGCTGACGATCACCACGTACCAGGCGGCGGCGACGGAAGGGCCGCTGCAGTCCATCAAGGACGTGGTCGACGACATCGTCACGAACCTGTCGAACGCCATGTACTGGCCCTACCTCCGTCCGATCGTCATCCTCGGCGCCATCTGGCTGGCCTGGTACGGGCTGATCCGCAAGCGCGCCACCACGACCGCCGAGGGCGTCATCTGGATGGTGCTGGCGGTTACCGTGGCGGTCTGGTTCTTCAGCCGTCCCGGCGACTTCACCGGACTGGGCAAGGTCGTCACGGACAAGACCGGCGAGGTGGTCAACTCCGCCTTCTCCGGCCTGCCGGGCGCAGGCGGCGCGTCCTGCCTGCCCCCGCCCGGCACCGCCAACCCGCAGGTGCAGGCCGGCGGGTACGCCCAGACCGGCACGGCGGGCGTCGACCAGAACGCCGACGCGCTGTGGTCCACCCTGGTCTGCAAGCCGTGGCTGGTGGGCCTGTTCGGCACCGCCGACCCGCAGCAGCCCGTCGTGCGCGACTGGGGCCGCAAGGTGCTGGAGATGCAGTCGGTCCCGCCGCCGCAGGCCGGCCAGCCCGCCCCCGACGTGGGGGCCAGGCAGTCGGAGTACGCCTCGCTGGCCGAGAAGCTGAGGAACGACCCCCGCTACGCCACCTTCTCAGGACGCGACTGGTCCAACCGGCTCGGCGTGGCCGTCGGAGCGTTCATCGCGGCCCTGGTGGCCGGGCTGCTCATCTTCCTGGTGGCGGTCTCGCTGCTGGTGCTGAAGGTGGGCTTCCTGCTGCTGCTCATCCTGGGGCCGATCTTCCTGCTGATCGGCGTGCATCCAGGCAGCGGGCGGATCATCGCCATGCGCTGGGTGGAGATGCTCGTCGGCACGCTGCTGCGGCAGGCCGTGCTGACGATCGTGCTCAGCGTGCTCGTGTACGGGTACGCGCTGATCATCTCGACGGCCATGCCGTGGGGCATGCAGGTGCTGTTCATGGCGTTGCTGACGATCGCGGTGTTCTTCTACCGGCGGCCGTTCCAGCACCTGTTCGCCTCGATGAGCGGGCACACGGTCACCACCCGGATGCTCGGCGAGGCCGCCAGTTCCTCCGTGCTCGAACGGTCGGCGGGCGCGCTGCCGCCGGTCGCCTCCGCCCGGATCGGCCGCTGGGGCCTGCGCAAGGCCGAGCCGCTGATCAGGGCGGCGGGCGCGGCCGGCGGCCCGGCGGGCGCGGCGGCCTCCGCGGCGGCAGGCCAGGTGCGCGTACGCGGCGAGGAAGGGGAGGGCGCTCAGGCGGGCACCCGCATCCCGGCCACGGCGGCTCCGCTCGACACCGACGCGCAGGGCAAGGCCGCGGGACGGGCTCCGCTCGAACCCCGCAGGGGCACCGCGCCGCCGCTCAACCTGGGCGGCACGGCCGGTCGCGGCCGGGGCCCGGCGGCCGGTGGGCCCCGGGTGGGCGCCGGGTCGCCGACGTCAGGCGGCTCCGGCGGCTCCGGTGGTACGGGCGGGTCCGGTGGCACCGGCTCCGCGGGCGGCTGGTTCGGCGGGGCGTCCGGCGGCGGCTGGGCCCGGCGGGGCGGACCGGCCGGTGGGTCGGCCGGGTCGGCGGGTGGCACGCGGAGCACGGGCGCCCGCACGTCGCGCTTCGGCGGCTCCTCTGGCGGCTCGGGCGGTGCCCGTTCGCGTGGCGGCTCCGGTGGGGGCGGCCTGTTCGGTGGTGGCTCGCGCGGCTCCGGTGGTGGCTCGCGTGGCTCCGGCGGCTCGCGTGGCTCGGGCGGCGGTCTGTTCGGTGGCGGTTCCAACGGCTCCCGTGGCTCGGGTGGTTCGGGCGGTCTCTTCGGCGGCGGGTCAGGCAACGGCGGATCCCGGTCGGGTGGCACGTCGTCCGGCCCGCGGATCTTCGGTTCCGACGAGCCGTCGTCCCGCACCTCGGAAGCGCCCCCGCTCTGGCTGCGCAGCGGCCGCAACGGCGGCGGCTCCGGAGGTGACAGCACCGACGTGCCGTTCTGGCTCAAGCCGAACAACCCGGACAAGGACTGAACATGGCGCAGCCAGGTGACAGGCGGGGGGTGGCCTTCGCCGCCGTCGTCGTGGTCATCGCAGCGGTCGGCATCTACCTGACGATGTGGCCGGACTCCTCCGACCAGGCCGCGCCGGAGCCGGAGGCGAGCGTCGCCACCAGCTCCGCCGTGGCGTCGAGCACGCCGCTGGCGACCGCCAGTGCCGCGCCGTTCGACGTCTACGCGTACCTGCCGATGCAGAAGGAGCAGCTCGCCGCCGCGGCGGACCTGGCCGAGCGGTTCACCGCCGCCTACGGCACCTACCGGTACGACGAGGACCCGGCGGCGTACGCGGAGCGGCTGAAGGCGTACACGACGCCGGAGCTGGCGGGCACACTGACCAGGACGGTCACCTCCGCGGGCTTCGTCGAGCAGAACCGCACCGACCAGACCGTCTCCACGGCCACCGCCCACCTGAAGGAGATCAGGCAGGTCGAGAAGTTCTCCATCGTGTTCGTCGTCACCGCGAGCAGGCAGGTCACCGCCGCCAGCGGCAACAAGCTGGCCACGGAGGAGTACGCGGTCACGGTCAGCCAGCTCGGCGCGGACTGGCGCGTCTACGACATCCTGCCGTCCACCGAAGGCCAGGAGGGTGATCAGTGAAGCTCTCTCGCGCCCGGCTCGCTCTGATCATCGGCGCGGCGGGGCTGCTGCTCCTGGTGGCCGTCATCGTGTCGCCGCTGCTGCTGATGTCGATGCCGTCGTTCCTGTCCGACGGCGGCGCCGGCGTCGACTGCGAGGACACCGCCCAGGTCGAGGAGGTCTCCGACTCCGCCACCTCCGACATCCCGACCGAGTACCTGGAGCTGTACAAGGAGTACGGCAAGAAGATCGGCGTCCAGTGGAACATCCTGGCCGCCGTCGGCAAGCGCGAGACCGACCACGGACGCTCCACCCTGCCCGGCGTCAGCAGCGGCACCAACGCCGCCGGCGCGGCCGGGCCCATGCAGTTCCTCATCTCCACGTGGGGCGGCAAGGCCAGGATCCCGACGACGTCCCAGTTCAACGGGTACGCCTCCGACGGCGACGACGACGGCGTGGCCGACGTCTACAACCCGGCCGACGCCATCCTCGGCGCCGCCAAGATGCTCAAGCGCAACGGCGCCCCCGAGAACGTCCGGCAGGCGCTGTTCGTCTACAACCGGGCCTGGTGGTACGTCGACCAGGTCGAGGAGATCGCCAGGAAGTACGCCAAGTCCGGCACGGTCAAGGTGCCGCCGCAGGCCTCTGAGGAGTGCGACGAGCCGCTGGTCGAGGCCGCGCCGAGCGACCTCGTGGCCAAGATCCTGCAGTACGCGCTGGCCCAGCGCGGCAAGCCGTACCTGTGGGGCGGCACGGGGCCCGACTCCTTCGACTGCTCGGGCGTCATCTACGCGGCCTACAAGGCGGCGGGGCTGGCGATCCCGCGCACCACGTTCACGCAGTGGCCGTTCGGCGTGAAGGTGTTAGAGGGTGAGGAACAGCCCGGGGACCTGGTGTTCTTCAACGCCGGTCCGGGCACCTCGGCCGACAACCCCGGCCATGTCGGGCTGGTCGTGTCGAAGGGCAAGATGCTGGAGGCCAGGTGCCGGCTGTGCGGGCCCATCAAGGTCACCAGCTACCTGGCGCGCGACAACCGGGTCGGCTTCACCCGTCCCCTGCAGAACCCCGATGTGCTGGAACAGATCAAGAAGCTGCAGAATCCTTCCCTATGAGCATTGTGGTCGTCGCCGCGGTGATCGTCGCTCCTGGCGGGCGCGTACTGGCAGCCCAGCGCGCCGAGCCCGCCGCGCTCGCCGGCGGCTGGGAGTTCCCCGGCGGGAAAGTGGACCCGGGGGAGAGCGAGCCGCAGGCGCTGGTCCGTGAGTGCCGGGAGGAACTGGGCGTCGAGATCGCGGTGGGTGAGCGCGTCGGCGGTGACTGGCCGCTGGCCGAGGGGTACGTGATGCGCGTCTGGCTCTGCTCCCTGCTGTCGGGGCGGCCGGAGGCCAAGGAGCATCTGGCGCTGCGGTGGCTCGGGCCTGGGGAGTACTACGACGTGGAGTGGCTGGGGGCCGATCTGCCGATCATGAAGACTGTGGAGAATCTGCTCCTCCGTGATTAGGACATCCCTCTCTGTGACACAATGATTACTGTGCGTAATTTGTCGCGGCGGGGGAGTGGGGAGCCATGCGGAGGAGCTGGGTCGTCGGCGGTGTGCTGATCCTGGTGGCTGTGCCCTCCGTGCCCGTGGCGGCGGCCGGGGTGTCGCTGGTGCTGGAACGGGTCAGCGGGGGCGATGGGGTCGGTCAGTGGGTCAGGACCGGGGATACGCAGCGGTTCCGGGTGCGGTTGAACGGGATGGCGCGGGGAGCTCGGGTCGCGGTGGCGGCCAGTCCTGTGGAGGCGTTGGCCGGGGTGGCCTGCGAGGCGGGGGCGCCGGTCGAGTCCTCTGCGGTTCCTGCTGCTCCTGTTTCTGGTGCGGCTCCTGTTTCTGGTACGGGTGCCGTTACTGGTACGGGTCCTGTCCGGGTCGGGAGTGCTTCCGTCGTCGGGGAGATTCCCCAGGTCGGTGGGACGTCTGACGGTAGCGGGCTGTCCGTGGCCGGGGCGGTGGCCATGCGGGCGTTGGCCGTGGTGGGGAGGCCGGCTCCGCAGTTGTCCGGGACGCGGGTGTGTGCGTTGGGCAAGGTCTCGGGGGAGCGGGCGGTGGATGTCACCGTTCGGGCGCCTGCCGGGGGTGAGGAAGTGGTGCTGGCGGCTGTGGCGCGGGTGCGGGATGTCGGGGACGGGGGGCTGACGACCATGAGCAGGACCGCGGCTGTGCGGGGTGGGGAGGTGATCCCGGGGGAGTCGGCCACGGTCACCGGCCCTGTGGATCGGCTGCGGCCTCGGCGGGCTGAGGCGCGGGTCGTGGCCCCTCGGGCGCGGGTGGCGTCGCGTCGCGCTCGGGCGGTCACCGGGTCGCGGCGTGGTGGGCTTCTCGCCGCTCCGGGCGCGGTGCCGGGTTTGGTGCGGGATGCGAGGTCGGGCGGCGCGCCGCAGAGCACGGGCACAGGCGTAGGCGCGGGCGGAACGGGCGCGGCCAGCGTGGGCGCAGGCGTGGGTGGCACGAGCGTGGCCGGGGCGCGCGCGGGCTCAGGCGGCGCGTCGCACGGCACGGGCGCCGGGGGCACCGCTGCGGCTGGCGCAGGCGCGCTCGGCGCTGGCGCTGCGGGTGCGAGTGTGGGCGCAGGCGCACGGCCAGGTGGCGCGTCGCAGGGCGCGGGTGCGGCGGGCGGCGTGGCCGGGGCGGGCACCGGCGCGCTCGCTGGCGTTGGGCCTGCGGGTGCGGGTGCGGGTGCGGGCGTGGGTGGCGTGGGCGCAGGTGCAGGGGGCGCGTCGCAAAGCGGGGGTGCGGCTGGGGTGCCGGTGCCGCTTGGGACGGTGCCGCTTGGGACGGCGCCGCAGCCCTTGGGGGCCGTGCCTCAGGCCACCCCCACCCTCCCCACTGCGGTTGTCCCGTTCCAGCGCGACTCCACCGGCGGGGAAGCGCCACTTCCGTGGGGGATGGCCGTGGCCGTCAAGCCTGTTATGCCTGTCCGATGGGTGAGCCCGATCGACGGTCCGAAGGCTTTGCCTTGGGCTGCTGGGGGTATCGGGGTACTGATGGCGGCCCTGTGGGTCGTTGTCACGGTACAACGGGGCCGTAACCGTAGAAAGGTGTTGTAATTCCGTCTTTACTGTTACTTTTACCCGGCTAGTATTCCCTTGACCATGGTTCCGGGACTACGCGGAGGGCACCGGTGGCACGCACGCGAGCGACAGCCGTGTCCGCTATTGTCCTGGCGCTCGGATTGACGGGCGCCGGTGCGACGCCGTTCATCGTGCAGAGCGCGAGCGCTTCCGTGGCGTTCGACCCGGTGGAGCCCTGCGACCCCGACGTGACGCTGTGCAGTGACGTCAACCCCGAGACCACGATCACGGTCACCACGACGTTAGGCTCGCCGAGTCCCACGGGGCCCGAGGACGCGCCGGAGACGACGGTGACCAAGACCGTCACCGCGACTCCGACGAAGACCACGAAGGCGCCGACCCCCACGAAGACGACCAGCGCGCCCGCGACCACGCCCGCGGCGACGCCGCCGGCGCAGAACCCGCAGCCGCTGCCGACGCAGACCGCCGAGGTGCCGCCGGTCACCCAGACGACGCCCACGCCCGAGCAGTCGGTCGAGATGCCGGCCATCGCGCCGACGGAGACCGTCAGCACCCCGCCGCCGAGCCAGACGCAGGCCGCCTCCACCGAGGAGGTGCCGCTGGAGCTGCGCAGGGCGGCGCCGGAGTTCGACCAGACGGACCTGACGCGCAAGCTGAGCATCCCGGCGCTGGTGCTGGTGCTGCTGGCGCTGTTCGCGGTGCTGATCTTCGAGGGCAGGCTGCGCAGGATGGCCCACGCGGCGGCCGTCCGTAAGGCGGGCCCCCCGCCGATGACGGGCCCGATGACCAGCCCGATGAGCGGTCCTGACGTGCATCCGGCCGGTGGTGGGTATCCGGCGGGTCCCGGTTACGCCGCCACCGCCGGTGGCTTCCCCGCCCCGGCTCCGGCGTATCCGGGCGGTACGGCGTACGCGCCGATCATCAGCTTCGTGCCGGTGCAGACCTATCCGAGCGGCCCGCCCCAGTACGGCTACCAGGACCCGAACCACCCGTACCCGCCGCAGGGCTACATGCAGGAGCCGCCTCCCGCGGACCCCGAGCCCGTGGTGCTGCACCCGGACGAGTTCGACTCCTACAGCGAGCCGCCCAGGTCGCGCGAGCGTGACCCGTTCGAGCCGCTGGTCCCGCCCGAGCCGGTGCCGGCGGACATCCCGCCGGGCGGCGCCGACCCGTACGACGGCGGCGTGGAGCAGCCGCTCGGCCCGGCGCCCTTCGCGGAGTCGGGCGACGCGGTGCCGTGGGAGCAGGACCAGCCCGGTTCGCTGTTCCAGCCCGTGCGTGACAAGGGCACCGCCGAGTACGAGCCGCCGCCCTACCTGGCCCCCGACGCGGACGTGACGGCCGTCCAGCCGCTGCCTCCGCCCGCCGTGGAGCCCGAGCCCGTGCAGGGGTCGGAGCCGACGAAGGAGATGCCGGACAGCACGCGCCGGCGGTTCGGCAGGAAGAAGAAGTAGCAGCGGACATGAAGAAGGGCGGGGCCGGGTGAACCGGCCCCGCCCTTCTCATCGCTACTTGCGCCTGAGGATCTTGTTGCCCAGCCACACCAGCGGGTCGTACTTGCGGTCCACCACGCGCTCCTTCATCGGGATCAGCGCGTTGTCAGTGATCTTGATGTGCTCGGGGCAGACCTCGGTGCAGCACTTGGTGATGTTGCAGTAGCCGAGCCCGTGCTCCTCCTGGGCCTCCTCCTGCCGGTCCGCCACGTCGTACGGGTGCATGTCCAGCTCGGCGATCCGCATGAGGAAGCGGGGACCGGAGAAGTTGGTCTTGTTCTCCTCGTGGTCGCGGATCACGTGGCAGACGTTGTTGCACATGAAGCACTCGATGCACTTGCGGAACTCCTGCGAGCGCTCCACGTCGATCTGCTTCATCCGGTACTCGCCCGGCTGCACCCCGCTCGGCGGCGTGAAGGAGGGCACCTCCCGGGCCTTCTGGTAGTTGTAGGAGACGTCGGTGACGAGGTCCTTGATGACGGGGAACGTCCGCATCGGCGTGACCGTGATGGTCTCGTCCTCGGAGAAGGTGGACATCCGGGTCATGCAGCCGAGCCGCGGCTTGCCGTTGATCTCCATGCTGCACGAGCCGCACTTGCCCGCCTTGCAGTTCCACCGGACGGCGAGGTCGGGCGCCTGGGTGGCCTGGAGGCGGTGGATGATGTCGAGGACGACCTCGCCCTCGTTCACCTCCACCGTGAAGTCCTCGAGCCTGCCCTCGCCGCCCTCACCGCGCCAGACCTTGAACTTTGCCTTGTAGCTCATGACTTCGCTATCCCGTCGAACTCGGCCATCTCTTCGTCGGTGAGGTACTTCTGCAGCTCGTCCCGGTCGAACAGGGTGATCAGGTCGTCGCGCATCGGCGGCTGTTCCTGCTCCTCCACCTTTACGGAGGAGCCGTCCTGCGTGGAGCAGACGAGCAGCTTGCGGCGCCAGCCGGGGTTCATGCCGGGGAAGTCGTCGCGGGTGTGCCCGCCGCGGCTCTCCTCGCGCTTGAGCGCGGCGCGCGCCACGCACTCCGACACCAGCACCATGTTGCGCAGGTCGATCGCGAGGTGCCAGCCGGGGTTGTAGATGCGCGAGCCGGCCGCGCCGACCATGCGCACGCGCTCCTTGAGCTTCTCCACGACGCCGAGGGCTTCGGTGATCTCCTCGGCCTTGCGGATGATGCCGACCAGGTCGTTCATGGTGCGCTGGAGCTCGTGGTGCACCTCGTACGGGTTCTCGCCGCTGCGGTCGAGCGGCGCCAGCGCCTCTTCCCTGGCGGACTCCACCTGCTCGGGCAGCACCTTGGGCCTGGCCTTGAGCGAGTCCACGTACGTGGCCGCGCCCGCGCCCGCCCTGCGCCCGAACACCAGCAGGTCGGACAGCGAGTTGCCGCCCAGCCGGTTGGAGCCGTGCATGCCGCCGGAGACCTCGCCGGCCGCGAACAGGCCGGGCACGGCCGCCGCGCCGCTGTCGGCGTCCACCTCGACGCCGCCCATGATGTAGTGGCAGGTGGGGCCCACCTGCATGGGCTCGGCGGTGATGTCGACGTCGGCCAGCTCCTTGAACTGGTGGTGCATCGACGGCAGCCGCTTCTTGATCTCCTCGGCGGGCAGCCGGGTGGAGACGTCGAGGAACACGCCGCCCTGGGGCGAGCCGCGCCCGGCCTTCACCTCGGCGTTGATCGCGCGGGCCACCTCGTCACGCGGCAGCAGCTCCGGGGGGCGGCGGTTGTTGGCCTGGTCGGTGTACCAGCGGTCGCCCTCCTCCTCGGTGGTGGCGTACTTGTCCCTGAAGACGTCCGGGATGTAGTCGAACATGAAGCGCTTGCCCTCGGAGTTGCGCAGCACTCCGCCGTCGCCGCGGACGGACTCGGTGACGAGGATGCCGCGCACGGAGGGCGGCCAGACCATCCCGGTGGGGTGGAACTGGATGAACTCCATGTTGATCAGGTTCGCGCCGGCGAGCAGGGCCAGCGCGTGGCCGTCGCCGGTGTACTCCCAGGAGTTGGACGTGACGACGTAGGACTTGCCGATGCCGCCGGTGGCGAGCACCACGGCGGGGGCGTCGAAGAGCACGAAGTTGCCGGTCTCGCGCCAGTAGCCGAACGCGCCGGAGATCGCGTCGCCGTCCTTGAGCAGCCGGGTGACGGTGCACTCGGCGAAGACCTTGATGTAGGCCTCGTAGTCGCCGTGCGTCTCGTAGTCCTCCTGCTGGAGGGCGACGACGCGCTGCTGCAGCGTGCGGATGAGCTCCAGCCCGGTACGGTCGCCCACGTGTGCGAGCCGCGGGTACTCGTGCCCGCCGAAGTTCCGCTGGCTGATCTTGCCGTCCTTGGTGCGGTCGAACAGCGCTCCCCAGGCCTCCAGCTCCCACACCCGGTCGGGGGCCTCCTTGGCGTGCAGCTCGGCCATCCGCCAGTTGTTGAGGAACTTGCCGCCCCGCATGGTGTCACGGAAGTGCACCATCCAGTTGTCGTCGGGGTTGACGTTGCCCATCGCGGCGGCGGCGCCGCCCTCGGCCATGACCGTGTGCGCCTTGCCGAACAGCGACTTGCAGACGATCGCCGTGCGCTTGCCCTGCTGGCGGGCCTCGATGGCGGCTCGCAGGCCGGCGCCGCCCGCGCCGATGACGACGACGTCGTACTCGTGGCGCTCTGTGTTGTGCGTGTTTTCCACTGAAAGCTGTCCTTACGCGTACGGGAAGGCGATGATGCCCTTGGCCACCAGGCGGACGTACAGGTCGGCGCCCATGACGGAGAACATCGAGGCCCACGCGAGGGGTTGGTGCTTGGCGTTGAGCTTGGAGACGAACGTCCAGGCCCGGTACCGCAGCGGGTGGCGGGAGAAGTGGTTGAGGCGTCCCGCGGTGATGTGCCGGCAGGAGTGGCACGACAGCGTGTAGGCGTTGATCAGCACCGCGTTGGCGATCAGGACCCACGAGCCCAGGCCGAGCGGCTTGTGCACGAGCGCCAGGATGGCGTCGTAGGCCAGGATCAGGCCGATCACGATGGCGCCGTAGAAGAAGTACCGGTGGATGTTCTGCAGGATGAGCGGGAAGCGCCGCTCACCGGTGTACTTGCCGTGCGGCTCCTGCACCGCGCACGCCGGCGGGGACAGCCAGAACGAGCGGTAGTAGGACTTGCGGTAGTAGTAGCAGGTCAGCCGGAAGCCGCCGGGCAGGCCGAGGATGATCAGGCCGGGCGGCAGGGCGTACCAGTCGCCGATCGGCGCCCAGCCCAGGAAGCGCGCGCCCTCCTCGCAGGAGGTCGCCAGGCAGGGCGAGGCGAACGGGGCGATGTAGGGATCGACGAAGTAGCTGGTGTCGATGATGGCCCATACACCGTAGATGAGGAACGAGCTGAGCCCGAGGAATGTCAGGAGCGGGGCCAGCCACCATCTGTCTGTGCGCAGGGTGCGCACCTTGACTTGCGCACGCTGCCGTCGGACCGGAGCGTCGGGCGTCGTCTGGGTCATCGCGGACCTCTCCACCTCCCGCGGACCCTTCTGCGCAGGGGGTCCGGGTTTCGTTTCGCTGGGCGCGCTCATACGGCGGAATCCCGCTCGGGCGCGCGTTGGTGGGGGATACGTTACGACGACAGGATCGAGATTTGTGAGCGGGGTCACTCACTTTTTCGATGACTGACTGTGATTCCTGTCACGTACGCGCGTCAGGCCGCTACCCCTGCACCGGCAACTTCACCACAGTCACGAAAAAATCATCAATTTGCCGGACAACACGGATAAATTGCTCGAAATCCACCGGTTTCGAGACATATGCGTTGGCGTGCAGGCGGTAACTGTGCAGGATGTCCTCCTCCGCCTCCGACGTCGTCAGGATCACCACCGGGATCGTCCTGAGCATCACGTCCGCCTTCACCTCACGCAGCACCTCCATCCCGCCCATCCGCGGCAGGTTCAGGTCCAGCAGGATCAGGTCGGGCCGCGGCGCCTGCGCGTAGCCCTCGTCCTGGCGCAGGAACGCCATCGCCTGCTCGCCGTCGTTGACCACGTGCAGCCGGTTGCGCACCTTGTTCAGGTCGAAGGCCTCCTTGGTGAGCAGGATGTCGCCCTGGTCGTCCTCCACCAGGAGCACCTCGATCGGCCGCCAGCCGTTCATCGATCACTCGCCTCCACCACGGGTAGCGTCCAGCGGAACGTGGCGCCGTGGCCGCCGGAGCCGGAGTCGCCGTCGAGCCAGAGCTGCCCGCCGTGATACTCGACGATCTTCCGGCACAGGGCAAGCCCGATGCCGGTCCCTGGATACACGTCGCGCGGGTGCAGGCGCTGGAAGATGAGGAAGATGCGGTCGGCGTACTTGGGCTCGACCCCGATGCCGTTGTCGGCGCAACTGAACTCCCACAGGTCGCCGTCGCGCCTGACCCCGATGTGCACGCGCGGCGGCTCCTCCGAGCGGAACTTGACGGCGTTCTCGATCAGGTTCTGGAAGAGCTGGGTGAGCTGCAGCTCGTTGCCGTGGACGCGGGGCAGCTCGTCGCGGGTGACGGTGGCGCCGGAGTCCTCGATCGTGGCCGAGAGGTTGTCGAGCGCCCGGTCCAGCGTCTCGCCGGAGTCGATCTCGCCCTTCTCGCCGGTCACCCGGCCGACCCTGGAGAAGTCGAGCAGGTCGTTGATGAGCAGTTGCATGCGCTTGGCGCCGTCCACGGCGAAGTGGATGTACTGCCTGGCCCGCTCGTCGAGCTGCGGGCCGTAGCGCTGCTCCAGCATCTGGGTGAAGCTGGCCACCTTGCGCAGCGGCTCCTGGAGGTCGTGGCTGGCCACGTACGCGAACTGCTCCAGCTCCCCGTTCGACCTGCGCAGCTCCTCCGTCTGGTCGGTGGCCACCCGCCAGGCCGCCACGATGCGGGCGCGCATGGAGTCGATGTGGCTGGACAGCTCCGCCAGCTCCGCCGGGCGGTCGACGTGCAGGTCGTGGTCGAAGTCGCCGCCCGCGACCGTGCGGACCTGGGCGGTGAGCTGGTCGATCGGCTTGAGCACCGCGTACCGCACCACCGACGCCAGCGCCACGCCCAGCGCCAGCAGCAGGGCGAACACCACGATCAGGGCCGCGTTCAGCCGGTCGAGCTGGGCGGCCACGTCGGGGCGCGGGTTGAGCGCCTCCGCCTGGCTGCTCATCGTCATGACGATCGCGACCCCGGCGGCGAACGTGACGGCCGCCAGCGCCCCGATCACCACGAACCAGCGGGCGACCGGCAGCCTGCCCAGCCCCGTGGGCGCCTTGGGCGGCGGCAGCGGGTGAATGCTCATCCAGTTCTCCTCCGCAACATGACCACCGCCAGGTCGTCGCTCAACGTGCCCACATGGGTGATGAGCCGGTCGAGGTCGATGGCGCCGTGCTCGCGTACCAGCTCCACCAGGCCGTCCACGCCCAGGAACTTGCTGGGCTCGCCCACGGCCGCCTCGATCAGGCCGTCGGTGTAGAGCATCATCGACCACTGCCCGCCGAGCGGGACGTCGATCACCGACCACGACGCGTCAGGGAAGATGCCCAGCGGCGGCCCCGACGGCGTGCCCTGCACCACCTCGACCGCGCCGTCGCGCACCAGCACGGGAGGCGGGTGACCGACCACCCGCATCCTGGCCGAGCACAGGTCAGGGCTGATCGTGGCCATGCACAGGGTGGTGAAGATCTCGGGCGCCTTGCGCTCCGCCCGCAACAGCGTGTCGAGCGTACGCAGCAGCGTGTCACCCGTCTGCCCGGCCAGCACCAGCGTGCGCCAGGCGATGCGCAGCGCCACCCCCAGCGCGGCCTCGTCGGGGCCGTGCCCGCACACGTCGCCGACCATGACGTGCACCGAGCCGTCCGGCGTCTGCACGGTGTCGAAGAAGTCGCCGGCCAGCGTGCCGCCGCTGCCCGGCAGGTAGCGGGTCATGTGCTCGATGGCGGTGGTACGCAGCAGCGGGTCGGGCAGCAGGGCGCCCTCCAGCCGGGCGTTCTCCTTGGCCGTCAGCTCCGCCTTGACGAGCTTGAGCTGCGCCAGGTCGGCGCGTTTGCGTTCCATCGCGTACCTGATCGAGCGGACCAGCAGCCGCGCGTCCACATCGCCCTTGACCAGGTAGTCCTGCGCGCCCGACTGGACGGCCGAGACGCCGACGTGCACGTCCCTCAGCCCGGTGAGCACCAGCACGGCCGTGTGCGGTGAGGCGATCGCCAGCACCTCGTCCAGCGCCTCCAGGCGGCTGGCGTCCGGCAGGGAGAGATCGACGAGCACGCACTGGATCTGGGAGGTCAGCTTCGTCCTGGCCTCGCTCAGGCTCCGCGCCCGGAAGATCCGGGGCGGCGCCATGGCCTGCTTCAGCAACTCCTCGACAAGGAAGGCGTCTCCGTCGTCGTCCTCGATGAGCAGCAGCGTCAGCGTCTCCGAGAGATTTGCCGTCAAAACGCCTCTCAGGGTTGTGCGTTCTTGTTGCTCATTCTGCGATGAGCGCCACCCCTTGTGGAAGCGTGCCTTCGTGACCGGCCTCGACCACGAACGCCAGCAGCGTCTCCCTGAACGCCTGCGCGGCCCTCGTCGGCTCGACGTCCTTGCGGTGGGCCAGCGCGATCGTACGGCTCAGCCCCGGCGGCGCCAGCGGCGTGCCCAGCAGACCGGGCCGGCCGTCGAGCACCATCGAGGGCACCACCGCCACCCCCAGCCCCGCCTCCACGAACCGCAGCACCGCGTCCATCTCGCCGCCCTGCACCGCGAACCGCGGCTCGAACCCGGCCTGCCGGCACGCCGTCAGCGTGGCCTCCCGCAGGTCGTAGCCGCGCCTGAACATCACCATCGGCCTGCCGCGCAGGTCCTCGATGTGCAGGTACGGGCCCTTGATCTGCTCGTGCGACGGCGAGACGACCACCAGGTTCTCGCGCAGGATCTCCTCGGTCACCAGCGCGGGGTCGTCGCTCTGCAGCGGCATGATGATCAGCGACAGGTCGAGCTGCCCCCTGGCCAGCGCCCTGACCAGGTCGCGCGAGCCGCCCTCCTCGACCAGCAGCTCGATGCCCGGGTACGCGCGGTGGAAGCGGGCCAGCGCGTCGGCCAGCAGCCCCGCGCACAGCGACGGCGTGGCGCCCAGCCGCACCCGGCCCCGGCGCAGCCCGGCGAGCTGGGCCACCTCCTGCCTGGCGGTGTCGGCGTCGGCCAGGATGCGGCGGGCCAGCGGCAGCAGCGCCTCACCGGCGGCCGTCAGCGTGACGTTGCCGCGCGCCCGGGAGAACAGCCGGGCGCCGAGATCGTCCTCCAGCGCCTTGATCTGCTTGCTGAGCGACGGCTGGGCGACCCGCATGCGCTCGGCCGCCTGGGTGAAGTGCCGGGTCTCCGCCACCGCCACGAAGTACGCGAGCTGCTGAAACTGCATGTGATATTCCTCGCACCGGCGCGGCGTAAGCGGCCGGTAAAAGCCGCGCCTGCCCACATCATAGCCTTAGGCTATCGAAACCAAGCCCATCATGACTTGGACGGATCATCGCTGGATACCTAGCGTTTAAACGTGACTGCCACGATAGAGCGCGGCTCCGCCACCGCGCCTGTTAACACCCCTGCTTCCAAGAAGACTCCAACGCCGAAGAAGCCAGGCGGGTTCCTGAGCTCGTCCAACGGCAAGAAAGTCGTCATGGCCGTCACGGGCGCCGTGATGGTGAGCTTTCTCGTGCTGCACATGCTGGGCAACCTGAAGATCTTCTTCGGCCGTGACTCCTTCAACGAGTACGCCCACTGGCTGCGCACGCTGCTGGAGCCGTTCGCGCCGTACCGCACGATCCTGACTCTTCTGGAGATCGGCCTCGTCATCGCGGTCGTCCTGCACATGTGGGCCGCGATCTCGCTGTCCCGCCGCGCGGGCAAGGCCAGGCCCGTCAAGTACGTGGCCAAGAAGTCGCAGGCGAACGGCTACGCCACGCACATCATGCGATGGGGCGGCGTGACGATCGTGCTCTTCGTGATCTGGCACCTGCTCGACCTGACCTTCGGCGTCGTCAACCCGGCGGGCACCGCCTCGTCCGCGGCCGACCGGATGATCGACGGCTTCGACCCGTCCCGCTGGTGGGTCACGCTCATCTACGTCGTGGCCGTCGCCATGGTCGGCCTGCACCTGCGCCACGGCGTCTGGAGCGCCTTCCAGACCCTCGGCTGGGCCAACAAGGACCGCAACAAGGCGCTGCGCGCCACCGCCGGGCTGCTCTCCCTCGTCCTGGTGATCGGCTTCCTGGTCCCGCCCCTCGCGATCACGTTCGGAGTTGTCAAGTGAAGTACACCGAAGGTTCCGAGATCAGGGACACCAAGGCGCCCGAAGGGCCCATCGAGGAGCGGTGGGAGAAGCGCAAGTTCAGCGCCAAGCTGGTCAACCCGGCCAACAAGCGCAAGCTCAACGTGATCGTCGTCGGCACCGGCCTGGCGGGCGGCTCGGCCGCGGCGACCCTGGGCGAGCTGGGCTACAACGTCAAGTCCTTCTGCTACCAGGACTCCCCGCGCCGCGCCCACTCCATCGCCGCGCAGGGCGGCATCAACGCCGCCAAGAACTACCGCGGCGACGGCGACTCCATCTACCGCCTCTTCTACGACACCGTGAAGGGCGGCGACTTCCGCGCCCGCGAGTCGAACGTCTACCGCCTCGCGCAGGTCTCCGTGAACATCATCGACCAGGCCGTGGCCCAGGGCGTGCCGTTCGCCCGCGAGTACGGCGGCCTGCTCGACACCCGCTCCTTCGGCGGAGCCCAGGTCTCCCGCACCTTCTACGCCCGCGGCCAGACGGGACAGCAGCTCCTGCTCGGCGCCTACCAGGCGCTGGAGCGCCAGGTCGCGGCCGGAACCGTCGAGATGCACACCCGGCACGAGATGCTCGACCTGATCATCTCCGACGGGCGGGCGCGCGGCGTCATCGTGCGCGACATGGTCACCGGCGAGATCGAGCGCCACCTCGCCGACGCCGTCGTCCTCGCCACCGGCGGCTACGGGAACGTGTTCTTCCTGTCCACCAACGCCAAGGGCTGCAACACCACCGCCATCTGGCGGGCGCACGAGCGCGGCGCGTACTTCGCCAACCCCTGCTACACGCAGATCCACCCGACCTGCATCCCGGTGTCCGGCGAGTACCAGTCGAAGCTGACGCTCATGTCGGAGTCGCTGCGCAACGACGGCCGCGTCTGGGTGCCGCTGCGCAAGAACGACGAGCGCGCCCCCGGCGACATCCCCGAGGAGGAGCGCGACTACTACCTGGAGCGCATCTACCCGAGCTTCGGCAACCTGGTGCCGCGCGACATCGCCTCCCGCGCCGCCAAGAACGTCTGCGACGAGGGCCGCGGCGTCGGCCCCGGCGGCCTGGGTGTCTACCTGGACTTCCGGGACGCGATCAACCGCCTCGGCCGCGACGCCGTCGAGAAGAAGTACGGCAACCTCTTCGAGATGTACGAGCGCATCACCGGCGAGAACCCGTACGACGTGCCGATGCGCATCTACCCCGCCGTGCACTACACGATGGGCGGCCTGTGGGTGGACTACGACCTGCAGTCCACGATCCCCGGCCTGTTCGTCATCGGCGAGGCCAACTTCTCCGACCACGGCGCCAACCGCCTCGGCGCGTCCGCGCTGATGCAGGGCCTCGCCGACGGATATTTCGTGCTACCGACCACCATCGGCGACTACCTCGCCAACGGCCCCTACGGGGACGTGGACGAGGAGGCCGTGGCCGAAGCCGAGATCAAGGTCCGTACCAGGATCGACCGGCTGCTCGCCGTCAACGGCACCCGCACCCCCGACTCCTTCCACCGCGAGCTCGGCAAGCTCATGTGGGACTACTGCGGCATGGAGCGCACCGAGGAGTCGCTGCGCAAGGCCCTGGAGCGCATCCCCGAGCTGCGCGAGGAGTTCTGGCAGAACGTCAAGGTGTCCGGCACCGCCGAAGAGCTCAACCAGGTGCTCGAGAAGGCCGGCCGGGTGGCCGACTTCTTCGACCTGGCCGAGCTGATGTGCCTGGACGCCCTCGTCCGTACGGAGTCCTGCGGCGGCCACTTCCGCGCCGAGTCGCAGGACGCTGACGGCGAGGCGCTGCGCGACGACGAGCATTTCGCGCACGTCTCGGCCTGGGAGCACTCCCCTGAGGGGCCGGTGCTGCACAAGGAAGAGCTCGAGTACGAGTACGTCAAGATGACCCAGCGGAGCTACAAGTGAATCTGACCCTGCGCGTATGGCGTCAGAGCGGACCCTCGGACAAGGGCCGCATGGTGACGTACAAGGTTGAGGACGTGTCCCCGGACATGTCGTTCCTGGAGATGCTGGACGTCCTCAACGAGAAGCTGATCCTCGAAGGCGACGACCCGATCGCCTTCGACCACGACTGCCGCGAAGGCATCTGCGGCATGTGCGGCATGGTCATCAACGGCGTCGCCCACGGCGAACAGCGCGCCACCACGACCTGCCAGCTCCACATGCGGCACTTCGAGGACGGCGCCGAGATCACCATCGAGCCTTGGCGCGCGGCACCGTTCCCGGTGGTCAAGGATCTGGTGGTGGACCGGAGCGCGTTCGACCGCATCATCCAGGCGGGGGGCTTCGTGTCCGTGCCGGCCGGGTCCGCGCCGGACGCCCACAGCGTTCCTGTGCGGAAGGAGGCTGCGGACTCCGCCTTCGACGCGGCCACCTGTATCGGGTGTGGGGCTTGTGTCGCTGCCTGCCCGAACGGGTCCGCGTCCCTCTTCACCGCAGCCAAGATCACCCACCTCAGCTTGCTGCCGCAGGGGCAGCCTGAGCGGCTGACCCGGGCCAAGGCGATGGTGGACCAGATGGACGCTGAGGGCTTTGGCGGCTGCACCAACACTGGAGAGTGCACGGCGGTTTGCCCGAAGGGGATTCCGCTGGACACCATCGCCCAGATGAACAGCGACTACCTCAAGGCCAACGCCAAGTAGGTGGGCCGGGCTCGCCCACCCGTTGCCCGTTTGAGTGGGTCACCGTCTGATGCCCGCCCCGCACAAAGGGCTTCGCCCTGGCGGGCATCAGGCTGTTTTTGATTGTGGCGCCTCGCGGCGCACCCCACGCCTTCGGCGACTCGGCCCACCCCTTACCCGTGTAGGTGGTGGGCCGTCGAATGCCCACCCTGACCGTGGGGGGCCGGAGTCGCTGGTTCATGTAGGGATCTGGGTTCTTACCCACCGATGACGTGTTCTTCGAAAGCCTGGCCGGTGGCTTCGGCAGAAGGGTCACTCAGGCTTCGAGCGCTTCGCCTGCTCGGCCTCTATTTCCTTGCGTTCTTCGGGAGTAGTGACAAAGCTACCCATGCCAGGCTCTGTACGGATCAGTCCGTCGGCACGAAGCGCCCGCATGACCTTCTGCCCGGTGACATTGGCGATCCCGAACTCCTCGATGAGGTCCACCAAGGACGGGATGCGTTCCCCCGCCCTGTACTCACCCCTGCGAATGCGCTCGGCGATGATCGCGTGAACTCGCCGCCACCGGGCCTGATTCACCTGCAACTCCACCACCGCAGCAACCCTAGGGCGGCGTGCTCCGAGAGGCGATGGATAGCGCGCCATGGCACGCCATCCATCGCCTGCTATGGCTTCGGAAACGTACGGTGCCTGCCATGACGCCTTCAGAGCTTCGCGCCCTCGCGCTCGGCCAGTGCGTGAGCCAACACGTCCCTACACTCCGGGCAGAGCATGTGCGGTTGGAGTGGCTGCATCCACGCGGTGCGCTTGAGCGACTACGTCCGCTCGCGTGGACATGCCACTGCCGCGCCACGGTGTACGAGCTGTGCTCCAGCGGCAGCAGAGGACTCCTCCGCCGTACAGTGCAACTCGCCGTTGGACACCAGATACACGAGACAAGCGTCATGTCGATCAACGACGCCTGGACCCTCTGGGCGGCCCTGCTCGATGGGCACGTCCGGTGACCACCCTTGCTGAGAAGCGGCAGCCATCGTCCCGGACCGCATGCTGGGGTGAACGACCGTATGGGCTCAGCTGTTCCGCTTTCCAGGAGCCTCCGGAGCCTCTCCGCTGTCCCTGTGGTACACCTGTCCGCCAGTGTGACAGGCTGTTGTCATGCGGATACCTCCCGTGATGTGGTTCAACACCACAGGCCCGTGCGACCCCCGACGCCACTACATGCTGCCTCCCGCGCCACGGCTTCCCGAGGCGCGGACGCTCATCGAGATGGGCCGCTACTTCGTGCTGCACGCGCCCTGGCAGACCGGCAAAACGACCACGCTTTACGCCTTGGCCTCCGAGCTGACCGCCGAGGGCGACTTCGCTGCCCTGATGTTCTCCTGCGAGAGCGCCGTAGTGTTCGGCGACGACTACGCCGCCACGGAGGAACTGCTGCTGCACTCCCTCCACGAGGCCGCGCAACGATCGGGATGGCCGGAGAAACCGCTGCCTCCGCAGGCCACGGCGGGCAGCCGGTTCTTCGAAGCGCTGAGCGAGCTGTGCCGCCGCAGCCCACGCCGGGTGGTGCTGTTCATGGACGAGATCGGCGCCCTGCGGGGCGACAGCCTGGTGAGCATCCTCAGCCAGCTCCGCGACGGTCACAACGCCCGGCAGTCGGGCCATCCGTTCCCCACGTCCGTAGTGCTGTGCGGGTTGCGCGACCCGCGTGAGTACGCGGGCGGCCCGTTCGACTTCGTCGAGGATTCGTTGCGCCTGGGCGGCTTCGCCGCCGACGACGTCGCCGAGCTGTACGGCCAGCACACCCAAGCGACCGGTCAGGAGTTCACCAAGGACGCGGTGGACCGGGTCTTTGAGCTGACCCAGGGACAACCGTGGCTGGTCAACGCCCTCGCCTCCAAGATCACCTTCGACATGAAGGTGACCGGCGCAGTCACCGCCGACGAGGTGGAGGACGCCAAGGAGCGGCTGATCCAGGAACGGCCCGTCCATCTGGACGCCCTCATGGCGCAGTTGCGTGAGCCCGGGGTGGAGCGAGTGATCGAACCGATCCTGTCCGGCAGCTGGCCCCTTGCCGAGCAGGCCTCGTCCGACGACCTGTCCTACGTCCGTGATCTGGGCCTGATCACGCGGGAACCGCCGCCGGCGGTGGCCAACCCGATCTACCGGGAGGCCATCCTCCGGAAGCTGGGCCATTCGTTGGAATACTGCGTGATGGCCGACCCGCACAGCTTCGTGCTGCCGGACGGCCGCTTCGACCTGCCGCTCCTGCTGCGGGAGTTCGTGCTGTTCTGGCGTGAGCACGGCGAGGTACTCACTCAGCAGGAGGGATACCGCGAGGCCGCCTGCCAGATCAGCCTGATGGCCTTCCTGCATCGCCTCCTCGACGGTGGCGGTTACCTCGACCCGGAGTACGCCGCCGGCACCGAACGCCTGGACGTACTGCTCCGCTGGCCCCACCCCGGTCCGGACGGCGAACGGCTGATGCAGCGCGAGGCCATGGAGCTGAAGGTCTGGCGGGCAGGCGAGAACGACCCCAAGCCCGACGGCCTCGCCCAGCTCGACCGCTACCTCGACCGGCTCACCCTCACCACCGGCGTCCTGGTGATCTTCGACCGCCGCCCCGAGGCCCCGCCGTGGCAGGAACGCGGCGCCTTCGAACAGGCGACCACCCCCTCCGGTCGCCAGGTCACAGTTTTGAGGGTATGAGCCGCCGCAGCCAGGAGCCGCTCAGCCCGCCGTCCCCAGCCCGGCCGTCCCGGTGAAGCACACCAGCAGCGGCAGCGTCAGGTTGTTGACCGTGTGTACGGCCATCGCCAGCCAGATCGAGCAGGTGATCCTCATGCTGACCCGCCATGCCAGACCCGGCGTGCTGCGCAGGGCGCTCAAGCTCGGGGTGCAGGGTTTCGTCAGCAAGTCCGCCGAGCCGGCGCACATCCTCTCGGTCATCAGGACCCTGCACGAGGGCAGGCGATGGATCGACTCGGACGTCTCCGCCCTCGCCATCATCGACGACTGCCCGCTCACGGACCGCGAGCTGGACGTGCTGCGGGTGACCGGCGAAGGCTAGTCGCTCGCCGACATCGCCTCGCGGGTCCACCTGGCGGAGGGTACGGTGCGCAACTACCTCTCCAGCGAGATGCAGAAGACCCAGACCCGGACCAGGCACGAAGCGGCGCGGTACACGCGTGAGCATGACTGGCTGGCGTGAGCCGGGCCTGGCGGTCTATGGCTTGGGGGCGTGGCCGAGCCATCCGTTCAGGACGGTGGCGACCCCACTGAGGTCGTCGTCGCCCATCCTCCAGCGCAGAGCGGTCCCACCCTGTTCCCGGAAGGCGGCGCAGCAGCTCGTGGAGTCGTCGATGAGCAGCGCGTCCCGGAACGTCATACCGTGCCGGCTCAGCCAGGGCATGAAGAACCTGGCGGCGTCCTCGTCCTTGAGCACCGCGACGTCGCTGGAAGAGATGAGGTCGTCACAGTCGGAGGCCCACCAGGCCAGTGTCTCCGTCGAGCCGCGGCCCGTGGGGCGCCGCCCGCCGCGCAGCCGCCTGAAGGTCTCGGCGAAGCAGTCCATGTTGTCGGTGGCCACGACGATCGAGGCGAGCGCCCTGATCTCGCGGAGCAGTTCGAGCAGCGGGACGTTGACCCGCATCCTGGCGCAGTCGGCGAGCAGTCGGCGGTGGAGGAAGTCGCCGCGGAAACCGGCGGTCCAGCTTGATGCCGAGGCTGGAGATGATCTGGGCGTAGGACAGCTCGCCCCTCATCCAGGCGCGTGCCCGCTCGCCGGCGAAGACCGGGGCGAGGCTCCGCACGAGCTGAGCGTGCAGCGGGTGCCGGGGCTCGTCCCGGATGGACGCCCAGAAGGGGTCGCAGGACAGCACACCATGCCAATCCACGAACACGACCTTCTTCATCACGCTGTCCCTCCTGCCGGATGCCTCCGTACGCTGGTCTTCGCCCGCCCGGACGGAGGCCGCATGCTCAGGAAGCTCAAGAGGACGACTCGTCGTCAGCCCTTGGAACGCCTTCTGACGGCTCGCGCCCGGCGGGCCCTGGACCTGGCCGCGCACGAGGCTGCGGCTCAGGGCCATGACCAGGTCACCGGTGATCACTTGCTGGCGGGCCTGATGCGCCTGGACGAGGGCGTGGCCGTCCTCACGCTCAACAGCCTCGGCGCCGTGCCCGCCCCGGGCATCAACGCAGATCTCGGACGCCTCACAGAGCTGGCCCGGCAGGAGGCGGCCGAGCTGGGCCATCGGTATGTCGGCACCGAGCATCTGCTGCTCGGCCTCCTCCGCGAGAACGAAGCAGCGGTTCCAGGCGTCGGCCTTCAGCAGGCCCGCGCTCAGGTCATCAGGGTTCTGCGCGGTGACGGGCTCTGAAACGGGCCTCACAGAGGAACCGTTTGTCCCAGCTCTCGCAGGTCGAAGGGCTGCGCCGAGATGCTCCAGTCCGTGACCTGGCCGGTCTCGGCGTCGATGAGGATCAACATGGACGTGCCGCGTAACGGCTCCTTCGCATGCCGGACATGTCGCTGGAAGTCGCCCTCCATCTGGATCACATAGACACTCGCGTCACCCACAGGACGTGAAGGGGTGGTTGCCGCGAGGGTCGCCTGCCGGGTCGAGGCGATGTAGCGGAGGTTCTTCGGATTCTGCTCCTGGTGTGCGCCGGCCAGCTGACGAGCGGTGGCCGTCATGTCGGCGATCTGCTGGGCGCTCGGCGCTGGGGGAGTAGCGGCTGGTCGGGTCTCACGGATCTTGTTCGGACCCGGGGGCGTGCTGCCGGATCTCAGGCCCGCGTCGGGGCGGCGCGGCGGGGGTGTGGGGGGAGTGTGCATGACTACCTCCTGAAGAGTCGTCGCCCTACGATCTCGGTGTGAGCGTGAACGACACCGACCGCCCTCCCATCGGCTACGTGCTCCGCCCCTGCCGAGGTCACGAAGACCATGATGCGATGGCGGCGGTACGGCTCGGCTGCGCGGAGCGGGATCGGGTCGATACCCGGTCGGTTCTGGAGGGCATTCCCACTTCTGCTGAGATCGGGCAGTCCCTGCACGATTCGCCCGAGAACCAGATCGTGGTGGAGCGCGACGGTGGCGTCGTCGGCTACGCGACGATCAGGTGGTGGGAGGAGCGGGACGGCACGTGGTTGTACCTGCACCGCGGCTACCTGCTTCCCGACCACCGCGGCAGGGGCGTCGGCTCCGCCATGCTCGCCTGGGCCGAAGATCGCATCCGTCACCTCGTACGGCAGCACGGCACCTCCCGTACGGCCGTGTTCGGCGCGAACGCCACGGACGGCGAGCGGGACGCGACGGCGCTGCTGGTCGGTGCCGGATACCGGCGCGTCTTCAGCCTCGTGGAGCTGGAGCTGGAGCTGGCTGATCTGAGCCGGCTCCCGGACGGCAGGCGACTGCCACCCGGTGTCCGGATCGGGGCCGTCGAAACGGCCGACTACCGGGACGCGTGGAAGACGGTGGTGGATTCGTACGCGAACGCCGCGTACACCGAGAAGTGGACGTTCGAGAGTTTTCTCGCGACCGCCGATCCGACCTGCTGGCGGGCCGCCTGGGACGGTGACCGCATGGCGGGTGTGGCCCTGTGTTCCCTTCGCCGGGAGGATCGCACGTTGGGTGAGGTCGAGGAGCTGAGCGTCCGGGCGGAGTCGAGGCGTTCGGGAGTGGGGCGGGCACTGCTGGTGGACGGGTTGCGGTGCCTGCGTGAGAACGGCGCGGCGGCTGCTCGGCTGTACACCGGCACTGCCAACCCGCATCGGTCCTACGACCTGTACGAGAGCGTGGGGTTCCGGCGGCGGGGCGAGTACGTGCGTTATCGCAAGCCGATCGGCGTCCAGGAGCTCTCTTCATCGTCGTCGGCGTGGTGCTCGGCGCCCGCCTCGTCTTCCGCGAGCAGGTCCACAGCCGGCTGATGTCCCGGATCATCTTCCCTGTCGCTGGCGCGTTCGTGGGAACGAGTGTGCTGGCGTCCCTCTACAACATGTTCCTGCACCCGCTGGAGCCCGGGCCGGAGTGGGTGGTGCCCGACGTCCTGGTCGCGCTCGTCGCTGCCGCTCCTCTGCTGTACGGCGCGGTGCGGGTGTTCCGGGACGAGGACGCTCGGTGAGTCACCCCTGGCACGCGCTCGACGGGATCATCCACGCGCCGGTTTCGTCGGCAAGCGTCCCCGGACCTGGCTGGCGCTGACCGACGAAGGGCGCGAAAGCCTTCCAGGCCTACACCGCCACCCTCGGACAGATCACCGAGGGCGCCTGAATCGAGTGCGCGGCGAACGGTTCTGCGGTCAGACACGCAGGAGGGTGACCTGGCGGCCCGACGGGGTGGTCGCCTGTTCGAAGCCGCCGCGTTCCTGCCACGGCGGGGCATCGGGGCGGCGGTCGAAGATCACCAGGACGCCGGTGGTGAGGGTGAGGCGGTCGAGGTAGCGGTCGAGCTGGGCGAGGCCGTCGGGCTTGGGGTCGTTCTCGCCTGCTCGCCAGACCTTGAGCTCCATGGCCTCGCGCTGTATGAGGCGCTCGCCGTCGGGGCCGGGGTAGGGCCAGCGAACCAGGACGTCGAGGCGTTTGGTGCCGGAGGCGTACTCGCGGTCGAGGTAGCCGCCGCCGTTGATCAGGCGGTGCAGGAAGGCCATCAGGATGATCTGGCAGGCGGCCTCGTGGTAGCCCTCCTGCCGGATGAGGACCTCGCCGTGCTCGCGCCAGAAGACGACGAACTCCCGGAGCAGGCGGGGCAGGTCGAAGCGGCCGTCGGGAAGCACGAAGCTGTGCGGGTCGGCGTGGATGTTCTGTTCGGTCAGGTCGCCCAGCACGCGCAGGATGACCTCCCGGTAGATCGGGTTGGCCACCTGCGGCGGGGGTTTCAGGGTGATCAGGCCGAGGTCGCGGGCGTAGGACAGGTCGTCGGAGTTGTGGCGCTCGGTGTAGGGGCCGCCGGCCACGATGGGCTCCATGACGCGCTTGACCCGGGGCTCGCGCAGCCGGACCGCCAGGGAGTCCAGGTGGATGGCGCGCGCCTTGATCAGCCGTTCCTTGGCGTCCTCCACCTGCCCGGTGGCGATGGTCCCGGTCACCCTCATCTCGGTGATGATCTCATCGGCGAGAGCGTTGACCAGCCAGGGTTGTCCCTGGGTCAGCTCGAAGACCCGCTCCACGGCGTCCTTGGTGAACTCCTGACCGGTCGCCTGCGTGTGCTGGTCGTAGAGCTCGGCGATCTCGTCGGCGGTGAAGTCGCCCAGCCGTAGCGATTTCCGGATGATGTTGAACGGGCTGGCCGCGTTGTACCCGTCGGCGGCACCGCCTGAGGCGATCTTGTAGTCACGCACGTCACGCAACCCGCACAGCACCACGGACGCGGGAAACGGCTGGCCGTCCTGTCGCGCGTTGTGACCGTCGCGGAGCTGGCTGAGGATGCTCACCATGCTGTCGCCCTGCAAGGCGTCGATCTCGTCGATGAACAGCACCACCCGGCGCGGGCAGCGGCGGCACCACTTGCTCAGTGCTTGGTGGAATCGGCTGCCGGGCGTGACCTCCGACCAGGAAGCGGGCGGCAGCAGCTTCTTCGGCCATCCCGACCGTTGCGCGGCCTCGTGAAGGGATTCCAGCAGAAGTGACTCAGTTGCGGCGTAGTCGTCGCCGGCCACTTTGGCGCGCTCGCAGGAGAACATCAGAGCCGCGATGTCGCCTTCGGCGGTCAGCTCGGCGGCCAGGGTGCGCAGCGTGGTCGTCTTGCCGGTCTGCCGGGGGGCGTGCAGCACGAAGTAGCGGTCCATCTCGATGAGCTCGCGGGCCTGCGGAAGCCGTTGCGTAGGGGGCAGCATGTAGTGGCGCTCAGGGCCGCACGGGCCGGTGGTGTTGAAGTACTTCGCTCGGGGTGTCCGCATGATCACAGTGTGCCACCGTCCGGGTGCTCGCGTCTCGCCATACGGAACCCCTCCGATGCCTGTTCTCGCCGCGTCCACGGCGATGGCGGTGGGCAGGTGGCCGTCCTTGACGGGGACCGGCGCCTCAGGACGCGTCGACGAAGCGCGCCCCTGGCCCGGGTGCGCGGTAGATGTTCTCGGGAGCGAGCTGCCCATGCAGCCCGGCGCATTCCAGGACGACCCTGACCGGCTCGTCGCACGAGCCAGCGCCGTCTCCAGCGGCCGGTGCCGGACGATGACCGACGGCCCCTGCGGGTCGGCGGGGGAGGTGTCGCCCCACTCCAGGAGCGCCACGAGCGTGGGTCGCAGCGCCAGGCCCTGCTCGGTCGGCTCGTACGCGTGCCGCTGCCGATCCCCAGGCTCCTGGTACGGCACGCGCCGCATCACCCCCGCGGCCACCAAGGTGTCGAGCCGGGTGGCGAGGAGGTTCCTGGCGATCCCGAGGCGGGCTTGGAACTCCACGGGCCGCGTCCCCTCGCCGCCTCACGCAGAGGCCGTCCCCTCGCCGCCGGACGTGGGCAGCGTCTCCTCGGCGTCTTGTCTCGGCCGGTAGGCGACCCGCCACAGAGCCACCCCCAACAGCAAGGCGACCACCAGCCAAGCAGGCACCAGCCACGCCACCCCCGCCACCACCAGCGGCGCCACCACGCAAGGCACCCCCCACAACCACAGCCACCGCCGCTCGGCCCGGGCCACGACGCCGAGGACGGTGGAGGCGGCGAAGTACCCGGCCAGGCCGCCGCCGAGCACCCACCCGATGCCGACGTCCAGCGGCGTCCCTGGTGAGGTGATGACCACGCCCAGCCCGGCGGCGGTGGCGGTGAGGCCCGCTGTCATGACGAAGTGCGCGGGCAGGGCCACGTACGCCTTCATCTCGCGTTCGCTGGGCCCCACGACGGTGTTGATGCCGAACCGGACGGTGAGCCACCATAACGCGACGATCAGCCCGAACCCGGCCAGCGCCGCCAGCGCGAACTGCCAGTTCCACGTCTCGCCCGACGACGCCAGGATGACCTGGGCGACCGCCTCACCGAGCACGATGATCACGAACAGGCCGAGCCGTTCGGAGAGGTGCGACGGGTCGAGTACCGCCGCGACGACCTTGCGGGCCGGTGACGCCGTCGTGCCCGCGACGCCGTCCCAGCGGCGTTCCCGCGCGTAGAGGCGGCGGACCTGGCGTTCCATGACGGCGATCAGCCGTTGCGGGTCGCGGCTGCGCAGGATGGCGAAGGCCATGTCCAGCGCCAGGCCGAGGCCCCACAGCAGGTAACGCATCGGCTGATCGGCCCAGATGGAGACGACCCAGGGCAGCAGGCCCGCTCCGAGCTGGGCCGCCGGCCACGCCGTCAGGATCGTGCCGGACTGCTGCAACGTCTGCGAGGCGCCGACGCGGCAGACGATGTAGGCCGCGATGAACCAGCCTTCGTGCAGGCCGCCGTCCCGGGCGACGTCCGGGATGGCGGCGGCCATGACGGCGATGCAGAACATGCCGACGAGCATGGCGCGGGTCCTGGTGCGTTCGGCGCGCACGTTGGAGTAGAGCGTGAGCGTCGTCCAGATGCTCCAGACGGCGTAGTACATCAGCACCCACAGGCCGACCTCCGCCCACGTGGGCTGGCGCAGCCGTTGCGCGAGCTGCGCCACCGCCACGACCACCACCAGATCGAAGAACAGCTCAAGCCAGCTCGCGTGACGCTCTTCGGCTTCGCTCACGGCTTGAGGATAAAACCGGGCCGCGAGCAGCGGGAGGTGCTGGAGGACGCCGGGCCTGCGCGCGTGTCAGGAGGCTTCGGCGCTGAGGGTCTGGGCCACCGGGCGGCGGGCCGCCAGGCGGGCGGGCAGGGCGGTGAGCGCCGCCGTCACCAGCAAAATCGCGAGCACGGCGGCGAGCACCCAGGACGAGGGAGGATCGACCGCGTTCCTGGCGGTGAACATCGCCACCACGACGAAGCTCAGCGGAAGACCGGCGAGGGCGCCCGCCACGCTGGGCAGGAGCTGGGCGGCGGACAGCCCCGCCGAGATCTGCCCGGGAGTGGCGCCAAGGGTGCGGGCGATGGCCATGTTCGTGCGGGCCTCGACGGCGGTGCTCCAGGTGAAGGTGATGGTGTTCACGACGGCCAGGGCGATCAGCAGGACGGTGACGGCGAGCAGCAGCCGCCGGTCGTGCTCGCCGCGCAGGTTCGGCAGGACGGCGGAGCCGTTCAGGCCGTAGCCGCGCACCGGCTGGGCGTGCTGGGCCAGCAGGGCGACGATCCCGATCACCGTGGTGGCGGTGGAGAACGCCTGCAGCATCGCGCGGCCCGGCCGGCGGGCGGTCAGCCGCAGCCCGAGCAGGAGCGGCGTCGGCAGCAGCGCGGACAGCGCGGTCAGCCAGGGCCGGTGCCGGGGCTGGTGCGCGGTGGCGGACAGCGCCGTGACGGTCGCCGTCCGCATGGCCCGCAACGTGGGACGCAGTGTGGACAGCACCGCCACCATCACGGCCAGCACCGTCGCCGCGATCACGGTGGAGCCGTCGGGGCCGGCCGCGTCGCCGATCCGGCTGGCGGTGGGGCTGGCGATGGCGGGCATGGCCAGGCGGGCGATCACCAGCCCCAGCGCGTCGCCGATCAGCGCCAGCGCCAGGTACTCGGTGAGCAGCACGCTGGCGATCAGCCCCGGGGTGGCGCCGACGGCCTTGAGCAGCCCGGCCCGGCGGGTCTGCTCGATGGCGCGTCCGGCGGCCAGCGCCGCCACGCCCGTGACGGCCAGGAAGCTGAGCAGCCAGCTTCCGACGATCAGGATCGGCTGGGTGTTCCTGAGGATGACGGTGTCCTGTGTGGCGCGGTCCTGCCAGGAGCGGAAGTTCACCCGGATCGGCTCGATGTGGTGGGCCTGCGTGAAGGCCTCGGTGGCGCCGGGGTCGCGCAGGTCGAGGTCCATGGCGGTGGTCACGGGCAGGTTCTGGGACGAGGCCAGGGCGGCGGCGTCCGAACGGGTCATCCAGGCCAGGCCGGTGTAGTCGGTGGGGCCGCCGCCCGGGCCGATGCCCGCCGCCCAGGGGTAGATGGACGTGGCCGCTGTGACGGCGATGCCGGCGACGGGGTAGGAACGGCCGGCGATCGTGACGCGGTCGCCGACGCCTACGCCAAGCGCGGTGGCGAAGCCGCGTTCCAGCACTGTGGCGCCTGAACGGATCCACTCGCCCGAGGTCACCAGCGGGCGGTTGATCGTGCCCTGCTTCTCGGCGAAGCCGTGCACCACCACGGGGGACGAGACGGAGGCGCGGGTGGTGAGGTCGGCGTAGACGATGCGGTAGGGGCCGTGGTGGCCGACCACCTCCGGAGCCTTCGTCAGCGAGGTCAGGGCCTCGGTGACGTCGGCGCCTGTGTCGCCGGAGAGCGCCACGATGTCCGGGGCGGCGGTGGCCGTGCGGGTCTGCTCGAACAGCGCGTCGCTCACGCCGCGCAGCGACAGGCCCAGGGCCAGCGTGGTGGTGGCCACGGTGACCGCGAGGAGCAGCATCACGGCCTGGGTGGTGTGGCGGCGGACGTCGGCCAGCACCAGCCGCGCGACGAGCACGATGGAGCCCACGGCGGTCAGCCCTCCAGCCCGAGCAGCCCGCCGAGGCCGCGCGCGTGGGAGCCGGCCAGCCGGGTGTCGTCCACGAACATCCCGTCCCGCATCGAGATCAGCCGGTCAGCGGTGGCCGCCACCCGCTCGTCATGCGTGACGATCACGAACGTCTGCCCCGCCGAACGCAGCTCCTCGAAGATCCGCAGCACGTCCAGAGTGGCCGCGCTGTCGAGGTTGCCGGTCGGCTCGTCGGCCAGCACGACCAGCGGCTCGTTCGCCAGCGCCCGGGCGATGGCGACCCGCTGCCGCTGCCCGCCCGACAGTTGCGACGGCAGATGCCGGGCGCGCGCCGACAGCCCCACCCGTTCCAGCAGGACGCCCGCGCGCCGCCTGGCCTGCCGCGGCGACCGTCCGGCCAGCAGCGCGGGCAGCTCCACGTTCTCCGCCGCCGACAGCTCCTCCACCAGGTGGAAGGCCTGGAAGATGAACCCCACCGACTGGCGTCGCAGGCGCGCCAGAGCCCGCTCGCTCAGGTTGTCGATGCGCCGCCCCGCCAGCCACACCTCACCACGGGACGGCCGTTCCAGGCCGCCCAGCAGGTGCAGCAGGGTCGACTTGCCGCAGCCGCTCGGGCCCATCACCGCCAGCATCTGCCCGTCGGGCACGTCCAGGACGACCTCGTCGACCGCGCGGACCCTGCTCTCTCCTTGGCCGTGCTCCTTCACCAGGTCACGCACCTGGATCACGGCGTTCGACTCGTTCACTCGCCCTCGACTCTGTCATCCGCTCCTGCGCCCGCTGCCGACCAGACCTGCTCGCAGGCCTCCAGCCAGCGCAGATCCGCCTGCAGCCGCAGCACGACCCCTTCCAGCAGCAGCACGGCCCTCGATCCCGTCGGCTCGGCCATGATCGCCTGCTGCGCCTCACGCAGGCGGCGCAGCAGCTCCCGCCGCTGGGCCGCCACCAGCTCGATCGGGTCGGCCAGCCGGGCTGATGCCGCCGCGACCAGCTTGAGATGGAACTCCGCCACGTCCGGCTTGGGCCAGCCCACCTCGGCCAGCCAGACGGACACCCGCTGCTGCCCGGCCGGCGTCAGCGCGTAGACCTTGCGGTCCGGCCGTTCGGGGAGGCCGTCGGCCCGCTCGCAGACGACCAGCCCCGCCTTCTCCAGCCGGGACAGGGTCACGTAGATCTGGCCGGGATTCATCGACTCGCCCAGCGGGCCCAGGCTCTGGCGCAGCCGGGCGCGCAGGCCGTACCCGTGTGACGGCTCCTTGGCGAGCATCGCCAGCACCGCGTCTTGCACGACATCCCCCTAACGGTTAGCTAAGAGCTAGCGGTTAGCCGTACGTGCTGTCAAACGCGCTCTTGACCCGCGTACCGCAGGATTCCATTCGGGAGGTGGCGGATGGCAGGGGACGTGAGCGTCGTCGGAGCCGGTCCCGGCGGCCCTGGCCTGCGCCATCACCGGCGGCGGGTGGCGGGGCGCGCGTCCTCGCCCTGGAGAAGACCGGTGACGTCGGCGGCGCGCTGCCCTACTCGGGCGGGCACCTGCCGGCCGGAGGGTTCTCCGCGCAACGCGAGCGCGGCATCGACGACGACCCGGAACGGCACTACGCCGACATCGTCCGCATGACCGGGGGACCGGGCGCGCGGACCTCACCCGGCTGTCGCTGGCCGAGCAGCCCGCGATGCTGGAGTGGCTGTTCGAGGCGGGCTTCATCGGTGAGGACGGGCGGAGTGGCGGGCGCCGGTCGTGGTGCTGGCGACGGGCGGTTCGGGTTCGCGCCCGAGCTGTTCGCCGAGTTGGAGGGCGCGCCGCTGGTCACCTCGGCCGCACCCACCTCCACGGGTGACGGGCTGCTGATGGCGCGACGGGTCGGCGCGGGCTTGCAGGGGCTGGGCCGGTACCTGCCGCCGCACGACGACGGCGACCCGCGTGTGGACTGGCTGCACCGGCCGCAGCTCGTCGTCCAGGAACGGCCGCCGCGGGAGATCTACGTCGATCGGAGCGGTCGCCGCTGGATTGCCGAGCCGCCCTCGAGAACCATCCCGTCACGCTCATCACGTTCGCCGGAGTGGACGTGGACGAGCGTTCGCGGGTGCGGCGAGTCGATGGGCGGGTTGTGCCTGGGTCGTATGCCGTGGGGGAGGTGATCGGGTCGGCGGCGGTCAACGGGAACGCGTTCTGCTCGGGCATGTGCCTCACCCCGGCCCTCGCCTTCGGCCGGCTCGTCGGCCGCGCCCTGGCCGCGCCCTGGCCGCGTCGGTGCCTGAGGCCGTGGCTTCTTCGGAAACGGCGGTGTCAGTGTTCGAAACGGAAGCCGAGCCCGCGTAACCGGCCCGACCCGACCGGCACTTCAGGCATCCGGATCTCCCCCCGATACGTCAGTCCAGGCAACCCCTCAGCCGCGCAGATCGCCCCGAAGAACTCGGCGTTCGTCGGCGGCGTCACCTCATCCGGATAGCCGTTGAACACACCGGTCAGCCCCTCCGTCACCACGAAGTCCAGGGCAGCTGCCGCATCCCGGTAGTCGATCCGGTACAACAACGCCTCCGCAGCGAACGGCACACTCCCGCCCAGCCGCTCGTGCGCGAACCGCACCCGGGCCGGATAGTCCAGATCATCGGGATGGCCGTACACGTCGGGAATCCGCAGCACCGCCCCGCCGGGCGAGCCCAGCACCACCTGCTCGGCGGCCACGAAGGAACGCGGGGAGGCGTCCGGGTCGCCGGTGGTGGGGGCCGTTTCGTCGATCAAGGGGCCGGTGCCGCTGCCGTACACGGAGCCTGAGCTGGTGAAGACGACGCGCGGATGCGCGGAGACGGCGACGCGGGCACTGGCGACGAGCGTGTCGGCGTACTCGGCGACCCGCGAGGCGGCGTCCAAGGCCCTGCCGAGGCGGGGGCTCACGGTCAGCACCACGGCGTCGGCGCCCTCGACGGCCCGAGCGACCGCCTCCCGGTCGGCGCCGCGCAGCACCACCGCCTCGGCGCACACCTTCAGCAGCTCGGGAACGCGCCCTGGTGTGGTGGTGGTGCCGGTGACGACGTGCCCGGCCCCGGCCCAGCGCCGCGCCAGCTCCAGCCCGACGTGCCCGCACCCGATGATGGTGTATCTCGCCGCCATGCGCTGATCGTCGCCGATGAACGCGCCACGCGCCCCCGCCCCGACGAATAAAGGGTGCCACCGAAGCGGTGACACCCTTACCGACCAGCGTCGATCTGGTCGGGACGACAGGATTTGAACCTGCGACCCCTTGACCCCCAGGCGCGTTGCGCAGGGACGGGTTCATGGCAGACGCCCGCCCCACCTGGGGTTATGGGTCCGTGCGAGTCTCCTGGAGTCCGAGGCTGTCCATCGCGATCGTCACTCAGAATTCGTCGTGGCCTGAGACCTGGCCAATGGGGAAAATGTGCCGGTTCGCCGCACAGATCGTCTCCAGAATGTGAACAGGCGTGCCCTCGGTCGAATAGCTCGCACGAAGCACCTGAACAACCCACTCCCCGGGCTCCAACTCCAGCGTCTCACGTTCGAAGGCGGTCGGTGGTCTAGCGGTCAGGTTCTCCTCCGCGCGACCGAACGCGTAGCCCAGGGCGATCAGTGCGGACTGCAGGGACGGCTTCACGAACTCCGGCTCGGCCAGGCGGGTATCGCCGAACAGGTCCGCGCGGAAGTAGCTAGTCGCGATCCGCACCGGCACGTCATTGGCGGTCATCAACTTGCGCCGCGCCACGATGTCTGTACCGGGTTCGACGCTCAGGCAGGTGGCCACATGATCGCTGGAAGGCTCCAGTCCGACGTAAAGCATCCGGCGGTCGGCCCTGAGCCCCTGCCGCTCCGCCTCCGCCAGGAACAGGGACTTGGAGCCCCGTACGGCGGGCTCGGTCGGCAACGCCCGCTGCACCAGCACCCGAGGAGCCGGGGACGCGGGCCCCTCCGGCGCACGAGCCGTAGGCCCTTTGCGCATCTGGGAGATGCGTCCCGGCGAGACGCCCAACTGACCGGCGATCTCCTCCAGGCTCATGCCGGACTCACGTGCCTCCGCGATGGCCTGCCGCCGCATCTTGGCTGCCTCGGCCACCAGGCCCTGTTCTTCGGTCATAAGTCGGCTGAGGAGTCGGGCTCGTTCCACGGGCTCACTGACCTGCGCGACTTCCCTCAGCGTCTTCAAGTCCATCCGGGCGTTGCCTCCTCAGCAACTGACATTCGGCGCACTTTAGCCCCCCTATTGCGATGGCCAGGTCAGAGCTCTACTCTCGACTTTAGCCCCCCTAAAACGGGGCCTTAAGCAGACCCCCATCTACGGGACAAACGGTGCGGGAACACCGCCCGCAGACGGGGGTCTGGGGCATCGAGAGCTTTGGGGCGTCAACGATGCACGACCAGATTATCGCCGTGCCCAAGAACGGCAAGAAGATGCAAGCTGTGCTGGCTGCCAAGCGTCTGCGCAAGACCTTCGAGACCGAGCATGGCATTCACGCGGACATACATGAGGGCTACGGCCTCGCCCTGGTGTCGATCTGGGTGGGGCTGGTGGTGTGGTGCGACGGTGAATGGTACTGGTGGCGGGCGGGCTGGGACGACCGTCGCAAGCGGGTGCTGTACGCCCGCCATCCGGCCATCGAGCCATCACGGGCCGCGTGCCGGATCGCCTTCCATTATGCGCACCTGCGGGAGTCTCACACGCTCTCTTCGCCGGTCGCCGGAGGGTCGCCGTGCGCGTGACCTTGGAGCAGTTGATCAGGGATTACCCGGCGTGGTGCATCCAGGATCTGGCTGGAGGCTGGGTGGCCATGCGCAGGAACCTGGTTCCCTGTACAAGCGAGTTGTCCAACGTCCGGTGCGGAGAGTCGTTGGACGAACTGGCAGCGAACCTGCAGGCCGAGATCAGACTGCAGAGGCGGGGCCAGACGCGTAGAGGGGCAGCCTGAACGTTCCGTACCCGCGTCGGGAAACCACCACAGTCAGCAACCCGAGCAGAACGATGGCAACCCGACTCGGAGCACAGGGCCTCCAGATCCGAGCACTGGAAGCAGATCCGCACTTCCTGTAAGGGGCTGCGGCGATGGACACCCTCTTCGCCCGATAGTCACCCAGTTGGTCACTCACCAAGGCGAAAGGGTGCCACCCGAACGGATGACACCCTCAACGACCAGCAAGAATCTGGTCGGGACGACAGGATTTGAACCTGCGACCCCTTGACCCCCAGTCAAGTGCGCTACCAAGCTGCGCTACGTCCCGGTCACGCCGAGCGCCCTTCACTCTTGAAGGACGTCCGACCGGCAACCACCCTACAGGAGGAGCCGGACTCGTCAGGTATCGAGATTGGGGTGGGAACGATGCAAGACGGCGGTGACGAGGTCGTCATGTACTGGCGGCCGATGTGCACGTTCTGTATGAAGCTGCGTTTCAGCCTGCTGTTCACCAGCCTCCGCTACCGCAAGGTCAACATCTGGAAGGATCCGGGCGCGGCGGCGTTCGTGCGGTCGGTGGCGAACGGCTTCGAGACGGTGCCGACGGTGACGGTGGCGGGGAGGCCGATGGTGAATCCGTCGCGGCGTGAACTGCTGGACGCCGTCAGGACGTACGCGCCTCAGCGGCTCAAGGAGTGAATTATAGGTGTGGCTATAATAGTCGCAGCTATACTTGATGGATGATCAGCAAGCCAGCGCGACTGTTCGGCAGGGACACCGAATGGGAGGAACTGGTCGACTTCGTCGCCGCCCCTTCCGCCGGTGCGTCCCTGGGGCTCGTGTACGGCCGCCGCCGTCAGGGCAAGACGCTCATGCTCGAGCTCCTCGCGCAGCAGACCGGTGGCTTGCTGTTCGCGGCCACTCAGCAGACCGAGGCGCAGAACCTCGCCGACCTCGGCGTTGCCTACGCCGCTTATCGCGGGCTTCGCCAGCCGGTCGCATTTCGTGACTGGCGTGAGGGGCTCGACGAGTTGCTCCGGCTCGGCGAGGAACGCGCCACCCCTGTGATCATCGACGAGTTCCCGTATCTGGTCTCGGCCACGCCGGCGCTGCCGTCGTACCTGCAGCAGGCGCTCAGCCCGACCAGCCACGCAAAAGAGCACACCCGCACCCGCATGATCCTCTGCGGCAGCGCTCTGACCACGATGGCGCAACTTCTCGGCGCCGGCGCGCCGCTCCGGGGGCGGGCGGTGCTCGAGCTGGTCGTACGGCCCTTCGGGTTCCGCGACGCGAGTGTCTTCTGGGGGCTGGCGGACGATCCGGAGCTGGCCTTCCGGGTCAACGCGCTGGTGGGCGGCACCCCCGCCTACCTGGAGATGTGCGGCGGGTCGGGGCCGGCGGACCTGGGCTCGTTCGACCGCTGGGTGCAGCGGCGGCTGCTCAACCCGGCCTCGGCGATGTTCCGCGAGGGCGGGCTGCTGCTGCGCGAGGAGCCGTCGATCACGGACCCCAGCTCGTACACCGCCGTCCTGGCCGCCATCAGCGCGGGCAACCATCGCCGCTCGGAGATCGCCGCCACTCTGGGGCGGCCCGCCACCGCGCTGGGCCATCTGCTCGGCGGGCTGCAGGGCATCGGCCTCATCGAGCAGGTGGACGACGCCCTGCGGCAGAAACGCAGCGTCTACAAGGTCGCCGAGCCGATCGTCCGGGTCCACCAGCTCATCACGCAGCGGCGCGAGCCCGAGCTGGTCGCCGGGCGGGCGGCGCGGGTCTGGGAGACCAACGCCGACACGGTCGCCTCCAAGATCTACGGGCCGCACTTCGAGGACCTGGCCCGCGAGTGGTGCTTCCTGCACGCCTCCGCGGACACGCTGGGCGGGGACGCGAGCGCCGTACGTCCGAGCGAGGTGGCCTGCCGGGCGCATCGGCAAGGGCACGAGCTGGACCTGGTGGTGACGCAGACCCGCTCGTGCGCGCCTGCTCGGATCACCGCGATCGGCGAGGCCAAGGGCACGCTCTCGCCGATGGACGTCCCGCACCTCCAGCGCCTTGAGCATCTGCGGGCGCTGCTGCCGGACGCCCAGGTCGAGGCGCCGCCCAAGCTGCTGCTGTTCGCGCGGGCCGGGTTCAGCCGGGAGCTGGCCGAGGTGGCCGGCGGGCGTGCCGACGTGGAGCTGATCGATCTGCGCCGGATGTACACGGGAGACTGACGGCCGCGCTTGAGCGGGCAGGTCGGAAATTTCGGGTGAGGCGTAACAACGGGGAGGCCCGGACCACTTCCTGGTGTCAGAAGAACGACGCATCCCGAACGAAGGGGCTGGGCGGTGACGGATGATGCGCACCGGTTCACCGGCATGTACGACGAGTGCCGGCAACGCGTCTGGGCGTACGTGGTCAGCCGCGCCGGGCGGCAGGTGGCCGACGAGGTGGTGAGCGAGACGTTCGCCATCGCCTGGCGGCGGCTGGACGACGTGCCGGAGCCGGCGCTGCCGTGGCTGCTCGGGGTCGCCAGGAACGTGCTGCGTGACAACGTACGCGCGGAGCTGCGGCGGGAGGCGATGGCCGCCGAATTGCGGGCCTGGACCGAGGGGGACGTGGCCGATCAGGTGACGGAGCGGATGGGGGGGCTGCGCGCGCTGGCCGCGTTGCAGGAGGACGATCGGGAGATCCTCATCCTCGTCGCATGGCACGGGCTCACCCCGGGGGAGGCCGCCAAGGTCATCGGCTGCTCGTCGGCGGCGTACCGCGTACGGCTGCATCGGGCGCGCAAGCGGCTCAAGCAGGCCATGGAGGCGGAGCCGGGCGGGCGTGTCCCCGAGCGGTCCAAGCAGGCCATGAGAGCGGAGCCGGACGGGCGTGTGCCCGGCCGACCCAAGCAGGCCATGAGAGCGGAGCCGGATGGGCGTGTCCCCGAGCGGTCCAGGACTCACGTGCGGAACCTCAGCGAGGAGTGGTCATGAACCCCATGAACGAGCTGCGGGCCGCCAGGCCCGCGCACCTCGGCGACGGGCCGGTGGACGACAGGACGAGGACGGCCGAGCTGGCGCGCGCCATGGCGACGCCCAGGCCGGAGGCCGGGAGGAGGCGGCGGAGCAGGCCCGTGTGGGGGCTCGGGCTGGCCGGGGCGGCGGCGGCCGCGGTGACGGCGGTGGCGATGGTCATGTCGGGCGGCGGCGCGACGCCGACGACGCCGCGCGCGCCCGGCGGCGAGCGGGTGGTGGCGAGCGCGGGCGCGACCCGGGTGACGCTGTCGGCGCGGGACGTGCTGCTGGCCGCGGCGGAGAAGGCCGACGCGCAGGCCGAGGGGAGCGGCGACTGGTGGCACAGCGTGACGGTGAACAGGAACCTGTACGCGGCCAGGTCCGGCGGCTATCTCGTCGTGGACCGGACGCGTGACGAGGGCTGGACGCCTGCCGCCACCGGAGGCGACCAGTGGGCCGGTGGGCAGCGGCTCGGGGCCGAGCCCGCCACCGAGGCGGACCGGAGGGCGTGGGAGCAGGCGGGGGCGCCGTCCGAGATCGAGGTCGTCGTGCCGGGCAAGGGCGGACGGGCGAAGCTGGCCCTGTCCACGTCCGAGGGGAAGGCCTCGACCAGTCACACCCCGCTGGTGGACGGCGACAAGGTGTTCTGGCTCGGCAGGAACGTGACCATGAAGGACCTGCGGACGCTGCCGGGCGACCCCGCCAAACTGAAGAAGTGGCTGATGGCCTCCTACGCCGGGCACGGGACGGAGTCGTCGAGCGAGAAGCTGTCCGGGGACGCGTGGCTGTTCCGGGTCAGCGTCGGGCTGATCATGGACATGCCGGTGACGCCCGAGGTGCGGGGGGCGGCGTTCCGCATGCTGGCCGAGCTGGACGACGTCAAGGTCACCGCGGACGTGACCGACGCCGAGGGGCGGCGGGGCACGGCCGTGTCGATGGAGGAGCGCTACGACCAGGGCGGGGTCTCAGAGAACCGGCTGGTCTTCGATGAGGCGACCGGGCGGGCGCTGGCCCACGAGTACGTGGTGGTCGAGCCGGGCGGGTTGCAGGCCGGGTTCGAGCCGGGCGCCGTCTGGAGCTCCACCGCGCTGATCGAGGCGGGCTGGACGGACGACAAGCCCTGACGAGGGGGAGAGCCGTGGACAGACCGTGATCTGCGGCGGCCCGTCAGCCGCTGACAGGTCCTGACGCGGGGAGGCCCGCGGGCAGGCCGTGATCTGCGACGGCCCGTCAGCCGCTCTGGCGGGCCTCGTCGTTGGCGTTCGTGCGGATCTGCTGGATGCGCTGCTTGGTCAGCCCGAGCAGCTCCCCGATGTCGCCGTCGGACAGCCCCAGCTCGTGCATGTGCTTGACCCGCTTCTTCAGCGTCCGCGTGTAGTCCTCGGCGATGGCGGCCGCCTGGCGCTGGAGGGCGGCGAAGTCGTCGAGGTCCTGCTCGGACAGGCCGGGCAGCGCGTAGTGGAAGACCGGCGCAGGCGGCCGGTCGCGATCGCCGAACAGGAACGGGAGCCCCTCGGCCACGTCCGAGTGCAGCTCGCGCAGCGTCCGCGCGGACATGCCGCCGGCCACGCCGTCCACCTGCGCAAGCCACAGGTTGCCTGCCATGGTGACGTGGACGTCGACGCTGTCCGCGGTCATGGGTGCTCCCGTCAGTCCTTCAGCCAGCCGTCGCCGAACAGATGCGTCAGCCCTCGTTCGAGTGAGTCCACCAGTTGCGGTGTCTCCCCTGGGTAGAGCGGGACGATCACACGGGCGACGACCCGGCCCCCGGTGTCCCACAGCAGCAGGAACCGCTGCCGCCTGGTGGTCTCTGCCCAGTCGCAGCGCAGGCCGTGGAGGTGGGAGAGCCCGATGATCCGATCGCGGATGGCCGCGTAGTCGTCTCGTTCTACCACACGCGGCAGACTATATCCCTTGGCTACCAGCGACAACGGGTCTTGTCGGCATGATTTCGCCATGCGTGTTGGTTACCGCGCGCCCCAGGCTCGTACGAAGGCGTCCACGGCGGCGACGGCCATCGCCCGCAGTTGCGAGTCCTCAAGCTGGCGGGTGCCGAGCTGAGTGCGGGCCTCCAGCGGGCCGAGGAGCAGGGCCAGGAACTGCTCGGCGGCCAGGTCGGGGTCGGCGGCGCGCAGGCGTCCGGCCAGGGCGAGGCGGGCCAGGCGGTCGGCGAGCGCCTGATTGAGCCGGTCGGGGCCGCTCTCCTTGACGATGTCGAGAATGTCGGGGAAGTGGGTGACCTCGGAGTAGAGCAGCCGGCGCAGCGCGCAGGAGCGGCCGTCGGTGTGCAGGCGGAGCAGGGCGTGAGCGACCTCCTCCAGCGTGGCGCGCAGCCCGTCGCCGGCCGGGGCGGCGAGCGGCTCCAGGGCGGCGATCCGCTGCTCCAGGATGGTGCGGGCGGCGGCCTCCAGGGCATTCCTGAACAGCGTCGCCTTGTCGGTCATGTGGTTGTAGACCGTCGGCTTGGCCACGCCCGCCTCCCGGGCGATCGCCTGCACGCAGGCCTGGGCGTAGCCCTCCCGCGCGAACACGGTGAACGCGCCCTCCAGGATCGCCTGCCGCTTGTCGATGCGCCCCCGGGTTGTGGTCATGATGACGATTGTACTGGCTGGTTCAGGCTTGCGCCCTGACAAGTCAGACAATTACGTTGAACCCATGAGTTCAAAACTGCGCTGGATGATCGCCGTGATCCTGCTCGGCGGATTGCTCGGCATCCTCAACAGCACGATGGCCGCCGTCGCCACCGGCACCCTGGCCGTCGCCTTCGACACCTCGCTCAGCACGATCGGCTGGGCGTCCACCGGGTTCCTGCTGGCGGTGACGGCCACGATCCCGTTCACGACCTGGGCGGTGGACCGGTACGGCGGCAAGCGGCTGTGGGTGGCGGGGCTGGCGCTGTTCCTGGCCGGATCGCTGGCCGCCGGGCTGGCCTGGGACGTGGGCAGTTTGATCGCGTTCAGGGCCGTGCAGGGCGTGGGGGCGGGCTTGCTCGATCCGCTCGTCCTGATCCTGCTGGCCAGGGCCGCCGGGCCGGAGCGGGCCGGACGGGTGATGGGCCTGATGGGGGTGGTGCTGTCGCTCGGCCCCGTGCTCGGTCCGATCGCCGGCGGGGCGATACTCGGCGCGCTGTCGTGGCGGGCGATGTTCCTGATCAGCGTGGTCGTCGGGCTCGTGGCGCTGGTGCTGGCACTGCGGGTGATCCCGGCCGACGGGCCGGCGCCGGCGCGCGTGCCGAGGCTGGACGTCGTGGGGCTGGCGCTGCTCGGGCCCGGCTTCGCCGCCGTCGTGCTGGCGCTGTCGCAGACGGCCGAGCAGGGGGCGTTCGCGGTGTGGCAGGCGCTGACACCGCTCGGCCTCGGCACGGTGCTGCTCATCGGGTACGCCGTGCACGCCCGGCGTCCCGGCCCGCTGATCGACCTGGGGCTGTTCCGCAGCCGCAGCTTCAGCGCCAGCGTCGCGATCATGGGGCTCGGCGGCATGGGCCTGTTCGCCGGGCTGTTCGCGCTGCCCCTGTACTACCAGCAGGCCCACGGGCATGGCGTGCTCGCGGCCGGGCTGCTCATGGCCCCGCTCGGCCTCGGCGGCTCCATCGCGATGCCGCTGGCCGGGCGGCTGTCGGACCGGCTCGGCGCGCGCGGCCTGGCCGTCGGCGGAGCGGTCGTGGCCATCGCCAGCGTGCTCGCGCTCACGCGGATCGGCCCGGACACCCGGAGGTGTGGCCCGCCCTGGCGGCGCTCACGTTCGGGCTGGGCAGCGGGTGCTTCAGCGCCCCGACGATGGGCTCCCTCTACCGGACGCTCCCCGGCCCCATGGTGGCGCAGGGCAGCTCGGTGCTCTACATGCTCAACCAGCTCGGCGCCGCGCTCGGCGTCGCCGTGGTGACGCTCGTCGTGCAGACCGCGGACAGCACGATCGGCGGGCTGCGCGGCGTGTTCTGGCTGTCCGTGGCGGCCAACGTGGTCGTGCTGGCTCTCGTCCCGCTCCTGCCCGGCAAGGCCGGCGCGCCGCAGCCCGTACGGGAGGGGGCGCCCGCGTGAGGACGCTCGTGATCACCGGCGGCACGGACGGGATGGGCAGGGCGCTCGCCCGCACCTACCTGGAGCGCGGCGACACGGTCGCCGTCGTCGGCCGGGACGCGGCCAAGGCGCTGCCGGGGGCGGTGTTCATCCAGGCGGACCTGAGCCTGGTGCGCGAGAACCGGCGGGTGATCGAGGAGGTCAACGCTCGGTTCCCGGTCGTGGACGCGCTGGTGTTGTGCGCGCGGTTCTTCCGTACGCACCGGTTCGTCACCGAGGAGGGACTGGAGGGCACGTTCGCGCTGGACTACCTGAGCCGCTTCCTGCTCAGCTACGGCCTCACCGCGCCCCGCACGATCGTGAACGTGTCCGGGCCCGGACAGCCGGACGGGCGCATCCACTGGGACGACCTGATGCTGGAACGCTCGTACGACGGCATGACGGCCCAGTTCCAGGCGGGGAAGGCGAACGACCTGCTGGGGGTCGCGTTCGCCGCACGCCACGGCGCCCGTACCGGATATGTCCTCATCCACCCTGGCGGGGTCTCGACGAGCGTCGCCGGCGAGTACGATGCGGCGACCGCCACGCACGTGGCGGCGCTCAAGCGGTACGGCGTCCCGGTCGAGGAGGGCATCAAGCCCATTGTGGCGCGCATCGACGACCCGCCCGCCGCGTCCCTCACCGCCTACCTGCGGGACCGTCCGATCCGCCTGTCCCCTGATCCCCGGGCGGCCGAGCGGCTGTACGAGCGGACCCTGGAGCTGATTGGTCCGATAGGCGGGCCAATTTAGCGATATTGGCTCTGTGGCCTGGCCTTATGTGCCGCTTTGATGGGACGTGTCCAACACATCAAGGAGGCAGGAACATGACGGTCGCAGTGTCGGTCCCCGAGGTCATCGCAACGCTGCCGGGCCCCTGGCAGCAGCGGCAGCTCGCCGAGGTGAACGACGCCGTGGTGCGGCTGGCCCAGCTCCACGGCGAGTGCCCCTGGCACTACCACGACGAGGACGAGCTGTTCCTGTGCTGGGACGGAACGTTCCGGCTGGAGCTGGAGGGGCGGGAGCCGGTCGTCATGACGCCCGGGTCCGTCTTCGTCGTCCCGCGCGGGCTGCGGCACCGTCCTGTGGCGGACGAGCCCGCGCACGCGCTCATGGTGGAGAAGCCGGAGACCAAGCAGTTCGGCAACTGAGGCTAATTCGGTTGCGGGGGTATGAGAACTCTGGCCTGATAGATCGCGTTCGGAGTGTGACCGGGAGGAGGCGATACGAGATGACGTACAACGAGGTGACCGGTACGCGGCGTCCGCTGAGGATGTGGGCGGAGCCGGAGTCGGTCGAGCCGCAGGCGATGCAGCAACTGCGCAACGTGGCGAACCTGGAGTGGGTCCACGGTGTCGCCGTCATGCCGGACGTGCACCACGGCAAGGGCGCGACCGTCGGCTCGGTCATCGCGATGCGGGACGCGGTCTCGCCGGCGGCCGTCGGCGTGGACATCGGGTGCGGCATGACGGCCGTGAAGACCTCGTACCAGGCTTCGCGGCTCCCCGACAACCTGGCCTACCTGCGCGGGAAGCTGGAGCAGGCCGTGCCCGTCGGCTTCGGCCACCACAAGCGGCCGGTCGATCCGGACACCGTGTCCGGGATGAGGTCGGCCGGGTGGACGCGGTTCTGGAAGGACTTCGACGAGCTGGCGCCAGCCGTGATGGCGCGGCGCGAGCGGGCCGAGGTCCAGATGGGCACGCTCGGCGGCGGCAACCACTTCCTCGAGGTGTGCGCGGACGACGAGGGCTGGGTGTGGGTCGTGCTGCACTCCGGCTCGCGCAACATCGGCAAGGAGCTGGCGGAGCACCACATCGGGGTGGCCCGCGGGCTGTCGCACAACCAGGGGCTGGTGGACCGGGACCTGGCCGTCTTCCTCGGGCACACGCCGGAGATGGACGCCTACCGGCGCGACCTGTTCTGGGCGCAGGACTACGCGCGGCGCAACCGGGCGCTGATGATGGGGCTGGTGTGCGACGTGCTGCGGCGGCACCTGCCTGAGATCACGTTCGAGCAGCCGATCTCCTGCCACCACAACTACGTGGCGGAGGAGCGGTACGACGGGGTGGACGTGCTCGTCACCCGTAAGGGCGCGATCCGGGCCGGGGCGGGGGAGCTGGGGATCATCCCTGGTTCGATGGCCACCGGGACGTACATCGTCAAGGGGCTGGGTAATGCCGCCGCGTTCAACTCGGCGTCGCACGGGGCCGGGCGGAAGATGAGCCGGAACAAGGCGAAGAAGACGTTCACGGTGAAGGACCTGGAGGAGCAGACGGCGGGGGTCGAGTGCCGTAAGGACTCCCGGGTGCTGGATGAGATTCCGGGGGCGTACAAGGATCTGGAGTCGGTGATGGCGGCTCAGACGGATCTCGTGCAGGTGGTCGCTCACCTGCGGCAGCTCATCTGCATCAAGGGCTGAGGAACGTTGTCAGGCTGACTCCCGGACGATCAGTTCGGCCGGGAGCAGCACCGGCTCGTCGGGTTCGCCCTCGAACAAGCCCAGCAGCAGGTCCACGGTCGCGGTGGCCCAGTCGCTCATCGGGCTGTGAACCGTGGTCAACGCGGGGGCGGTGTAGCGGGCGGCCTCGATGTCGTCGAAGCCCACCACCGCCACGTCGTCCGGCACCCTGCGGCCCGCCTCGCGCAGGGTGCGCAGGGCGCCGATGGCCATGAGGTCGTTGGCGGCGAAGACGGCGTCGAGGGCCGGGTCGTCCTGGAGGAGCTGGCGCATGGCGTCGGCGCCGGAGACGCGGGTGAAGTCGCCGATGGCGACGATGGAGCGGTGGCAGGTCTCGCGCATGACGTCGGTGTAGCCGGTGAGGCGTTCCTGTGAGGCGATCATGTCGAGCGGGCCCGTGATGGTGGCGACCCGGCGCCTGCCCTGGCGCAGGAGGTGGCGGACGGCGAGGTCGGCGCCGCCGGGGTTGTCGTTGTCGACGTACGGGACGGCCGGGTTGGTGCGGCCCAGGGAGACGATGGGGATGCCCTTGCGGGCGAGGGCGGCGGGCAGTGAGTCGGCGCCGTGCATGGAGACGAGCATGACGCCGTCCACGTGACCGGCCGCCACGTAGCGGGCAACGCGGGCGCGGCTGTCCTCGGAGCCGGCCAGCATGAGCACCACCTGCTTGCCGGCCGCCTCCAGTTTCCTGCTGGCCTGGCGGACGACGGCGGAGAACATCGGGTCGTCGGAGACGAGGCCTTTGGGCGGGTCGGAGACGACGAGGGCGACGGCGTTCGTGCGGCGGGTGGCGAGGTTGCGTGCGGCGGCGTGGGGGACGTAGCCGAGCTCCCTGACGGCGCGCAGCACGACCTCGCGGATGGACGGGGCGACGGTGGTGGCGCCGTTGATCACTCGGGAGACGCTGGACTTGGAGACGCCGGCGCGGGCGGCCACGGCTTCCAGGGTGGGTCTGTTCACTTCCCTCCTCGGTGCGAGAGAGCGCTTCCCCAAGAGGGTGGGGTCAGGGGTGCGGAGCAGTCAAGGCGGCGGGGAGACGCAATGTTTCTCGGGGTCCGGGACGGTGGCCGGGTTCCGGGGCCGGTGGGGGACGGATAACGGCAGGTCACACAGCGAGAAGCCTTTGACGAGAGTGTTTCAGAGAGCGCTCTCTTAGGTGTCGGAGAGGTTAACCCGTGGCTTGACAGAGGTTACGGTCGCGCGCAGTCTCCTACTCAGGGAGCGCTCCCTCGAACCTTTCCCCCGCTTTGACGGAGACGTTGTGACCGCACTCTTACGCCGTCTCGCGGCATTCGCCGCCCTGATGATCCCGCTGCTGTCGGCGCTGCCCGCCCACGCCGCCGACCCCCTGCTGTCGCAGGGCAGACCCGTCACCGCCTCCTCCACCGAGAGCGCCGCCGCCTTCCCCGCCTCCGCCGCCGTGGACGGCGACGCCGGCACCCGCTGGTCCAGCGCGTTCTCCGACCCGCAGTGGATCCAGGTGGACCTCGGCGCGACCGCCGCCATCACGCAGGTCGAGCTGAGCTGGGAGGCCGCCTACGCCACCGCCTTCCAGGTGCAGGCGTCCACCGACGGCAACTCGTGGAGCACCCTGCACTCCACGGCCGCCGGCACCGGAGGCAACCAGACCCTCACCGTGTCCGGCAGCGGCCGGTACGTCCGCGTCCACGGCACCCAGCGCGCCACCCAGTGGGGTTACAGCCTCTGGGAGTTCAAGGTGTACGGGAACGGCGGCGGCTCCGGCGGCGGCGAACGGCTGCTGTCGTACGGCAAGCCCGGCGTCGCCTCCAGCTCGCAGCACGACGCGAACTGCTGGGAGTGCACCCCGGCCAGGGCGTTCGACCTCGACCCCGCCAGCAGGTGGGCGACCGCCGCGTGGTCGGACCCCGGCTGGATCTACGTGGACCTCGGCGCCACCGCCCAGATCAGCAAGGTCGTGCTGCAGTGGGACCCGGCCTACGCCAGGTCGTACCAGCTCCAGACCTCCCCCGACGCGAACACCTGGACCACGATATACAGCACCACCAGCGGCGCCGGCTTCAAGCAGACGCTGAACGTCAGCGGCACCGGCCGGTACGTCCGCATGTACGGCACCCAACGGGCCGGCGCCTACGGCTACAGCCTGTGGGAGTTCCAGGTGTACGGCACCGGCGGCAACCCTGCGACCCCGCCCGCCCCGCCCAAGGACCCGGCGAATCCGCCGGCCCTGGTGTGGAGCGACGAGTTCAACGGCGCAGCGGGCGCCAAGCCCGACGCCGCCAAGTGGCGCGCCGACCCGGGCACCGGCCCGAACAACGAGCTGGAGTACTACACCGACCACGCCAACGCCTCCATGGACGGCCAGGGCCACCTGGTCATGGAGGCCCGCAAGCAGGCCACGCCGGGCTCCGCCTGCCCGCCCGACCCGCTCACCGGCAGCACCACCTGCCAGTACACCTCCGCCAGGATGAACACCGGCACCAAGTTCCACTTCACCTACGGCCGCGTCGAGGCCCGGATCAAGGTGCCCAAGGGCAACGGGCTCTGGCCGGCGTTCTGGATGATGGGCGCCGACTTCCTGACCGGGCGGCCGTGGCCGTACAACGGCGAGGTCGACATCATGGAGGTCCTCGGCAAGGACGTGAAGACGTCGTACTCGACCGTGCACGCGCCCGCCTACAACGGGGGCGGCGGCGTCGGGTCGCCGTACACGCTGCCGAACGGCGCCGACTACTCCGACGACTTCCACGTCTGGGCCGCCAACTGGGACAGCAAGGGCATCGTCTACACGCTCGACGGGCGGACGGTGTTCACGATCAGCAAGGACCAGGTGGAGCAGACCCGCGGCCCGTGGATCTTCGACCACCCCTTCTACCTCATCCTGAACCTCGCCGTGGGCGGCGACTGGCCGGGGCCGCCGAACGCCGCCACGCCGTTCCCGTCACGAATGCTCGTCGACTACGTGCGGGTCTACCAGTGACCCCCGTCAAGGGAGCCGCCATGCGGATCTTAGCCCTGTTGTCCCTGCTGCTCGGCACGTTCGTGGTGGCCGCCCCGCCGCCCGCCGCGGCCGAGCCCGTACGGGTGGCGGAGTTCCTCGCCGACTGCCCGTTCAGCCACCGGCTGCCCGACGACCCGATCGTCTTCCCCGGGCTGCCGGGCGCCTCGCACATGCACAGCTTCTTCGGCAGCCGTGTCACCAACGCCCACACCCAGCTCAACGACCTGCTCAACGGCGCCACCAACTGCAACCCGGCCGTGGACAAGTCGTCGTACTGGGTGCCCACCCTCTACCGGGACGGCGCGCCCGTGGAGCCGGCCATCGTCACGTTCTACTACCTCGGGGAAGGGGTGCGGGACGACATCATCGCCCGCATCCAGCCGCTTCCGCTGGGGTTGCGGATCGTGGCGGGCAACGCCAAGGCGACCGGGCCCGACAACACGACGATCTCCAGGTGGTCCTGCCTGCACGCCGGGCACGTGGGGGCCTCCAAGGACTTCGTGAACTGCCCGTCGGGCACCATGCTGGAGTCGTACCTGGACTTCCCGCAGTGCTGGAACGGGCGGGACCTGGACTCCGCCGACCACAAGAGCCACATGGCCTACCCGGTGGCGGGGGCGTGCCCGAGCACGCATCCGGTGCCGGTGCCCAAGCTGCGGCAGGTCATCCGCTACCCGGTGAGCGGCGACCCGTCCCGCTTCAGGTTGGCGTCGGGCGGCGGGTTCACGATGCACGGCGACTTCTTCAACGCCTGGCCCGCGGCCGAGATGGAGCGGCGGGTGCGTGACTGCATCCGGCCGATCATCAAGTGCGGCGCCGACGGGCGTCCCTCGTAGGTGGTCGTCCTGTCCGGGCGGGCGTGCGCGCCCGCCCGGACGCTGTACGGGAAGGGTGTCATGCGCTGGTTCGCAAGTCTTCTGGTGGTCATGGTGCTGGCGGGATGTGCCCCCTCCGAACGGCCGACCGTCGCCGCCACCGCGAGGTTCACCGAGGGGTTCAGCACGACCGACGTGGCGTGGTTGCAGCTCACCGACGCCCTGCACGCGCGGGCGCGGCCCATGCTGGAGCTGGCCCCCGAGCGGGCCGCCAGCCGATCGCTGGCCCGCCTGGCCGAACGGCTCGGCGCGGCGCAGGAGGCGGGCCGAGGACGGTTGCGGGCGCTGCTCGCCGAGGCCGGGATCACCGGCGAGAACCCGCACACCCAGCACGACATGCCCGGCATGCCCACGGCCGCGGACCTGAAGGCCCTGGCCGGGCTGCGGGAGAGCGCGTTCGACCGGCGTTTCGCCGCGTTGCTGCGCGCGTACCTGGAACAGCTCGTGCTGGTCGCGGACGGCGAGCAGGGCTCGGGCGGCGCGGCGCGGGCGCGCGAGCTGGCGCGGGCGATGGCCCGCGAGCACGCCGGCGATCTCGCCGAGCTGGAGCGGGCGGTCGCCGCATAGGTTGGGGGCATGGAGATCGGGGAGCTGGTCGGCGCGGGACGCAGCGCCGACGTCTACGCGCTCGGCGACGGGCGGGTGCTGCGCCGCTACCGGGTCGACGTGGACGCCAGGCGCGAGCTGGAGATCATGGCGTACGTGGCCGCGCACGGGTTCCCCGTGCCCGAGGTCTTCCCCGGCGAGAGCAGCGCCACCGACCTGGTGATGCGGCGGGTGTCCGGGCCGACGCTGCTGCACGCCATGCTGGCCGGGCAGGTCGGGATCGAGGAGGCGGGCCGGACGCTCGCCGGGCTGCTGCGGCGGCTGCACGAGATCCCGGCCCGGGTGTCCGGTGATCCGCGCGATCGGATCCTGCATCTGGACCTGCACCCGGACAACGTGATGCTGACGCCGGACGGGCCCGTGGTGATCGACTGGTCCAACGCCAGGGAGGGGCGGCCCGCGCTGGACTGCGCCCTGTCGGTGCTGATCCTCGCGCAGGCGGCGGTGGACGAGACCGGTGAGCTGGCGGCGGCGGCGCGGGAGGCGGCCGGGGCGCTGGTCGCCTCGCTGGGCGAGGACCTGGATCCGGGCGGTCCGCTGGAGGACGCCCAGGCCCGGCGCGCCGCCGACCGCGGGTTGAGCGAGCGTGAGGTGAGCCTGCTGGACGACGCCGTGGCGCTGATCAGGAAGCTGGCCGCACGCTGATCAGCTCCAGGCGCCCCTGGCGGCGGCCTCCTGGGCGAAGGTCTCGAACGTCTTCGGGGCGCGCCCCGTCACGTCGCTCACCGTGTCGGCCACCGGCTGGTCGCCGAGGGCGCGCAGCGCGCCGAAGGCCTTGGCCGCGTGGATCGACTCGCCGGAGAAGCCGTTGGCCGCGATGTAGTCCTCATCGCCGCCCAGGTACCGCACCTCGCGCCCGACGGCCCGGCCGATGATGTCCACGGCCTCGCCGAAGGCCAGCGAGCCTGGCCCGGTGATCTCGTAGGCGCGCCCCGCGTGTCCGTCCTGGGTGAGGGCCGCGACGGCGACGGCGGCAATGTCGTCGGCGTCCACGAACGCCTGGCGCACGTCGCCGAGCGGCATCAGCACCTCGCCCGCCATGATCGCCGGCTGGAAGAAGCCCTCGTCGAAGTTCTGGTTGAACCAGCTCGGCCGCAGGATCGTCCACTCCGCGCCGCTGTCGCGCACGGTGCGCTCGGCGGCCATCAGGCGTTCGTCGCCCATGGCCTCGATGGCCCCGCTCGACAGCAGGACGATGCGTTCGACGCCGCGCTCCACGGCCAGCGCGACGAACGCGGGATCGACGGCGACGCCGTCGGGCGCCATCAGGTAGAGGGCCGACGCGCCTGACACGGCCGGCTCCCAGGTGCCCGGGTCGGACCAGTCGAAGGTGGCCTGGCCGCTCCTGGAGGCGCCCCGCACGGTGTGGCCGGCGGCACGCAGTTGCTCCGTGACGCGGCGGCCGGTGGAGCCTGTGGCACCGAGGACGAGGATCATCACATCGTGTGTCATGCCCCCAGCCAAGCAAAGGGCACCGACAGAACGCGTCAAAGCCCCTCTGTGTAGGACGAATACCGACAGAACGGCTACTGCGTCCAGGCCGCCGTGACGTCGAGGCGTTCGCGCCAGAGCTTCTCGCCGCCGCCGCCCGGCTCCCAGCGGGTGCAGAAGTCGAGCAGCCCCCGGCAGCGCTCCAGCATGGCCGCGTGCCGCTCGGCCCACGACGGGACGGGCTCCCCGTAGGCGGAGAAGAAGTGCGGCAGCAGCGCCACGTGCTCGGGGTGGTGGCTGCGCACGATCCACTCCACCCAGGCCAGGTCCTCGACCGGCCGGCCTGGGTGGGCCCACTCCCAGTCGAGGATCGCGGCGGTCTCGAACGTGTCGGGGTGGAACAGCATGTTCTGCGGCCCGTAGTCGCCGTGCACGATGCCGAGCCGGTGGATGCGCGCCAGCATCCGCCCGCACTCGGTGAACACCTCCACCGCCCGGCCGTCGTCGAGCAGGTCCTGGCCGTGGGAGCCGTCGACGAAGCGGGTGGTCAGGCTCGTCGAGGTGACCTGGTGGACGCGCGGGACCGGGAGACGGCCGCGCAGGCGCCGCAGGTATCTGCTCTCCGTGCTGAGCCTGAACGCCGCTTCGGGCCCCTCGTAGCACTTCACGACCAGGGCGCCGTCGCCGAACGTGCTGTTGGTGTACCCGTGCTTCACAAGGGACGATTCTGGCGCATCCGCACCGCTGCCGGGCGCCTCGGCGCGCCATCCGCGCGGCTCCGATACACGATGTAAGGACGGAACAAATAGCCCAACGGGGCGGAAAGCGCGTGCACCAAGCGGCTGAACGGGAAAAGTACGAACAGCGCCATCCCGATCAGTGTGTGCACCTTGTAAAGACCGCTCGCGTGCTCCATCGCCGTCGCGTCGGGCCGCAGCACGAAGATCCCGCGGAACCAGGGCGCGACCGTGGTCCGGTAGCTCACCTCCGTGGGCACGAACCCCGCCACCGTCGTCACCACGCCGGCGACGATCGAGGCCGCGAGCACCACGTACATCACCTTGTCGTTGACCGTGGTCGCCTGGAACACCGGCCCGTTCGTGCGGCGGCGGTAGATCAGCAGGACCAGCGCCACCAGCGTGGCCACGCCCGCCAGGCCGCCCCAGACGAGCGCGTTGGCGTGGTAGGCCTCGTTGGACAGGCCGATGGCGTCGGTCCACGACAGCGGGATCAGCAGGCCCGTCACGTGGCCGACGATCACGAACAGCAGCCCGTAGTGGAACAGCGGGCTGGCCACGCGCAGCAGCGGGCTCTCGTAGAGCTGCGAGGAGCGGGTCGTCCAGCCGAACTTGTCGTACCGGTAGCGCCAGACCAGGCCGCCCACGAAGATCACCAGGGTGACGTACGGGGCGACGATCCAGAGCATGCTCTCGCCCCAGCTCACCCGTAGACCCCCACGCTCTCGGCCGGCGGCCCGGCGGCGGCCAGCCGGGCCGCCGTGGCCCGGTCGGCGGCGCTGATCGGGGGCAGCTCGGCGCAGACCGTGCCGATCACGTGCCGGTACGGCGAGTCGCGCTCGGTCAGGGCGGTCAGCAGCAGCTCCAGCCCCGCCCTGTGCTCCGCCAGCAGCGCGGCGCCGGAGGGGTCGCACGCGGCGAACTCCAGCATGACGGGCAGGAAGTCGGGCAGCTCGTCGTCCATCAGCTCCCAGCCCGCCGCGCGGTAGCGCTGCTTCAGCGCGGCCAGTGACTCGCCGCGGCGGCGGGTGTCGCCGTCGGTGTAGTAGGTCAGGTAGAGGCAGCAGCGGCGTTGCAGGTCGAACGTGTCGACGTAGTGTGCGGCCAGCTCGCCGGAGCCCAGGTCGGCCACGTGGTCGAGGAACGGGGTGAAGTGCGGCTCGGCGGCCTCCTTGATCAGCGGGAGGCGGCGCCAGAAACGTTCGTCGGGGTAGGCGAGCAGGTGGGCGGCGGCCTGCCAGATCACCGGGCGCGTCATGGGTGTCTCCGTTTCGGTGGGAAGAGTCCCGCGGGGGTGCCGCGGCCGTCCCAGTTGAGAAGGTTCACCCGGTCGCGGGTGACCTCGCTGCTCGTCTGCCGCTCCTTCAGGCCGTGGAAGGTCTCGATCGAGACCGGCACGGGCCGCCCCGACGCCTCGCCGAACGGCTGCTGCATGCCCGGCCCGCCGTCGTAGTCGAGGCTGCAGCCGCCCTCCTCGACGACGCCGGGCACGTTGCCGTACGCGGTCGGGATCACGTAGCGGTCCTCGTACTTGGCGATGGCGAGCAGCCGGTACATGGCCTCCAGGTCGGGATCCCCGGGCGGCTGCTCGCCCAGGTTGACCGCCCGCATGTACGCCCGCATCTCCGCCAGCCGGCGCAGCGCGTACGTCACGGGCGCCGGGTCGCCCGCCGTGAACAGCTCGGCCAGGTACTCGATGGGGATGCGCAGCGCGTCGATGGCGGCGAACAGGTTCGTCGCGTCCTCGCCGTCGTGGCCGGTGCTCGACAGGGCGTCCACGACGGGGGAGAGCGGCGGGACGTACCAGACCATGGGCAGCGTGCGGTACTCCGGATGCAGGGGCAGCGCGATGCGGTACTTCTTGATCAGGTCGTAGACGGGCGACCTGCGGGCCGCCTCCAGCCAGTCGGACGGCAGCCCGGCGGCCTCGGCGTCCGCGCTGTGCGGGTCGATGAACAGGTCGAGCTGCGCCTCGTACAGGTCGCGCTCGTCCGTCACCGAGGCCGCCTCCGTGACACGGTCGGCGTCGTACAGCAGCACGCCCAGGTAGCGCAGGCGCCCCACGCACGTCTCCGAGCAGACCGTCGGCAGCCCCACCTCCACCCGCGGGTAGCAGAACGTGCACTTCTCGGCCTTGCCGGTCTTGTGGTTGAAGTACACCTTCTTGTACGGGCACCCGGTCACGCACATCCGCCAGCCCCTGCACCGGTCCTGGTCGACCAGCACGATGCCGTCCTCGGCCCGCTTGTACAGGGCGCCGGACGGGCAGGAGGCCACGCACGACGGGTTCAGGCAGTGCTCGCAGATGCGCGGCAGGTAGAACATGTACGCCTGCTCGAACGACAGCGTGACCTGCTCCGACAGCTTCTGCAGCACCGGGTCGGGGCTGGGGTCGCCGCCGAGGTTGTCGTCCCAGTTGGCGCTCCAGCCGATCTTCACCGGCTCGCCGGAGATCAGGGACCTGGGCGGCGCGACGGGCACGTCGTCGGTGAGCGGGGCGTTGGTGAGGTTCTCGTAGTCGTAGGTCCAGGGCTCGTAGTAGTCCTGGATGGAGGGCATGAGCGGGTTGGCGAAGATGGTCGCCAGCTTGCGCAGGCGGCCTCCGGCGCGCGGCTTCAAGCCGTGGCGGGTGAGCTTCCAGCCGCCGCGCCAGCGCTCCTGGTCCTCGTAGCGCCTGGGGTAGCCCTGGCCGGGGCGGGTCTCGACGTTGTTGAACCAGACGTACTCGACGCCCGGCCGGTTCGTCCAGGTCTGCTTGCAGGTGACCGAGCAGGTGTGGCAGCCGATGCACTTGTCGAGGTTCATCACCATGGCGATCTGGGCCATCGGTCTCATCAGTACCGCACCTCCTGTGACCTGCGCCGGATGGCGGTGATCTCGTCGCGTTGGTTGCCGGTGGGGCCCAGGTAGTTGAAGGCGTAGGAGAGCTGGGCGTGGCCGCCGATCAGATGGGTGGGCTTGATCAGCACCCTGGTCAGGGCGTTGTGGATGCCGCCGCGCCGGCCCGTGGCCTCCGACTTCGGCACGTCGATCAGGCGGTCCTGGGCGTGGTGCATGTAGACGGTGCCCTTCGGCATGCGGTGCGAGACGACCGCCCTGGCCACGACCACGCCGTTGCGGTTGACCGCCTCGATCCAGTCGTTGTCGGCGATGCCGAGGTCCGCGGCGTCCTCGGTGGAGATCCAGATGGTGGGGCCGCCCCTCGACAGCGAGAGCATCAGCAGGTTGTCCTGGTACTCCGAGTGGATCGACCACTTGCTGTGCGGGGTGAGGTAGCGCAGGGTGCCGCTCTCGCCGTACAGGGCGGCCAGGTCGAGCGGGGGCCGGTAGATCGGCAGGGCCTCGCCGTACTCGTGCATCCAGTCGTGGTCGAGGAAGAAGTGCATGCGGCCGGTCAGCGTGTGCCAGGGCTTGCCCTGCTCGACGTTGATCGTGAAGGGGGAGTAGCGGCGGTCGTGCGCCTCCTTGCCCGACCATTCGGGGCTGGCGGCGACGTGCACGGGCCTGGCCTGGGTGTCGCCGAAGACGATGCGGTGGTCCTCGTGGATCAGGGTGTCGAAGCTCTCGCCCGTCCGCTGGGCGAGCTGACGGAAGCCCTGCGCGGCCAGCCTGCCGTTGCTGACGCCCGACAGGGCGAGGATCGTCTCGCACGCCTTGGCCGCGGTGTCCAGCTCCGGTCTGCCCTTGGCCACGCCGCGCGGCACCAGGCCGCAGCGCTGGCCCAGCCAGGCCACCTCCTGGTCGGGCAGGAACGTCACCCCCTTGACCGGGATGCCGAGCCGCTCCGTGAGCGGGCCGAGCGCGGCGAGCTGCTCGGCCGTGGCGCCGTAGTCGCGCTCCACCACCTTCAGGCCGAAGCCCGAGCGCCCGGCCAGTTCGGTGGGCGTGTCGTGCTGGTGCGCCACCGCGACGACGTCCCTGCGCACGCCCAGGTGGTCCCTGGCCAGGTCGCTGAAGGAGCGGGCGATGGCGTGGAAGGTGGCGAAGTCGGTCCTGGTCTCCCAGGGCGGGTTGATGGCCGGGTTGAAGGCGTGCACGAACGGGTGCATGTCGGTGGAGGAGAGGTCGTACTTCTCGTACCAGGTGGCGGCCGGGAGCACGACGTCGGAGAAGACCGTGGAGCTGGTCATCCTGAAGTCCAGGGTGACCAGGAGGTCCAGCTTGCCCTTCGGGGCGCGCGGATCGGGGTTGTCCAGGTTGGAGCGGGCGCCGAGCAGGTGGTGCAGGAAGTACTCGTTGCCCTTGCTGGAGGAGCCGAGCAGGTTCGAGCGCCACAGGGTGAGCACGCGCGGCCAGTTGCGCGGGTCGTCGGGGTCCTCCGCGGCGAGTTTGAGCGTGCCCGCTTCCAGCTCTGCCCTGGTGGCGGCGATCGGGTCGGCGGCGTCGCCGAGGTCGAGCGGGTTGCGGTCGAAGGCGGGGGCCATCGGCATCCAGCCGTTGCGCACCGACTCCACCACCAGGTCGGCGGTGTGCTTGCCGCGGAAGCCGCCTTTGGCCAGCGGGCTGGTCAGCTCACTGGCGTCGAAGTGGTCGTAGCGCCACTGGTCGGTGTGCAGGTACCAGAACGTGGTGCCGGGGACCTGCCTGGGCGGCCTGGCCCAGTCGAGCGCGCCCGCCATGAGCTGCCACCCGGCCAGGGGGCGGCACTTCTCCTGGCCGACGTAGTGCGCCCAGCCGCCGCCGTTGCGGCCCTGGCAGCCGGTCAGCAGGAGGAGCGACAGGAACGCCCGGTAGATCGTGTCGCCGTGGAACCACTGGGTGGTGCCCGCGCCCAGGATGATCATGCAGCGGCCCTCGGTGGCCTCGGCCGTCCTGGCGAACTCCCTGGCGATCTTGATCGCTCTGGCCGCCGGGACGCCCGTGATGGGCTCCTGCCAGGCCGGGGTGTAGGGCTGAGCGGGATCCGCGTAGTCGCTGCCCACCCCGTACTGCGCCAGCAACAGGTCGAAGACCGTGGTTACCGTCCGGCCCGCCACCCGGGCGGTGGGCACGCTCCTGCGCGTCGAGTGGCCGCCGTCGAAGCGGGGGAACAGCACCTCCGCCTCCTCGCCGCCGCGCAGGGTCAGCTTCGGGGACGTGTCCAGACGCAGGTTCCACCGGCCCAGGCCGGACTCCGTCCAGCGGAAACCGGCCGAGCCGTTCGGCACCACCGGCTCGCCCGACTCCGCCATGAGCACGGTCTTCCACTCGGCCGCCTCCTCCCGCGAGCCGAGGTCGCGCGCCGTCAGAAAGCCGCCCGGCACGTACGCGCCGTCGCGCTCCTCCAGCGTGACGAGGAACGGCAGGTCGGTGAAGCGCTTGACGTAGTCCGTGAAGTACGGCGTCTCCCGGTCGACGAAGAACTCCTTGAGCAGCACGTGCCCCATCGCCATGGCCAGGGCCCCGTCCGTGCCCGGCCGCACCGACAGGAACTCGTCGGCGAACTTGGCGGCGTCGCTGTAGTCGGGGGAGACCACCACCACCTTCTGGCCCCGGTAACGGGCCTCGGCCATCCAGTGGGCGTCCGGGGTGCGGGTGACCGGCACGTTGGAGCCCCACATCACCAGGTACGCGGCGTCCCACCAGTCCGCCGACTCCGGCACGTCGGTCTGGTCGCCGAACACCTGGGGGGAGGCCACCGGGAGGTCGGCGTACCAGTCGTAGAAGGAGAGCATGGCGCCGCCGATCAGCGACACGAAGCGGGCGCCGGTGGCGTGCGAGACCATCGACATGGCCGGGATGGGGGAGAAACCGGCGATCCGGTCGGGGCCGTACGCCTTGATGGTGTGGACGTGGGCGGCGGCGATCAGCTCGGTGGCCAGCTCCCAGGAGACGCGGACGAGCCCGCCGTGCCCCCGGGCCGACTGGTACCTCTCCCGCTTCTCCGGATCCGTCGTGATCTCCGCCCAGGCGGCGACCGGGTCTCCCAGCCGCTTGCGCGCCTCCGCGTACATCTCGACCAGCACCGCCCTGGCGTACGGGAAGCGGACCCGGGTCGGCGAGTAGGTGTACCAGGAGAAGGCGGCGCCGCGCGGGCAGCCGCGCGGCTCGTACTCCGGGCGGTCGGGGCCGACGCTCGGATAGTCGGTCTCCTGCGTCTCCCAGGTGATGATGCCGTCCTTGACGTACACCTTCCACGAGCACGAGCCCGTGCAGTTCACGCCGTGCGTGGACCTGACCACCTTGTCGTGGCTCCACCGGTCGCGGTAGAAGGCGTCCCCCTCCGTGCCGCCCTTCAGGAAGAGGGTGTGCAGGTCGCCGCTGGTGGTTGACCGGCGTAGGAAGCGGCCGGTCTTCAGCAGGAAATCCTCGGCGGTCATACCCCCACTTCATCACAGATGGTGACCCTCTGTTACACAGGGTGTATGTCTGAGCTTCGTAAAGGTTCCGAGCTGCGCAGGGGTCAGGTGCGGAACCTGGCTCTGGCCACGGTGGCCTTCGCGGTGACGTTCTGGGCGTGGAACCTCATCGGGCCGCTGTCCGGCAGCTACAACCGGCTGCTGAACCTGTCGCCGACGCAGACCTCGCTGCTGGTGGCCATCCCGGTGCTGGTCGGCTCGCTGGGACGGATCCCCATGGGGATGCTGGCCGACCGGCTCGGCGGGCGCCGCATGTTCGCGATCATCTGCTTCGTGTCCATCGTGCCCGTGCTCTTCGTGGGCTGGTCCGACACCTACGGCTGGCTGCTGTTCTGGGGGTTCCTGCTGGGCATCCCCGGCACGTCGTTCGCCATCGGCATCCCGTTCGTGAACGCCTGGTACGAACCCGACCGCCGCGGCTTCGCGACCGGCGTGTTCGGCGCGGGGATGGGCGGCACCGCGCTGTCGGCGTTCTTCACCCCGCGCCTGGTCGAGGAGTTCGGGCGGCCGGGCGCGCACCTGCTGATGGCGGCGGTGCTGGCGCTGATGGGCATCGTCATGCTGGGCGGCAGCCGCGACTCGCCCCGCTGGACGCCCGCCACCGGCTCCGCGCTGCCCCGCATGCGGGAGGCGCTGAAGATCAAGGCGACCTGGCAGTGCGCGTTCCTCTACGCGGTGGCCTTCGGCGGGTTCGTGGCGTTCTCCACCTACCTGCCCACGCTGCTGCAGAACGTCTACCACTTCGCGCAGACCGAGGCCGGGCTGCGCACCGCCGGGTTCTCCATCGCCGCCGTGCTGTCCAGGCCGCTCGGCGGCACGGTCGCCGACCGGATCGGGCCCGTCAAGGTGCTGGCCGTCTCCTTCGCCGGGACCGTGCTGATGGCGCTCGTGCTGGCGCTCAACCCGCCCGTCGAGGTGCCCGCCGGGCTCAGCTTCGTGCTCATGGCGTTCTTCCTCGGGCTGGGCACCGGCGGGGTGTTCGCGCTCGTGGCCAAGCTGGTGGACGCGTCCAGGGTGGGCACCGTCACCGGGCTGGTCGGCGCGGCCGGCGGGCTCGGCGGGTACTTCCCGCCGCTGGTGATGGGGGCCGTCTACACCGCCACCGGCGCCTACGCCATCGGCTACGTCCTGCTGGCCGTCACGGCGGCGGTCGCCCTGGTCTACACCTGGCGGGCCTTCCCGCGGTGACGAAAATGGTTTGCCGGGCCTGGTGCGACCTTGTCAAGGTTGTCAGGCTATGCGCTCCCTTCCTGAGGCCGATCCCGGCGTGCCCGACATCCGCAGCCCGCTCCGCTACCTGTGGTGGAACGCGCGGCGCCAGGCGGTTCCCCTGCTCGCGGGCATCGGCTACGCCAGCCTCTGGTGGCTGGTGCAGGCGCTCATGCCTGCCGTGCTCGGAAGGGGCATCGAGGCCGTCACCGCCAAGGACACCGGCTCGCTGCTGACGTGGTCGGCGATCCTGTTCGGGCTCGGGCTGGTGCAGGCGTTCACCGGGATCATGCGGCACCGGATGGCCGTCTTCAACTGGCTGTCCGCCGCGTACCGCACCGTGCAGCTCACCTCCCGGCAGGCCGCCAGGCTCGGCGCCACGCTGCCCAAACGGCTGTCCACCGGCGAGGTCGTCAGCGTCGGCAACTCCGACATCGCGCACATCGGCAGCTCCATGGACATCCTGCTGCGCGGCGTCGGATCGATCCTCGCCATCGTCACCGTCACCGTGATCCTCATCTCCACCTCGCTGCCGCTCGGCCTGCTCGTGCTGTTCGGCGTGCCGCTGATGGCCGTCGCCGTCGGGCCGCTGCTGCGGCCCCTGCACAGGCGGCAGCAGGCGCAGCGGGAGCTGGCCGGAGAGCTGTCCACCCGCGCCGCCGACATCGTCGCCGGGCTGCGCGTGCTGCGCGGCATCGGCGGCGAGCAGGTGTTCGCCGCGCGCTACCGCGCCGAGTCGCAGCGCGTACGCCACGCCGGAGTACGCGTCTCCGGCGTCGAATCGGTGCTCGAAGGCGCCCAGATCGTGCTGCCCGGCCTGCTCATCGCCATCGTCACCGGCGTCGGCGCCTCCTTCGCCGTCGCCGGCGACATCCCCACCGGCCAGCTCGTCGCCTTCTACCTGTACGCGGTGTTCCTCATCGGCCCCATGCGCACCCTCACCGAGGCCGCCGACAAGCTCACCAAGGGCCACGTGGCCGCCGGCCGGGTGATCAGGATCCTGTCCATCGAGCCCGAGGTCACCGGCGGCACCGGCACCGGCGAGGGCGGCGTGCTGCGCGACTCCTACAGCGGTGTCACGCTCCAGCCCGGCACCCTCACCGCCGTCGCCGCCGACACCCCCGACGACGCCATCGCCATCGCCGACCGCCTCGGCCGCTACGCCGAGGGCGACGTCACCTTCGGCGCCGTCGAGCTGCGCACCCTGCCGCTGGAGCAGATCCGGTCGCGCATCCTGGTCGCCGACAACGGCGCACGCCTGTTCAACGGACGGCTGCGCGACGAGCTCGACGTGCGCGGCACCGCCACCGACACCCGCATCCGCGAGGCCCTGGACGCCGCCTGTGCCACCGACGTCGTCGAAGCCCTGCCCGACGGGCTCGACGCGCACGTGGCCGAGGCGGGGCGCGAGTTCTCCGGCGGGCAGCAGCAGCGGCTGCGGCTCGCCAGAGCACTGGTCACCGACCCCGAGGTGCTCATCCTGGTCGAGCCCACCAGCGCCGTCGACGCCCACAGCGAGGCCCGCATCGCCGAACGCCTGGCCAAGGCGCGCTCCGGGCGTACCACCATGGTCTGCACCACCAGCCCGCTCGTGCTCGACCGGGCCGAGCACGTGATCTACGTCGAGAACGGCCGCGTCCTGGCCGAGGGGACACACCGGCAACTGCTCGACGGATCCCCCGCATACGCCGCGACCGTGACCCGAGGGGAAGACTGATGGCCCGGGAGATCCTGCCGATCGCCGACCGCAAACAGGTGCGCGCCTACGCCAGGCGGCTCACCCTGAAGTACCCGCGCTCGCTCGCGCTCGCCCTCCTCCTGCACGGCCTGGCCGCCGTCGCCGGGCTGGTCGTCCCGTGGCAGCTCGGCGCCCTGGTGCAGCAGCTCCAGTACGGCCACGAGGTGAACGTCGCCGTCGTGGCCGCCGCCATCGGCGCCTTCCTGCTGCTGCAGGGCGTCCTCATCCGGTACGCGGTGCTGGCCTCCGCCAGGCTCGGCGAGAAGGTGCTGGCCGAGCTGCGCGAGGAGTTCGTCGACCGGGTGCTCGCCCTGCCGCTGTCCACCGTCGAACGGGCCGGGTCCGGCGACCTCATCACCCGCACCTCCCGCGACGTGGACGCCCTGTCGCGCACCGTACGGCACGCCGTGCCCGAGACGCTCATCGCGATGGTCACCTTCGTGATCACCATTGGCGCGCTGCTGCTGGTCAGCCCGCTGCTCATGCTGCCGATGCTGGCCGCCGGCCCCGTGCTGTGGATCGCCACCCGGTGGTACCTGCGCCGCGCCCGCGACGGCTACCTGCGCGAGAACGCCGCCTACGCCGACATCACCGAAGGGCTCGCCGAGACCGTCGAAGGCGCCAGGGCCGTGGAGGCGCTCGGCCTGCGCGAGCGGCGCCGGGCCCGCACCGAGGGCGACATCGCCCGCTCCTACGCCGCCGAACGCTACACCCTCGGCCTGCGCACCACCTGGTACCCGGCCGTCGAGCTGGGCTACGTCATCCCCGTGGTGGCCGCCCTGCTCGTCGGCGGCCTGTTCTACACCAACTCCTGGGTGACGCTCGAACAGGTCGTCACCGCCGCCCTCTACGCGCAGCAGCTCATCGACCCGCTCGACCGGTTCCTCATGTGGGTGGACGAGCTCCAGGTCGGCGCGGCGTCGATGGCACGGCTGCTCGGCGTCGCCAACGTCCCCGACGACCGGGCGGCCGGCACGGCCCGGCCCTCCGGCGAGCTGCTGGAAGCCTCCGGCGTCCGCTACGCCTACCGGGAGGGGCGCGACGTGCTGCACGACGTCTCCCTGACCGTCCAGCCCGGCGAGCGGCTCGCCATGGTCGGCCCGTCCGGCGCAGGAAAGTCCACCCTGGGGCGGCTGCTGGCCGGCATCCACGGGCCGCGCACCGGCTCCGTCACCGTCGGCGGCGTGCCCCTCGTCGACCTGCCGCTCGACGACCTGCGCGGGCACGTCGCGCTCGTCACCCAGGAACACCACGTGTTCAAGGGCACGCTGCGCGACAACCTGCTGATCGCCCGGCCCGACGCCACCGACGCCGCCGTCCTCTCGGCCCTGCAAGCCGTGGACGCCCTCGACTGGACGCGAGGGCTGCCGGCCGGGCTCGACACCGAGGTCGGGTCCGGCGGGGTCGCGGTGCCGGCCGCGCAGGCGCAGCAACTCGCGCTCGCCCGGCTGGTCCTCGCCGACCCGCACACCCTCGTCCTGGACGAGGCCACGTCGCTCATCGATCCGCGTGCCGCCCGGCACCTGGAGCGGTCGCTGGCCGCTGTGCTGGAAGGGCGGACGGTGATCGCCATCGCGCACCGGCTGTACACGGCGCACGATGCCGATCGGGTGGCTGTGGTGGAGGATGGGCGGATCAGTGAGCTGGGGTCGCATGAGGAACTGGTGGCCGAAGGGGGGTCTTACGCGGCGTTGTGGAGCAGCTGGCACGGCAGCCCCAGCAGGACCTCGGCGCCGTCCTGAACTCTCGAGGGCTGAGCTCCAGCGGGCGAGCGGGGCGGAGCGGGCGGGCGGGGCGGAGCGGGCCGGCGGGCGCAAGCGAGCGGGCGGAGCGGCGGGGCAAGCGAGCGGGCCAGCACAAGCAGGCGAGCGGGTCAGCGCAAGCAGGCGGGCGGGCGAAGCGGACAGGGCGGCGGGGCGGACAGGGCGGCGGGGCGGGCCGGCGGGCGCAAGCGAGCGGGCGGAGCGGCGGGGCAGGCGAGCGGGCCAGCACAAGCAGGCGAGCGTATCAGCGCAAGCAGGCGGGCGGGTGGAGTCGGGCGAGCGGGTAAGCGGGGCGGGAGCGGGCAAGCGGGCAAGGCGGGCGGGCGTAAGCGGGCGAGCGGCGGGGCCGGAGTCCCCGCTGGCCCGCTCGCTTGCGCCCGCTCGCCCCGCCCGCTTGCTCCCCCGACTCCACCCGCCCGCCCGCTCGCCCGCTCGCCCCGCCCGCTTGCTCCCGCTCCCGCCGCTCACCCGCTCGCCCCGCCCGCTTGCTCCCGCTCCCGCCGCTCGCCCGCTCGCCCCGCCCGCTTGCTCCCGCTCCCGCCGCTCGCCCGCTCGCCCGCCTGCGCCGCGTCCCTCGCTCTTGCCCCGCCCTCGCTCCCGCTACTCGGCGGCAAGGTCCTCAGGCGCGACGCGGGCGAGATCGGCCAGGGTGGTCAAGGCGCGTGCCAGGACGTCCGGCGGGGGAGAGGCCAGCCCGAGCCGGACCGCGTTCGGCGCGCTGCCCCGCCCCACCGCGAACGCGGCGGCGGGCGTGACGGCGATGCCGTACCGGGCGGCGGCGGCCACGAACGTCTCGGCGCGCCACGGCGACGGCAGCTCCCACCAGCAGTAGTAAGACCGCGGATCACTGCGCACGCCGAACCCGGCGAGACACCGGGCGGCGATCTCCTGGCGCATGGCCGCGTCCCGCTGCTTGGCGCGGGCCACCGACCGCGCGGTGTCGTCCGTCAGCCACCGGGTCGCCGCCTCCAGCGCGAACCGCATCGGCGTCCACCCGCCCGACCGCACCGCCGCCGCCACGCCCGCCACCGCCTGTCCGGGCACGACGGCGAAGCCGAGCGACAGGCCGGGCGCGAGCCGCTTGGACAGGCTGTCCACCAGAATGGTGCGTCCGGGCGCGAACGCGGCCAGCGGCGGCAGGTCGTCGCGCAGGAACGACCAGATGGAGTCCTCGATCGCGGGCACGTCCAGGCGTTCGAGCAGGCCCGCCAGCTCGGCCCTGCGCTCGACGGGCATGCTGACCGACAGCGGGTTGTGCATCGTCGGCTGTACGTAGATCGCCTTGAGCGGCGCCTTCCGCGCGGCGGCCGCCACAGCCGCCGGATCCAGCCCGGCCTCGTCGACCCGCAGCGGCACGAGCGTGACCCCGACCCGCGACGCCAGCCCCTTGAGCACGGGATACGTGAGCTCCTCCACCCCGAGCCGCCCACCCGACGGCAGCAGCGCGGCCAGGGCCGCCGCGATCGCCTGGCGCCCGTTCCCCGCGAACAACACCCGCTCGGGATCCGGCCGCCACTCCCCGCGCCCCAGCAGCCCGGCGGTGACTCGCCGCGCCGCCGGGGTGCCCGCCGCGCCGACCGGTTTCATGGACGACTCCAGGACGTCGGCGCGCAGCAACGGCCCGATGCCGTCGGCCAGCAGCCTGGCCTGCTCGGGCACGACGGGATAGTTGAGCTCCAGATCGATCCGGCTGCCCGTCGGCTCGACGAGCGCGGGGCCGGGCTGCGGCGCGGCGGCCCGTACGAACGTGCCCCGGCCCACCTCCCCGACGGTCAGCCCGCGACCGGCCAGCTCCCTGTAGACGCGGGCGGCCGTGGAGTCGGCGATGCCGTGCCGCCGCGCGAAGCTCCGCTGCGGCGGCAGCCGGTCTCCGGGCCGCAGCCGCCCGGCCGCGATGTCGGCGGCGATGGAGTCTGCTATGCGCCGGTAGTCCTCCATGCGCCGCATCCAAGCACAACATTGCTCCGAGTGCAATTGCACCTATTGCACCGAGATCCTGAGCGTCGCTAGCTTCGCTGTCATGGTCGAACAAAGTGCGGTGCTCGGCGTCGTGCTCGTAGCGCTCGGCATGGTGCTGTCCCCGGGGCCGAACATGCTGTACCTCGTCTCCCGCAGCACCAGCCAGGGGCGGCGAGCCGGGATCATCTCCCTGGCCGGGGTCGCCGCCGGCTTCCTCGTCTACCTGGTGGGGGCGAACCTCGGGCTGGCGGTCCTGTTCACGGCGTTTCCCGAGCTCCTGGCCGTCATCCGGATCGCTGGTGCCCTGTATCTGCTGTGGCTCGCTTGGAAGACGCTCAAACCCGGCGGCGCGTCCGTCTTCGCCGCCAGTGAGATGCCGCCCGACTCCCCGCTTCGGCTCTTCACCATGGGGCTGATGACCAACCTGCTCAACCCTAAGATCGCCCTCCTCTACATCTCGATCATCCCTCAGTTCGTTGATCTCGACCGGGGGAACGTGCTGCTCCAGGGCATCATCCTCGGCTGTGTGCAGGTGACGGTCGCTCTCCTGGTGAACCTGTCGATCGTGGTGGCGGCGGGCGGCATCGCGGGCTTTCTGGCGGCCCGTCCTGCCTGGCTGCGCTTCCAGCGGATGGCCATGGGTTCCCTGCTCGCCGTCCTCGCTGTCAGCCTCGCGTTCTCCTGAATGCGCTCAGCTCCTCCTGATCGCGCTCAGCCTCTCCTTCCGAGCACGCTCAGCCTCCCCTTCCTGCGCCCGCGCTCAACTTCTCCTTCTTGCGCTGGCTCAGCGTCTCCTTTCGTGCCCGCGCTCAGCGTCTCCTTCTCTCGCCCGCGCTTAGCGTCTCCTTCTCTCGCCCATGCTCAGCTCCCCGGCACGCCAGCTTCTTGGGCAGGTCCAGGCCGAACGTCGACGATTACGGGCGGGTGGCGGTGGTCAGGCGTACCCTCGCGCGTAGCTGGACGCCGTCCGGGGTCTCGTACGGGCGTAGGCCGTCGCGTACCGCGTTGCGGAGGGTGGCGATGGTGGGCTCGTCGAGGTCGGAGAGGTTGAAGCGGACCGGGCCCATGGCGCAGATGTTGGTGGCGGCCTGGTCGGCGGTGCGGCCGAGGTTCTCCATGGCTTCGATGACCTGCATGTCGATGGTGGTGAAGCCGGCGTCCGTCAGCACGTCGTGGATGCGGGTGGGGTCGACCATGGACATCATGCCCTGGGCGGCGGGGGAGGGGCGCCGCATGTGGTCGCGCAGGGCGGCGGTGGCGCGGGCGTAGTCGCTGTCGGGGGTGCCGGGGACCGAGGTGATGATGGCCAGGCGACCGCCGGGGCGCAGGGCGCGGGCGATGTTGGTGAAGCCGGCGACGAGGTCGGCGAAGAACATCACGCCGCCACGGCTGATGGCGACGTCGTACTTGCCGTCGCCGAAGGGGTGGACCTGGGCGTCTCCCTGCTCGAAGACGGCGTTGGCCACGTTCTGCTCGGCGGCGTCGGCGCGGGCGCGCTTCAGCATCGGGGCCGACAGGTCGATGCCCAGGGCGGTGCCCCGTGCTGCCCTGCCGGCCGCCAGCAGCGTGGTGCGGCCCGTGCCGCAGCCGACGTCCAGAACCTGGTCGTCCTCCTCGATCGCGGCGGCTGTGAAGAGTGCCTCGTTGAAGCCGTCGAGCATGCCGTTGTAGTAGTCCGGGTTGTCGGCCCAGGTCTGGCCTTCCCATCCGTTCCAGGCCTCGGATTGCTGCTTGTTGACGATGTTGGGCATGGTGCTGCCTCACTTCTCGTTAGTAGAGTTGGACTCTAGTGACAGTTACTAGAGTTAAACTATAGAGAAGCGCGCGTCAAGGGGATGGGCCGCGAGTTGTTGATGTTGAGGAGTGGTGCTAGGGCTCGCTGCGGTGGCTCGCGCGGTCAGCAGTTCGTTGTGCGGGGTGGGAGGGTGGCGTCGGTGAGGTAGCGGTTGATGTGGTCGCGGGCGCACGGGTTGACGCCGTAGAGGGTGTGGCCTGGGCCGTCGTGGTGGATCGTGACGCTGTCCGGGACTTGGGACAGGACGCGTTCCGTCGCGTCGGACTCGCCCCATGCGCCTGCGCCGAGCAGCGGCGGCAGGGTGCTGGGCAGGGGTGCGGGCGGGTTGGTGACGGTGACGGGCCAGCCGATGCAGTTGAGGGTGCTTGTGGCGAACGTGTTGGTGGCGCCGGTGTTCGGGGCGATCTTACGGAGGCGGTTGATCGTGGTCGTCAGTTGCTTGAGGTTGGCGAAGCGAGGCCAGTCGGTGCATTCCGTGACCGGGGTGGCCTGGTCGGGGTAGCGGGCGCCCCTGGCCGGTACGAAGTCGGAGGCGTCGCCCTTGCTCGCCTTGCGGATCGCGGCGGCCAGCTTCGGCCAGGCCGGGGTGCCCTGGCGGGCCATGGCGATGGCGAAGGACTGGAGGTCGCCGGCCTTGTAGGCGATGTTCGCGGTTTTGGTGGGGACGGGGGTGGCGGTCGCCCGGGTGATCAGCTTGCGCCAGAGGGTGGGGACGTCCTTGCAGTCGTTGGTGGCGCACCAGGTGAAGAAGCGGCGCATCGACTGCTCGTTCGCCTTGGCCATCGCCTCCAGCTCCCGTGGCCAGTCGGCGGTGCTGTGGTTCCACGTGCCGTCCAGGACCATCGTGCGGACGCTGTTCGGGAAGAGGCGGGCGTAGGCCTGGCCGTAGAAGCCCGCGTAGGAGGCGCCGTAGTAGTTGAGCTTGGTGTCGCCCAGGGCCTTTCTGATCGCTTCCATGTCTCTGGCGTGGTCGGCTGAGCTCATGTTGGCGAACAGCTCAGGGTCTTTGTGGCGGCAGGCCTCGGCGTAGCCGCGGTTGGTGTCGGACAGGCGGCCGAAGTCGGCGTCGTCTTGGGGGAGGTCGGCGATGGGGATGCGGGTCCAGGTGCATGGCAGGCCTGTGCTGAGGCCCTGGAACGGGTCGGGGCCGTAGCCTCGGGTGTCCCACGTGATGATGTCCATGGATTTGCGTAGGTCGGTCCACCAGGCTTGGAGGGACTGGGTGGTGGCGATGCCTGGGGCGCCGGGGCCGCCGTAGGAGACCAGGACCGAGCCTTTTGAGGTGCCGGTGGACTTCAGGCGGCCGATCTTGAGGGTGATCTTGCGGCCTTCGGGTTTCTGCCAGTCGGCGGGGACCTGGAGGTCGGTGCATTCCATGCCGATGGTGTCGTTGGGGCAGGGTTGCCAGCTCAGGGCTGTGGCGGTGCTGGTGGTCGTCGTGGTGGTGGCCGTGGTTGTCGTCGCTTGGGCGGGCTGTGGGGCTGTGGTGAGCAGGGTTAGGGCGAGGGTGAGGGGGAGGGTGACGGGCTTGCGCATGGCGTAGACGATGCCGGAGGAGGTGGGTTGGGCGCGTCGGACCAGGGTTTGGTCTTTGGGGGGTGGGTGTCGGACTACGGGTTGATAGACCGCAGCCCGCATGGGTTTCAGGCGGCCTGCGAGGTGCGGGGTGCTGGCGGGAGGTGGCGGCGCGGATTGGGCTTGCGCGGAGGCGGTGCGGGGCGTTATCGGGCTGGGCGTGGAGGCGCGCAAATGGGGTCAGGCGCGGGTGGCGTGGGGCGAGGCTCGGGGCAGCGGCGGTGTGGGCGTGGGTGGAGGAACTGGGCGGGAAGGCGACGCGGGGCGCCGGTGGGCTGGTGTGGAGGCACGAGGGTGGGCTCTGTGGGGGCGGAGTGAGGCCCAGGCGCGGCGGGATGCGGAGGTGGGACGGGGTGCGAGGCGCGAGGGGGCTCGTGTGTGGGGTTAGGCGCAGGCGCGGCGGGATGTGGAGGCGGGACGGATTGCGGTGAAGCTCGGTGCGGTGGGGTTACGGCGCCTGATGCATGCGGAGTTAGGGCGCCCGGCGCATGCGAACGCGAACACCGCCACGCCGCGATACCGCGATCACCGCAACGCCGCGAACACCGCGAACACCGCGAGCGTCACGACCACCGCGAGCGCCGCCAGGCAAGCGCGGGGCCACCGCAGCGCCCCGCGCCCCGCGCCCAAGCCCCGCCCGACTCAGCCCAGCGCCCTCTTAAGAAACTCCACCTGAAGCAGCAGCAGATTCTCCGCCACCACCTCCTGCGGCGTCATATGCGTAACCCCCGACAACGGCAACACACTGTGCTGCCGCCCCGCCGCCAGCAACGCGGACGACAACCGCAACGTATGAGCAGCCACAACGTTGTCATCAGCCAGCCCATGCACCAGCAACAACGGCCGCTCCAGCTTCCCCGCATCCCCGAACAGCGATGACTTGTCGTAAATGTCCGGCTGCTGCCCAGGATCCCCCAGGTACCGCTCGGTATAGCAGGTGTCGTACAACCGCCAGTCAGTGACAGGCGCCCCCGCCACGGCGGCGTGGAACACGTCGGGCCGCCGCAGCACCGCGAGCGCCGCCAGGAAGCCGCCGAAGGACCAGCCGCGGATGGCGACCCGGCTCAGGTCGAGGTCGTCGGGGTACTGCTCGGCGACCCCCTGCAGCGCGTCGATCTGGTCTTCGAGGGCGGGGGCGGCCAGGTCGTTGAGTACGGCGCGCTCCCATTCGGTGCCGCGGCCGGGGGTGCCGCGGCCGTCGGCGACGATGACGGCGAAGCCCTGCTCGGCGAACCACTGGCTCTCCAGGAAGGCGCCGCGCCGGTTGAGTACGCGCTGAGCGTGCGGCCCCCCGTACGGGTCCATCAGCACGGGCAGCTTGCCCGACCCCTGCTCGTACCAGGACGGCAGCACCACGGCGGTGGCCAGCTCGCGGCGGCCGGAGCGGCCGAGTGAGACGCGCAGGTCGAGGCCGGGCCGTTCGGCGAAGGACGGGATGGGGACGGCCATGCCGTCGCGGCGGACGACGGTGGTGGAGACGCCTTCGTCGTCGATGCTCTGCTCGCTGAGCACGCCGACGCCGCCCGCCATCCGCCCGGAGAACACGCCGGAGCGGGTGGAGACGGGCAGGAGGGAGTGGCCGTCCCAGGTCCACAGGTGGATCTCGGTGGGGTCGCCGCTGGCGCTGAAGAGCACACTGTCGTGGTCGACGTCGAGCACGGCGCGTACCTGCAGCGTGGGCGGGGTGACGGCGCGGTCGCCGACGTAGAGGCGGTGGCCGCCGTCGGCGTTGGCGACCCAGACGAGCGAGCCGTCGTCGAGGTGGGCGGGGACGCCGCCGACGATGTCGACCCAGGCCGGGTCGGTGTCCTCGCGGACGAGGCTGGTGACGCCGGTGGCGGGGTCGACCGAGAACAGCCGCATGGTGCGCTGGTCGCGGGTCAGCGTGACGATGGACAGGGCGTGGGAGTCCCAGGCCGCGGTGGAGAGGTACTCCTCCTCGTACGGCACCGCCACCCGCGACCCGTCGAGCCCGAGCACGAACAGCTCGGTGCGGGCGTTGGGGGTGCCGGCGGCGGGATAGCGCTGGGCGACGGGCGTGCGGTCCGGGTTGGCGGGGTCGGCGATGTGCCAGACCCGTACGGGCGCCTCGTCGGCCCGTTCGACGAGGAGGGCGTCGCCGGCAGGCGACCACCAGTAGCCGCGCATGCGGTCCATCTCCTCGGCGGCGATGAACTCGGCCAGCCCGTACGTCACCGTCTCGGACTCGGGCGTGGCCAGCGCGCGGTCGTCGCCCGTGTCGAGGCTCTGCACCCGCAGGGCGCCGTCGCAGACGTAGGCGACGTGCCGCCCGTCGGGCGAGAGGCGGGGGTCGATGACCAGGCCGGGCGTGGTGAGCGCGCGGGTCTGCCCGGCGGCCAGCTCCACGACGTGCAGCTTGCCGGACAGCGCGAAGCAGGCCCTGGTCAGCGCGGCGTCGGCGGCGTAGGCGACGACGCCGCCCGCGGCCTCGCGGCTGCGCTCGCGCCTGGCGCGCTCCTCCGGCGGCAGGTTCTCCTCGCCGGCGTCGAGGGCGCGCGGATCGACGACGAGGCGTTCGACGTGGGTGTCGGTGTCGAGCTCCCACAGGCAGGTCACCGGGTCGGTGCCGGTCTTCGTCCGCAGGAAGACCACCCGGCCGCCGTCGGGGGAGATCGTGAAGCCGCGGGGAACCCCCAGGGTGAACCGGCGGGTGCGGGCTGACAGGCGCGGGAAGCTCTCGCTCATGGCCTCAATCCTGCCATTGCTACGCTCGTGGGCATGACTGATCGACGGCTCCTGCTCGTGCACGCCCACCCGGACGACGAGTCGATCGGCACCGGCGCGACCATGGCCAAGTACGTCGCGGAGGGCGCCCACGTCACGCTGGTGACCTGCACGCTCGGCGAGGAGGGCGAGATCATCCCCGCGGACCTCGCGCACCTGGCCGCGGATCGCGACGACGCGCTGGGCCAGTACCGGATCGGCGAGCTGGCGGCGGCCTGCCAGGCGCTCGGCGTGGAGGACCACCGTTTCCTGGGCGGTCCCGGCCGCTGGCGCGACTCGGGCATGATGGGGGTGGCCTCCAACGACCACCCGCGCGCGTTCTGGGGCGCCGACCTCGACGAGGCGGCGGGCGAGCTGGTGAAAATCATCCGCGAGATACGCCCGCAGGTCCTCGTCACCTACGACGCCAACGGCTTCTACGGCCATCCCGACCACATCCAGGCGCACCGGGTCTCGCGCAGGGCGTTCGAGCTGGCGGCGAAGCCGGGCTTCGGCGAGGGCGAGCCCTGGCAGATCGCGAAGTTCTACCACACGGCGGTGGCCAGGTCGGTGCTGCGGCGCGCGGCGGAGGCGCTGGCGGAGGCCGACGTCGACTTCCTGACGGAGAACGTGGACGACATGCCGTTCGGCAGCCCCGACGAGGACGTCACCACCGAGATCGACGCCCGCCCGTGGGTCGGCAACAAGCTGGAGGCGCTGCGCGCGCACGCCACGCAGATCAGCGTCCGGGCCCCCTGGTACGCCCTGTCGAACAACATCGGCCAGGAGGTGGCGGCCGTCGAGCACTACACGCTGGCCATCGGCGTCCCAGGCCCGGCGGTTCCGGGCGCGCCGGTGGACGCGGGCGGCCTCGGTGAGCCGCACACCCGCGAGAACGATCTCTTCGCGGGCATCCACTAACCTCATTCGACATGGAACATCGCAGCCAGGCCGAGTCGGCGCTGGGCGGGGCGGCGTACGGCATGCTGTTCGTGCTCGGGGTCGTCATGGCCGTCGTGGGCGGCTTCACGCATCCCACGTGGCAGTGGGGCGCGGTGCCGGTGTCTGCGGCCGGCTGGGCGCTGGCGCTGTTCGGGGTGTGCCTGGCGGCGGGCAGGCTGATGCGCGCCAGGCTGGGGGCGATGGTGACGGCGCTCGGCTGGCTGCTGGTGACCATGCCGTTCACGCTGGAGCTGGGGATGGGCGATCTGGTGATCGCGTCAGGTCCCTCCGGGTACGTCTACCTGTACGGGGGGTTGGTGGCCCTCGTCGGGGCTTATCTGCTTTCGCCCTCGTCGGGAGGGGGTTCGTGGCTCTTGCGGGGGTACCCCTCCGAAAAACCAGACGTAGAGGCATAAAGTAGCTAGGTGCATTCCATCGAGCGGCACGCGGATCCCGGTACATACAGGAAGGTCGTCGGCCGCTTCGCCACCGGAGTCGCGATCGTGACGACCAGGCTGGACGACGTCGATCACGCGATGACGATCAACTCCTTCACCTCCGTGTCCCTCGATCCCCTGCTGGTGCTGTTCTGCGCGGAGAAGGTGGCGCGCTTCCACGACGCGGTGATGGCGGCAGGGGTGTGGGGCGTGTCGATCCTGCCGGCGTCCATGGAGGACGCCTCGCGGTTCTTCGCCCACCGTGGACGGCCGCTGAACGGGCAGCTCGTCAGGTGGCCGCACCATCGGGGCGGGTCGGGGGTGGCGCTGTTCGACGGGGCCATCGCCACCGTGGAGTGCGCGACCACGGCGGTGCACGACGGCGGCGACCACTCGATCGTGGTGGGCGGGGTGACGGCGCTGGGCATGCCGTCGGACGGGCCGCCGCTGCTGTACCACGAGGGCCGTTACAAGTCGCTGTAGCGATTCGGGCCAGGCGCGTGGCCTGGCCCGAACCCCGCTACTGCGCGGCGGGCGCGCTGACCGACTCGGACGGTGAGGTCGTCGCGGTGTCGGTGGGCACGCTGGTGTCCGTCGGCGTGGGGCTGTCCGTGGGCAACTCGGTGGGAGGCTCGGACGGCGGCGGACAGGTCGGGATCTCAGTGGGAGTGGGGGTTTCGGTCGGAGTTTCGGTCGGGGTGACCGTGGGAGACAACGTATCGGTCGGAGTTTCGCTGACGGTGGGCGTCGGGGTCGGGGTCGGGGTCGAGGTCGGCGTAGGCGTCTCCGAGACGGTGACCGTCGGGGAGACGGTGTCCGTGGGTGGTTCCTCGGAAGGCGGAAGAGTCGGCTCGACGTACGGCTGACAGGTGAACGTCTCGGTGACCGTCGGCCCCGGCTCTGTGACGGTGACCGTGGGACCTGGCTCGGTCACCGTGACCGTCTCGCGGATGGTGACGGTCGGCAGCGGCGCCATGCTGACACCCGGCTGCCCTCGCTTCTTGTACGTGCCCCGGCCCAGCCGGGTGGTGGCGCTTGATTCGCCCCCGACGACCGTGAGATCGACGCTCGCGGTCTTACACGCTCTCCTCTTGCATACTCGCTGTTCGACGTTGAAGAACGCCGCCCCTTCGTAGGTGACCGAGACGTCGAGGTAGGAAACGCCTCGCCTCTTGACCACCCGCGTCTGCGCGGTGTACTCCCCCTCAGTAGGGGGGCTGGTGGTCTCGGTCGGGGTCGGCGACGTCGTGGGGGGCGGCGACGTGGTCGGGTCGCCGGCTAACGCCACCTGCGCGTTGAGAGGAGTGTCGGTGAATCGTAGGGAATCGGTCGCTGACGTCTGGGTGATCGCAACTCCGCCGGCTCCTGCCAGTGCGACGGTGCCGAGCAGCGCGCCCAGGATGGAGAATCTCATAATCCTGCTCTTGTGGGAGATTTCAGGACGGGGATCATTATTCCGACTTGTCAAGATGAGTCAAGGTTCAGACGCATGAACAGGCGCCTCAGGTTCCGCCGCGCGGCGAACTACGTGAACCTCTCCACGCCGCTCGGCCTGCTGCTCGCCGTCGTGGGCGGCGCGTCCAGAATGTCCGGTCCTGACGGCCTCATCCTCGCGTTCGGATACCGCTACCGCTTCCCCATCGCGGGCGCGTTCACCGTCGGGAACGTGGTCCTGACCAGGAGGGACGCGCTCGACGAGCGGCTCATCGCGCACGAGGGGCGGCACGCCACCCAGTGGGCGTGGTGCCTCGGGCTGCCGATGTTGCCGCTCTACCTCCTGGCCATGCTCGGCTCGGTGATCGTCTGTGGCCATCAGGCCTCGTACAACGTCTTCGAACGCCTGGCGGGTCTGGACGACGGCGGGTACCCGCGCGAGCTGCTGTGGTGGCGCCGGCGCTGACGCCCCGCGTCAGGGGGTCAGCTTGAGCGTGTGCACCGCGGACTTCCTGACCGACTCAGGCTTGGAGTACATCGGCATCAGGTCGCCGCGCGCCCACGCCTCGGCCTGGTCCCAGTAGTTGGCGTGGAAGGCGTGCCCGGAGGCGCCTGTCAGGTTGATCCACCGGGACTTGTCCAGGTCCGACAGGTCGACGACCATCCGCATCGACGGCACCGCCGTGATCGCGTAACCGTTCCTGACGTTCCAGCCCGTCGCGTTCACCGCGTCCTTGCCCCCGGCCACCTGCAGCGGCCCCCGGTTGAACAGCGCCTCCACCGGCGCGATGCCCGAGGTCCCGAGCGAGCCGTTGACCAGTTCGAGCTGGTGCAGGTCGCCCCACCGCCACGTCTTGACGTCCTCGCCGAGCAGGTCGGCCAGCTCCTGGTGCGCCGAGGCCATGGCCTGGCGGAGGATGTCGTCGCGGGTCTCCTTGACCTCGCGGGTGGTCACGTCGTCCCAGAACGGGTCGTCAGGCGCCTCCAGCAGCCGCCTGACGACCTCGTACCAGCGGTCGCCGCCAGAGGGGCGGGCCGACTCCGGCAGGTCGTCGTCGAACGTCAGCGTGAGCAGGTGGCGCCAGACGGCGTTGAAGTACGCGGCGGCGGCCGAGCCCGTGCCCTGCGTGCGGTCCCACGTCTTGAGCAGCTCCCTGGCCTGGACGGACGGGCCCGCCAGGTCCACCCGCGTCAGCGCGGGGACGAGCGTCTCGGCGAAGCCGTTGTAGGTGTCCTGCTGGATCTGCGACATGGTGGCAGCGTCGACGGGGCCCTTCTTGATGGCCTCCTTGAGCAGCGTGCGGATGCGCTCCGAGCGGTAGCCGTACGACCAGTCGCGGGTGAGCAGCGGCTTGTAGCGCTCGGGGTCGATGACGGCGTTGTTGGCCGTGACGACGAAGCCGTCGGCAGGGTCCTCGACCGAGGGGAGCTGGTCGTAGGGGATGGGGGCGGCGTCCCAGTCGTACTCGCCGGTCCAGCCGGGCACCGGCCAGGTGCCGTCGCCCTTCGCGCGCACGGGGACGCGGCCGGGCGCCTGGTAGCCGATCTTGCCGGAGGTGTCGGCGTAGACGAGGTTCTGCGCGGGCACGTCGAACAGGGACGCCGCCGCCCTGAACTCCTGCCAGCTCCCGGCCCTGTTCAGCGCGAAGATCGCGTCGACCGTCTTGCCGGGCGTCAGCGCCGTCCACTGCAGGGCCACCGCGTTCGCCTCGCCGCTGGGCTTGGCGGTGGGGATGACCTCGTTGATCAGCGGGCCGTGCCTGGTGCTGCGCACGGTCAGCGTGACCGTCTTGCCCCCGGCCACCTTGATCTTCTCCTGCCGGGTCTCCAGCGGCAGCCGCGAGCCCTTGTACAGGTACGTGTCGCCCTCCACCTGCTCCAGGAAGAGGTCGGCCACGTCGGGGCCGAGGTTCGTGAAGCCCCACGCGATCTTGTCCGTGTGCCCGATGATCACGCCGGGCACGCCGGAGAAGGTGAACCCGGTCACGTCGTACGGGCACGTCTCGGTGATCTTGCGGCAGTGCAGGCCCGCCTGGTACCAGACGGACGGGAGCGCCGGCGACAGATGCGGGTCGTTGGCCAGGAGCGGCTTGCCGCTGTCGGTGTACTCGCCGGAGATCACCCACGAGTTCGACCCGAGGCCGGACCGGTCGGCCGAGCCCATCGAGCTGGGCACGTCGTCGAGCGTGCCGGCCGCGTCGGCGAGCGCCCGGTCGCCGGGCAGCCGCGGCTCGGCGCGCTGGTCGAAGCGGCCCCGCAGGACGGCGCCCTCGTTGACGATCGGGAGGTGGCGGTCGAACGGGTAGCCGGGGTAGAGCTGCTCGACCCGCTCCTTGGGCAGCTTGGTCAGCGCCAGGGCGCGGTCGATCTCGTCCTCGACGTTGGAGCGCAGGTCCCACGCCATCGCCTTCAGCCAGGCGACGGAGTCGACCGGCGTCCACTTCTCGGGCGCGCCGCCCCCGCCCTGCAGCTTCAGGATCGAGTACTCCAGGCTGCGGTCGGAGGCGTTGGGGTTGGCGCTGAGCCAGTTGTTGACCCCCTTGGCGTACGCGTCGAGGTAGCCCTGCGTCTCCTGCGACAGCTCGGGCACCTCCCGCTCGGCCACGCGGCGCCAGCCCATGGTGCGCAGGGCCTTGTCGTTGTCGAGGGTGGAGGCGCCGTACAGCTCCGACAGGCGGCCGGCGGTCAGGTGGCGGCGGAAGTCCATCTCGTAGAAGCGGTCCTGGGCGTGGACGAAGCCCTGGGCCATGAACAGGTCGGCCGCGCTGTCGGCATAAATGTGGGGGATCCCCGATTTATCCCGATAAATCTCGACGTTGCCGGTCAGGCCGGGGAGCCGCAGCGTCCCGTCCACCTGCGGGAACGACTTGCGCACCGTGTAGACGACCACCCCGGCCAGCACCACCACCAGTGCCAGAAGCACGGTCAACACCCGAGCGGACCACCGCAACGGCAACGGCATCCACGCATAGGGCCTCACCGCCACCTCCTTCATGCCGAACCGACATCAAGTCTGGCAGTTCGTGATCACTGCTCCGGACGCGTCAGGCCCAGGTCTGCCCCTCCGCCGTGTCGGACACCCGCACGCCCAGCTCCGCCAATTCGTCGCGCAGCCGGTCGGACGCGGCCCAGTCGGCCGACTCGCGCGCCCTGGCCCGCGCCTCCAGCAACTCGGCGGCCCCGGGCGGCAGCACCTTGGGCTTGCCGATGTCGATCGACAGGTCGAGCCCCAGCACCTGGTCCAGATGGAGGAACGTCTCGAACTTCGCCCCCGGAGCCACCGACTCGTCGCGCTCCAGCTCCCGCAGCACCCGCAGCGCCGCCGGAGTGTCGAGGTCGTCGTCGAACGCCGACTCGGCCCGGTCGACGTGCTCCTGCGACAGCGGCGCGCTGACCGACTCGGCCCACTCCGCCACCCGCGAGCGCCACCTGCGCACCGTGCGGTCGGCGGCCCTCAGCGTGTCCCAGGTGAGGTTGAGCTGCTGGCGGTAGCGGTGCTCCAGGAACGCCATCCGCACGGCCAGCGGGTCGAGCCCCGCCGACACCACGTCGGACAGCAGCACCACGTTCCCCGTCGACTTGGCCATCTTCTGCCCGTCGAAGAGCAGATGCTCCCCGTGCACCCAGTGGTCGACCACCTCGTGGCCGGTCGCCGCGTTCGACTGCGCCCGCTCGTCCTCGTGGTGCGGGAACCGCAGGTCGATGCCCGCCGTGTGGATCTCGAAGCGCGGCCCGAGATAGCGCAGCGACATGGCCGAGCACTCCACGTGCCAGCCCGGGAAGCCGCGGCCCCACGGCGCCTCCCAGGTCAGCTCGCCCTCCCCGGGCTTCCACAGGGCCCAGTCGGCGTGGAAGCGCTTGCGGGGATCGACGATGTCGATGCGGTGGGCGGGCTTGAGCGCGTCGAGCCGGTTGCCGGAGATCTCACCGTACGAGGGGAACGTCCGTACGTCGAAGAAGACCGAGCCGTCGGGCACGGCGTAGGCGTGCCCCTGCTCGACCAGCTTGGCGATCAGCTCCACCATCAGATCGACGGTCTCGCTGGCCCTGGGCATGTGCTCGGGCGGCCGGAGGTTCAGCGCGGCCGTGTCGGCCCTGAACGCCTCCTCGTAGTGGCGCGCCAGCTCCAGCGGCGAGCGCCCTTCCGCGCGGGCCTGGGCGAGAACCTTGTCCTCGCCCTCGTCCGCCGTGTCGTCGGCCAGGTGGCCGACGTCGGTGATGTTCTGACAGGCCACGACCCGCACCCGCCGCCGCTCCAGGACCCGTCTGATCAGGTCGGACAGCAGGTACGTGCGCAGGTTGCCCACGTGCGCGTGCCGGTAGACCGTCGGCCCGCACGTGTACATCCGCACCGCGCGCCCGGCGGCGATCTCCTCGACCTGCCTGGCGCGCGTGTCGTAGATCCGCAACATCTGCCGAGCTTAGCCCGGCGTCATCCGCCCAGGAAACCGAGGATGTCCCGGTCGCCGCGCTCGCGCAGCCTGCCGAGCACCTCCTCGCGCGTGGCGGTGTCGGGCAGCCCGATCCTGGCGCCGATCAGCCGCAGCCCCTCCAGCTCCGAGCTGACGGGCGCGGTGTAGCCGAACAGGTAGAGCGCCCGGTTGATGGGCGGCATCCCGACGGGCGCGGCGGGCAGGTAGCGGGTCAGCAGCTCGCCGCCGTCGGACACGGTCAGGAAGACGTGGTCGCCCTCCTGCGCCTTGTACTCGGCCAGCACGTTGCGGATGGAGCCCATCGTGGGCTGGTTGTGCCAGCTGATCACCACGTCGCCGGAGGGCGCGGACGCCGTGAGCTGCCCGCCCGGCGCCATCCCCAGGTACGCCGCGAACCCCGTCGGCAGCGGCGACCCCGACCCGCGCAGGTGCTCGGCGTTGACGTCCACGCGGTGCCACCAGCGGCCGTCGCGGGAGCGGAAGCTGCGCCGCGTCTCCGAGACGTCCTTGCGCGGCTGGTACGGCTCCGCCTCGCCCCCGGGGGCGGTGCCCGCCACCCTGATCCAGCCGCGCTGCGTGCGCTCGAACCCGGGCCCGCCCGAGTACGCACGCACCGAGCTCTCGCTCACGTCGTAGCGCGAGGTCAGGTTGGCCACGATCGTGCTGACCGAAGCCTCGCCGCCGGCCCGCTCGATCTCCCTGGCGATCATCTCCCTGATGCCCAGGTACTCGTCGCCGCCCCACCTGGTCAGCCCGTACTTGTTGCGGTCGACCCGGCGGAAGCGCTCGTCGGCGGTGAGCTGGTTGCGGATGCCGACCAGGCTGTAGTCCTCGCCGATGCGCTCCTGGATCTCCTCCGGCGACAGCGGCGCGCCCGCCACCGCGAGCACCGCCTCGGCCTTCTCGTTGATGCTGCGCGGCCACGGCACCACGTGCTGGCCCAGCACGCGCAGTTGCGGCACGGCCAGGATCCACCGCTCGGCGACGTCCTCGCGCACGCCGAGCTGCGACACCATGGACACCGCCTCGCCGAGCGGGTGCGGCCCGTCGGCGAAGAGCTGGCGCGTCTTCTCCCTCAGCTCGTCGGCCCCGCCCGCGACGAGCCAGCCGTCGGCCTGCTCGTAGCCGGTCAGCAGCGTGCGCACGAAGCGCCACGCGGGGATCCCCAGTGTCCGCAGCTCGGTGCGGTGCCACGGCACGGTGGCCTGCAGGTCGTCGGCCGGCGCCGCCGAGCCCAGCCGGCCGCGCAGCCAGGTGACGTGCGCGACCAGGGGGGCGGCCTCCGGCTTGCTCAGCCAGGCGTCCACGTGGTCGCGCAGGTCGCGCTCGATCTGCCTGATCCGCTCCCGCGTCACGGAGAAGCGCTGCGCCAGCTCGTCCAGGGTGGCGCGCTGCGTGGCGTACAGGCGGTCGCGGGCGATGGCCCGCTGCCGGTCGTCCAGCGCGCCGAACAGCTCGTCGATCAGCTCGGGCAGCGGCCTGTCCGGCCTGGACGGCGCGGCCACCGGCTCGGGGGCGGGTTCGAGCAGCCGCTCGAAGACGCCGCTGAACAGCTTCTGCACCACGTCCTTGCCCAGCGTCTCCGGCGACCGCTCGGCCTCGGCGGGGTCGGAGAAGCGCAGCAGCGGCAGGATGTCGCCGAGCATGAGATGCCCCCAGCAGGCCACGGCCAGGTCGGCCAGGTGGCCCGCGACGGTCTGCGTGCCGACGACGGCACACGCGCGGTCGAGGGGGATCGCCTGCCACCAGGCCTCGGGCAGCTGGGGCTCCTCCACGATCGGCGCTATCTGACCAGGGGAGGTCCAGCGCAGGGGTGGCGCGAGGTCGCTCAGGCTGAGGTTCATTGAGGTCCAACCGGCAAAGGGAAGATATCCGCAGTTCAGACTATGTGATCAGAGGGGTAGAAACGGGCTGCCTCTTCCGGAATGGGAGATATAGAGCAACGATCGGGCCCGGGTGCAGGCGACGAACAGTATGCTCCGTTCGCGTTGCAGGGCACGAGCCCGCGCGTAAGGCTCATCCGGCGGCGGCTCAGGCACCACACCCTCCGCCACCCCGATGAGCGCCACCCGCTCGAACTCGAGCCCCTTCAACTGCTGGAAGGTCGAGGCGCGCACGGCCAGGCCGGTCAGCGCCCGCCTGGCGGCGCGCACCAGCCGCTGGTTGCGCGCTCCCACCGCGATCTCGCTCGCGGGCACACCGTCGGCCAGCCACGCGTCTATGGTGCCGCGGAGCCCCGACAATTCCGCCTCTGGCGTGTCGTACGCCCGCACGACCGGCCGCTCGCCGTGCCGCGCGGCGCTGAAGTCCGCCATGTCGGTCACCCCCTTGACCAGGCCGGGCGAGGGGCCGCCGCCGCGCAGCCGTACCGAGAAGGACAGCAGCTCCTGCGGCAGCCGGTGGGAGCGGCCGAGCGAGTGCTGGACGGCGGGGATGCCCAGCGCCCCCAGCGCCACCTTCGTGTCGGTGACGCGCTGGTGCGGGTCACCCACGATGAACAGGTCGTCCCGCGCCCGCGGCACGGCCGCCCGCAGCAGCCGCCACTGCGCGGGGCTGATGTCCTGAGCCTCGTCCACAACCATGTGACGGTACGGCTTGCGCCCCGGATCCACATCGTCGAGCAGATCACCTGTCGAGATCGACAGCAACCGCAGCGCGTCCTCCGTGAGCTGGGCCAGCGACCGCGCCCCCGGCCCCACCAGCGCGGGGCGGCGGCCTTCCGCGCCGGCCACGATGCGGATCGCCAGCCGCTCGGCGTTGTCCACCTCGACCCGCTTGCGGACCACCTCGTCCTCGATCAGCACGTCCAGCCGTGACGACAGGTCGTCGGCCAGCCCCTGCGAGAACGTCACCAGCAGCACCGGACCCGCCCCGCGCGCCGCCAGATGCGCCGCCCTGTGCAGCGCGACCACGGTCTTGCCGGTGCCCGCGCCGCCCACGACCAGCACCGGATGCTCGTACCTGGCCGCCCTGGCCAGCCGGTGCTGCGGCGGGTACAGGAACGTGCACCAGCCCGGCGCCCCCAGCACCCGGTCCAGCGCGACCTTGTCGGAGACGAACACCGCCCGGTCCGGGCTGCGCCGCAGGGCCGCGTACAGGTCCTCCGGGTCGATCGGCCCCGGCTCCTGCTCCGTGGCGCGCCAGGCGTTCAGCTCCCGCCACGCCTCCGACAGCGAGCCGCCCCTGGCCAGCACCGCCAGCGGGACGTACTGGGTGGGCGGCAGCAGCGGCTCCAGCGCCGCCACGTCGGCCTCCGTCGTGACCAGGCGGAACAGCGGCAGCGCCGCGCCGTCCAGGCCCAGCCCCAGCAGGTCGCCGTCGCAGATCGGCGCGAACAGCCGCGAGGACCTGGCGGAGCGCCGTAACGCGGGCTCCACCCGGTCCAGCGCCTCGGCGTCCCACTCCTCGACCACCCCGATTGCCGGGTTCACGCCGTAGCGGTGGCGGCGGGCGTACGACCAGGCCTCCGGGTCGGGCAGCAGCGTACGCAGCCAGTACACGTCCCGCTGCCGCACCACCACCCCGCGATGGCCCTCGGCCAGACGCAGCGTCGCGACCCGCGGATCCCTCGCGCCCCTGACCCGCTCGGGGTGCGGCGCGCCCGACACGTTCAGCAGGAACCGGCGCAGCGCGACCACGGCGTCCCTGCGCACCGGCTGTGCCAGTGCGCTGAGCTCCCTGGGAAACTCAGGGCCGATCGCGAGCCGCGGCACCGGCTCAGTCCAGGAGCTCTAGCAGGTCGCGATCCCCGCGCTCACGGAGCCTGCCGAGCAGGTCGGGCAGGGCCACGGGCCCCGTCATGCCGATCCTGGTGGCGATCACCCTGGCCGCCTGGTCCCGGGTGCCTCCCGGAGCCGTGTACCCCACCAGGCGCAACGCCTTGGTGATCTTCTCGGCCCCCTGGGCGGCGACCGGGAGGTGCCTGGCTCTCAGCACTCCCTCGTCCGACAGCGTCAGGAACAGGTGGCCGCCCTCGCGGGCGCCCACGTCCACCAGGAGCCGCTCGATGCTCTGCAGGATCGGCTTGCCGTGCCAGACCATCGACAGCTCGCCCGCGGCGCTCCTGACCGTCCTGCTCTCGCCCGGCGACAGCCCCAGGTACGAGGCGAACCCCGTCGGCAGCACGCACTCGCCGCCCGCAAGCTGCTCGGCCGTGACGTCGATCCGCAACCACCAGCGGCCGTCGGGCTGCCTGAAGCAGCGCCGCGTCTGCGAGACGTCCTTCAGCGGCTGGTACGGCTTGTCCTGCTCGCCGTTCGCCTCCTGCATCGGCTGGGCGGCCGGGGTGAACGCCTGGAACTGCGGCGGGCCAGGGGGCGGCTGCGGCGTCAACCCCACCGGGCCGAACGCCGACTGCACCAGCTCCACCGGCGGCTGCGGCTGCTGCTGGTACGGCTTGCGCTGCGGCAGCGGCGGTGGCGGCAGCTCCGCCGGGGGCGGCGGGGGCGGGGCCAGCGTGGTCAGGACGAACTGCCACGCCGGGACCTCCAGGGCCTGGATCTCCACGCTGTGCCAGTCGGCCGCGTTGATGACCTGCTCCTTGGGGGCGGCCGGGCCCAGGGTTCTGGTCAGCTCGTCCAGGTGGGCCCGGTAGGGGGCGGCCTCGTCGCTCGACAGCCAGCGGTCCAGGCGGGCGCGCAGCTCCTCCTCGGTGGCGGAGATCTCGGCCGGGGGGACGGCGAACAGCTTGGCGAGCTGGTCGACGGCGGAGGGCTCGTCGGTGAAGACCCGGTTCTGGGCGACGGCCCAGCTCTTGTCGTCCAGGCCGGCGAAGGCGGCTTCGATGAGCTGGGGGAGCGGGCGGTCCTCGCCGTCGTGCTCGGCACCCTGGCCGTCCTCGACCTCAGCCCCGCCCGCAGCCTCAGCCCCGCCCGCAGCCTCAGCCTCGCCCGCAGCCTCAGCCCCGCTCGCAGCTTCTGCCTCGACGCCGACCTCGTGCTCGTGCGCGGCGGCGTCCTCGTGCTCGTGTGCGGCGGCGTCCTCGTGCACTGCCTCATGCTCGTGCGCGGCGTCGGCCTCGTGCTCGTGCGCTGCGGCGGCTTCGCGCTCATGCGCGGCCTCGGCGTCGGCGCCGGCGTCGGGCTCGGCGTAGTGCTGGGGCTCGGCGTAGTGCTCGGCGTAGTGCTCGGCGCTGGCGTCGGCCTCGCCCCGGCCCTGGCCCTCGCCCTGGAATGCCTCCGCCTGGAGCGCTTCGGCCTCCTGGGCGGCCGGTTCGGGGGCGGGCTCGTCGGCGGCGTCCAGCACCCGCCCGGGCTCCGGCTCGGGAGCCTCGTCGGCGACGGGCTCGGCGTCGGCGTCCACGACCCGCTCGGGCTCGTCCAGCTCCTCGTCCAGAGTGGCGCTGTCGGGGTGCGCGGCGGCAGCCTCCTCGACGCCCTCAGCGGCGTGCTGAACGGCGACCGGCTCCGGGACCTCCTCCTCGCCCGCCCCCGCGCGCCCCAGCGCCGCAGCGGGCGCCTCAGGCTCGTCGGCGACGTGCGGGTGCTCGGCGACGACCCCGGCCTCAGGCCCGACAGCCGCGACGGGCACGGCGGGCCCGACAGCCGCGACGGGCACGGCGGGCGCGTCGTCGCCGTGCGGGTGCGCGAGCCGCACCAGGACGGCCGAGAACAGCGTGTTCAGCACCGGCCGGGCCTGGATGAAGGGCTGGTCCACCAGCTCCCGGCTGGTCAGCGCGAGCAGCCCGGCCCACGACCCGGCGCGGTCGAGCGCGATCGCGACGGCGGGCTCGTCGGCCTCCTCCGGGTCCAGGACGTGCAGGGCGGGCAGGACGTCGCCGACCGCCGCGGCGGGCCAGTGCTCAAGGGCGATCTCGGTCAACAGCTCGCCCAGCGACTCGGGACCGATCGCCGCCAGGACACGCGGCATGGGCAAACTGCGCCACCACGCATCCGGCAGGTCCGGCTGCCCGGTGAGTAGCGTGATCGTCGACGAGTCGCTCCACCTCAACGGTGGTACGAGGTCGCTCAGGCAGAAGTTCATCCCGTTCCGTTCACCAGCCCCTCACGCCGCCGCAGCGGTGCAGCCATAATCTCGCCGCCCACGGAACAGACCATAGTCCGGCAAATCAGCCCTACGCATCATGCTCGGCGCATCAACGCCGAACAGCGGCAAAGCGTAGACGCACGTAGTCGGCCATCCAGCCAGTCTCCCTGCGAAGTGCGGGTGCGGCGAGCTCGTTCACGCGTCGGAGCAGGGGTTCCACGATCTCGGGGGGAAGCCCTTCGAGCACCGAGGCGGCGAACATGCGCACCCAGTCGGCGGCCCCGCCGGGGCACTCGTCCAGGGGAGTCGGCCGGTCGAAGTACTCCAGCAACCTGACCACGAACCCCTCCTGCTCGAGGCGGCGGGCGTACTCGGCAGGCGTGGGAAAGTACCACGGGAGCTCGGGCTCGCGCAGGCCGTACTCGCGCCAGGCGGTCAGCATCGCGGTGGTCAGCTCGGCGCAGTTGCCGGCTCCGCCCATCTCCGCGACGAAGCGCCCGCCAGGCTTGAGTGCCTCGCGGACGCTGGCGATCACGGCGGCGGGGTCGCGGCTCATCCAGTGCAGCGCGGCGTTGGAGAACACCGCGTCGTACGGGTCCACGACCGTGAAGTCGTGCCCGTCGCCGACGATGAAGTCGAGCCCGGGGTACTGGGCGATGGCTTTCTCGATCATCGCGGCGGAGCCGTCGATCCCGAGGACCTCGGCGCCTCTGAACGCGATCTGCGCGGTCAGCACCCCGGTGCCGCAGCCGAGGTCGAGCACGCGCTCGCCGGCGCGCGCGTCGAGCAGGTCGACCAGTGGCGCGCCCTGTGTCGAGACGTAGCCGAAACTGCTGTCGTAGGCGCGACTGTTCCACCGCTCCAAGCTCGGTGTGTCGTATCGCAAGACGATCAGCTCACATTCGATCAGACATCGGGCCCCCGTGGCCGTGCTGTCTGTTCACTTTAGAGCCTGATCGTCCCTACGACATATCAAGTCACTTCGGACTCATCCCACACTCTTCGACCACTCCTTCCTGAGGTACGCCTTCGCGGCGTCGGCCTGCGGAATCGTCATCAGCACGGGCGGGCCGGGCGGCCTGGGCAGTTTCGCGGCCTGCTCGGCGTCGAGGGTGCCCTTCATGAGCATCGCCTCGCCGCGCGCCGGCCGGGCGAAGCCCTTCTGGAGCAGGTTCTGGCCCTCGTCGGAGAACAGGAACTCCTGCCACAGCCGGGCCGCCGCCGGGTGCGGGGCCGCCTTGCTGATCGCCTGCACGTGGTAGCCGCCGAGCGCGGAGTCGCGCGGGATGGTGACCTTCCACGCGTCGGGGTGGCTCGCGCCGCGCGCCGCGTTCAGGTGGTCCCAGGCGACGATGACGTTGGCCTTGGCCGGCTCGGTGAGCCGCCCCTCCTGCTTGAGCTTGGCGAACAGCGCCACGCCCTGCTCGGGACGCGGCACCCCGGCGCGCAGCGAGGCGGCCATCACGCCGCCGAACCCGGCGGCCGAGCGCAGGGGGTCGCCGTCGAGCGCCACCCGGTGGCCGGGCTTGAGCAGGTCGGCGAACGTGGCGGGCGGCTTGACCTCGCGCGGGTCGTACCCGATGGACATGTAGCCGCCGTAGGCGGCGTACCAGGCGCCGGACGGATCCTTGACCTGGTCGGGCAGGTCCTGCCAGCCCTGCACCTTGTACGGGGCGAAGCGGTCGGCCCCCGAGACGGCCACGTCCATGGTCAGGTCGAAGACGTCGGGCTTGAGCTTCGCGGCGATGTCGAGCTCCCGCGCGCTGCTCGCTCCCGGTTCGAGCTGGTTGACCTTGATGTCGTACTTGTCGGCGAAGGTGTCGATGATCTCGCCGTAGTTGACCCAGTCGCGGGGCAGGGCGATCACGTTCAGCTCGCCCTCGCGCTGCGCGGTCTCCGCCAGGCGCTCCATGGTGCCGAAGCCGGCCTTCAGTGAGCCGGCCTGGGCGTTGACCGGCGGCAGATTCTTGGTCTCCGTGGTGGTCGTGGAATCGGTGGACGACGCGCCGCATCCGGCGCTGGCGAGGATGGCTGCTGCGGCGGCGCAGGTACGTACAGTCACACAACGAATACTTACTGTTGCATTCGCCCAGGTCGAGGAGGCGCGGCCGGTACGACCCTGGCGGCCACCAGGCTCTCCTCCTGGATCGTCACGACCGTGCCGTCCTTTTTGCGGATTTCGAGCACTCCATCCGCCCACGACACGAGGATGCCCACCGCGTCGCGAAACCCGCCCGGGACCCGTCTTCGCGTGGTGATCCGTGCGCCGATGTCCTGAGTTGTAATGGCGATCACGAGGCGTGCGACCACGAGTTTGCCACCCTCCGTTTCGGCCAGCTGGCAAGCACGGCAATACTAGGGCGTAGCAAACCGCGGTCAGAGTCATGCCATGGTGCTGGAGAAGAAGGAGCTCGAGGTGACCTACGTCATCGCGCAGCCTTGCGTGGACGTCCTGGACAAGGCGTGCATCGAGGAGTGCCCCGTCGATTGCATCTACGAGGGCGAGCGCATGCTTTACATCCACCCCGACGAGTGCGTGGACTGCGGCGCGTGCGAGCCTGTGTGCCCCGTCGAGGCGATTTTCTACGAGGACGACCTTCCCGAGCAGTGGAAGGACTTCTACAAGGCGAACGTGGACTTCTTCGAGGACCTCGGCTCGCCCGGTGGGGCCTCGAAGGTCGGCAAGATCGACAAGGACCACCCTGTCGTGGCCGCGCTGCCGCCGCAGGGCGAGGACCACTAAGAGTTCTGTCGCGCCGTGCACGGGGGCATCCGGCGAAGATGGATGCGCCCCGTTCACACGCGCCTCCGTACGGCGACGCAACACCCTGGAGAATCGTGAACAAGCTGCCTGACTTCCCCTGGGATCGGCTGGAGCCGTACAAGGAGCGCGCGCTGGCACATCCCGACGGCATCGTCGATCTGTCGATCGGCACGCCCGTCGATCCCGTGCCCAGGATCGTCCAGGACGCGCTCACCCAGGCGGCCGACAGCCCCGGCTACCCCTTCACCCACGGCACCAAGGCGTTGCGCGAGGCCGCCGCCGGGTGGCTGAGCCGCAGGCACGGCGTCACGGTCGGTCAGCAGGACGTGCTGCCGCTCATCGGGTCCAAGGAGTTCGTCGCCTGGCTGCCCACCTACCTGGGCGCCAAGCGGGTCGTCTTCCCCGAGCTGGCCTACCCCACCTACGACGTGGGCGCCAGGCTGGCCGGAGCGGCGGGCACGGCCTCCGACAGCACGCTCGCGCTCGGGCCCGAGCCGGTGGACCTCATCTGGGTCAACTCGCCCGGCAACCCCACGGGCCGGGTGCTGCCCGCCGAGCACCTGCGCAAGGTGGTGGCCTGGGCGCGCGAACGCGGCGCGGTCGTGGCCTCCGACGAGTGCTACATCGAGCTGGGCTGGGAGGAACGGCCGGTCTCGATCCTGCACCCCGACGTGTGCGGCGGCTCCCACGAGGGGCTGCTCGCCGTCCACTCGCTCTCCAAGCGCTCCAACCTGGCGGGCTACCGCGCCGGGTTCGTGACCGGCGACCCCGCCCTGGTCAAGCGGCTGCTGGAGACCCGCAAGCACGCGGGCATGCTGATGCCCCAGCCCGTGCAGGCGGCCATGGCGGTCGCGCTGGCCGACGACGAGCACGCCGACAAGCAGCGCGAGCTGTACGCCGCCCGCCGCGCCGTGCTGCGCCCCGCGCTGGAGAAGGCCGGCTGGAGCATCGACCACTCGACGGCCGGTCTGTACTTCTGGGCGTCGAACGGGCAGAGTGCCTGGGATCAGGTAGGCAAGCTTTCCGAAATCGGGATTTTGGTCGCGCCGGGCGAGTTCTACGGATCAGCAGGTGGGCGCCACATCCGCATCGCCGTCACCGCCACTGACGAACGGATCGGTGCGGCGGTGCGCCGCCTCCAGTAGGATCGCCCGTCAAAAGCGAGCCGCGATTGAGGGCTCCCCACACATAAATAAGGGCTAACGCCGAGGCAGACCGCGAGTGGAGCGAGCTGATCGATGAGCGTGACCTCCATGGTCGTACTCGGGCTGAGCATCGCCACCGTCCTGCTGCTGCTCGGGGCCTTTTGGGCCACGCTGCGGCAAGACAGGAAGGGCCGCCGTACGAGCGCGCCGCCCGCCGAGGTCGCCGCCATCGAGACCCCGCTGGCCGCGCCGGTGAGCGCACCCGGCCATGTCGGCACCGACTACACCGACCCTCGCACGATCCGGATCGGCGACCGGATCGAGGTGCTCGGGGCTCCGGCACGCGTGCTGGGCGCCATGCACATCTCCTGGCAGGGCGCGCAGTGGACCGAGTTCCTGCTGCGTGACGCCTCGCGGCGGTTCCAGTGGCTGTCGGTCGAGGTGCGGGCGGGCGACCCGCCGCACCTGGAGGTGCAGCTCTGGAACGACGTGCCCACGCAGGGCATGGTGCCGGCCAAGAGCATGCTCATCATGGAGGGCGTGGAGTTCTTCCCGATGGATCGGGGCACGGCCGCCTTCCGCAGCGAGGGCGACACCGGCAACCCCGACCGCGGGCTGCTGGACTTCGCCGACTACCGGGCCGCCGACGGGCGGCTGCTGTCGTTCGAGCGCATCCAGGGCGGCTCGTGGACGGCCAGCTACGCCCAGCCGCTCCCGCCCGGCTCCATCTCCATCGTCCGCCGCGCCTCGTAGGGCTGCTACGCCAGCTCGACCTTGCGCGCCCCGGCCGAGCCGCTCTGCCACCCCTCGGCCTCCAGGTCGTTGACCCAGGTCGCGCCGTTGTAGCCCACTTTGCTCAGCGCGTACTTCTCGGCGTGGGCCACCGACCAGGCCGCCACCAGCCAGCCGCGCTTCCTGGTGGTGATCGTCGTGCTGCCCATCGCCCTGGCGAGCTGCTTGCGCGCCTCTTCGGCGCGCGGCTGCGGAGCGGGCGTCCTGGCCGGTGGGTACCAGCAGTGCACGGACTTCGGGACCCGCCCGGTGAAGGCCGCCGCGAGGATCTTCGCCTCCGTCTCGTGCGGCGCGTACGCGTACCCGCCCGCCGAACGCTGCACGGCCTGCGCCGCCTCCGCGAGCGGGATCTTCCGGTAGTTCTTGACCTTCACCAGCGCGGCGAAGAACTTGTTCGTGGCGTAGACGGGGTCCATGAGCTGCTTCTTGCTGCCCCAGCCCTGCGACTCGCGCTGCTGGAACACGCCGACCGAGTCGCGGTCGCCGAAGTCCAGGTTCTGGATCTTCGACTCCTGCATCGCGGTGGCGTACGCGATGACCACGGCCCGCTCGGGCAGCTTGCGGCGCGCCGCGACGGCCGCGATGGTGGCGGCGATCTGGGCCTGCTCGGGCAGGAGCGTGCGCGCGCCCTCCGGCGTGGTCACGGAGCAGGACGCCTCGGGCGGCGCGGCCAGGGGCGTCCGCTTGAGAATCTGGTACAAACCCACGGACACACCGACGGCGAGCACGACCACGATGATCGCGATGGTGATGACTCCACGTGAGAAGCGCAGGCGCACCCTGAAGAACCTACCCGGCCGGATAAGCTCCGTGGCCATGAGTCAAGTGAGCACCTCGTCACCGCTCCCTCCAGTGGTGGACGAGTTGTGGGAGCGCCGCGCGGAGCTGTCGCCGGCCGACGCCGAGGCGCGTCACCTGGTCGTCGGCGCGGTCGACCTGCTCGACAGGGGCGAGGCCAGGGTGGCCAGGGTCGTGGGCGACGAGGTGGTCGTGGACGAGCGGGCCAAACGGGCGATCCTGCTCAGCTTCACGGTGCTCGGCCTGGCACGTTCCCAGGTGGGCGACTTCCAGCACCACGACAGGCATCCGCTGAAGAGCTCCTTCGACGGCGTGCGGGTGGTGCCGGGGGCGATCGCGCGCTGGGGCTCGTACCTGGCGCCCGGAGTGGTGCTCATGCCCTCCTTCACCAACATCGGCGCGTACGTCGACTCGGGGACGATGGTCGACACGTGGGCCACGGTCGGATCGTGCGCCCAGATCGGCAGGAACGTGCACCTGTCCGGCGGCGTGGGCATCGGCGGGGTGCTGGAGCCGCCCAGCGCCGTGCCCGTGGTGATCGGCGACGACGTGCTGATCGGCAGCCGGTCGATGATCGTCGACGGCGCCCGGGTCGGCGACGGCGCGGTGGTGGGCGCGGGCACGATCCTGTCGGCGTCCATCCCGGTGATCGACACCGAGACGGGTGAGGAGCTGGCCCGCGGGCAGATCCCCCCGTGGTGCGTGGCCGTGACGGGCACGCGGATGAAGGAGTTCCCCGGAGGCACGTTCGGCCTGCCGTGCGTGCTGGTGATCAAGCGGCTGGAGCCGGGGCGGCGGCACGACAAGGCGGCGATCAACGAGACGCTGCGCGCACATGGGGTGAACACCTGAAATGCTGGACCTGACGCAGGACGTACGCGACCTGACTGCGGCGATCGTGGACATCGAGTCGGTGAGCGGCGCAGAGCAGGCGCTGGCCGCCGAGGTCGAGCGGGCGCTGTCGGCGCTGCCGCACCTCAAGGTCACCCGCTCGGGCGAGACGATCGTGGCCCGCACGGAGCTGGGGCACGCCGAGCGCGTGCTGATCGCCGGTCACCTCGACACCGTGCCGACCGCGGGCAACCTGCCCAGCAGGGTGGAGGGCGACCTGCTGTACGGGTGCGGCACCTCCGACATGAAGGCCGGCGTGGCGGTCGCGCTCAAGCTGGCGGCCACCGTGCCCGCGCCCAACAGGGACGTCACCTACGTCTTCTACGACTGCGAGGAGGTCGAGGCCGAGCGCAACGGCCTGACCAGGGTCGCCAGGGACCACCCCGGCTGGCTGGCGGCCGACTTCGCGGTGCTGATGGAGCCCACGGACGGCGTGATCGAGGGCGGCTGCCAGGGCACGCTGCGCGCCGAGGTCACGGTGACCGGCAAGCGGGCGCACTCCGCGCGCTCCTGGTTCGGGGTCAACGCCATCCACGGCATCGAGCCGGTGCTGGCCAGGCTGAACGCGTACGAGCCGCGGCGGCCCGTCGTCGACGGGCTGGAGTACCACGAGGGGCTGAACGCGGTCGGCGTGCGCGGCGGGGTGGCGGGCAACGTCATCCCCGACCTGTGCGTGGTGACGGTCAACTACCGCTACGCGCCCGACCTGTCGATCGAGGACGCCCAGGAGCACGTGCGCGAGGTGTTCGACGGCTTCGCGGTGAGCTTCGTGGACGCCGCGCCCGCGGCCAGGCCGGGGCTCACGCATCCGGTGGCGGCGGCCTTCACCGCGGCCGTCGGCGGCGCCCCGCGCGCCAAGCTGGGCTGGACGGACGTCGCCCGCTTCTCCGCGCTGGGCGTCCCCGCCGTCAACTACGGCCCGGGGGATCCGAACCTCGCGCATCAGCAGGGCGAGTACGTGTCACTGCCGAAGATCGTCGAGAGCGAGCGCGCGATGCTCGACTGGCTGACAATATGAAAGTGGCCTTCCTCGCCGGCCATTTGGCGGGGAAGACCACTTTCAGTCCCGAGCAGCACCCTCATGCGGTTAGACGCGGGTGGGTCGAAATTCGGTTCCACGCTTCTTTCAAGATTTTTTAGGCCGTTGTTCCACCCCCGCTACCAGGGGATTCGCCTCCCGAGAGCAGTCTGAGTGCCAGGACGCGCGGGAAAACGGCCGCGATCGGGAGGAGCTAGCGTGATCCGCATGGAACACAATCGCCGGGAGCGCCGCCAGGGGCAGGCCGTCGTACGCGGCAACCTCGTCCCCACCTCCACCCACGACCAGCGCCTGCTCGCGCGCCAGGGGTCCTCCGACTGGGTGCACATGGACCCGTGGCGGGTGCTGCGCATCCAGGCGGAGTTCGTCGAGGGCTTCGGCCAGCTCGCCGAGCTGCCGCAGGCGGTCACCGTCTTCGGCTCGGCCCGCACCAGGCCCGGCACCCCCGAGTACGAGACGGGCCGCGCGCTCGGCCGCCGGCTGGCCGAGTCGGGCTACGCCGTGATCACGGGCGGCGGCCCCGGCGTCATGGAGGCGGCCAACCGGGGCGCGCGCGACGTCGAGGGCGCGGTGTCGGTCGGGCTCGGCATCGAGCTGCCCTTCGAGCAGCGCATGAACGACTACGTCGACCTGGGCATCGAGTTCCGCTACTTCTTCGTGCGCAAGACGATGTTCGTCAAGTACTCCTGCGGCTTCATCGCCCTGCCCGGCGGCTTCGGCACGCTCGACGAGCTGTTCGAGGCGCTCACACTGGTGCAGACCCACAAGGTCACCTCGTTCCCCGTGGTGCTGATGGGCTCGGAGTTCTGGGGCGGGCTGCTCGACTGGATCAAGGGCTCGCTGCTGAGCAGCGGGAAGATCGCGCCGCAGGACCTCGACCTGATCAGCGTCACCGACGACGTGGACGAGGCCGTCCGCATCATCGCGGACGCCGACCGGGCCAGGTCCAAGCAGCGCGAAGAGGAGATCGAGGCCACCGCGGCCCAGACGGCGGAGCCCCAATAGGCTTCTGCGACGTGAACATCTGCGTCTACTGCGCCTCCAGCCTGAAGATCGACAAAAAGTACATCGAGCTTGCCGGGACCGTGGGCACGGAGCTGGTCAAGCGCGGCCACACCCTGGTCAGCGGCGGCGGCTCCGTCTCCTGCATGGGCGCCGTCGCCGCCGCGGCCCGCGCGGCCGGCGGCCACACCGTCGGAGTGATCCCCCAGGCCCTCGTGGACATGGAAGTGGCGGACGAGGAGGCCGACGAGCTGATCGTCACCTCCGACATGCGCGAGCGCAAGGGCGTCATGGACGCCCGCTCCGACGCGTTCCTGGTGCTGCCGGGCGGCCTCGGCACGCTGGAGGAGCTGTTCGAGATCTGGACGGCGCGGGTGCTCGGCCTGCACGACCGCCCCCTGGTGCTGCTCGACCCCTGGGGCCTGTACGACCCGCTGCGGCAGCTCGTGGACGGCATGTACGAGCAGGGCTTCACCCGCGCCGACGTCTTCGACGCGATCTCCTGGACCACGACCGTCGAAGAGGCGTTCGCCGCGCTCGAATCGCCCGCGCAGCCGGTCCGTCCCAGCGTCGCCGAGCTGGGCGAGGCCACCGGCTGACCTGCGACGCCGCCCCGCCCAGGCGGTACGCGCGGTATGCGCGACTTGCGGTGGACCGCGAGAATGTGGTCCACCGTGTGAGTACGATGCCAATGTGCTGGTCATACTCGCCATCGCCGCCGTCGCCATCCTGGCCTGCGTCGTCCTGGTCTCCCTGGGCAGGGGCGGTGAGCTGACCGAGTTCCCGCCCGACGTGCCGCCGCTCGACCTGCCCGAGGCCGGTCACCTCACGGCGGTCGACTTCATGGCGCTCCAACTGCCGGTCAACCTGGTCGGCTACCACACGCAGAGCGTCGACGAGACCCTGCGCAGGGCCGCCGGAGCCATCAGCGCGCGCGACACCCGGATCGCGGTGCTGGAGCAGCGTGTCTCCGAGCTGCTGTCCAGCCGGCTGCACGCGCGGCAGGAGATCTACGCCGCGCCGGGGGCGGGGCCGCGCACCGAGCACACGCCGGAGGCGCCCGCCACGCCGCGCGAGCTGCCCGAGTCGGGCGACCCTGTGTCGGTCAGCGGGGCCACGGTCGACTGGAACGGCGGGGCGGAGCTTGGCCACCTGCCGGAGGAGCCGGACTGGCGCGTGCCCCAGCCCGGCACCACCGACACGCCCGCCTCCTCACCCGCCAACGGCCTCGCCGACACGCCCGCCCCCTCGCCCGTCGAAACGCCCGTCGAGGCGCCCACCAACACGCACGCCGAGACGCATGCTGACACGCACGCCGCCGCGCGCCCCGAGAAGCAGGCCGCCGATGCGCCTGCTGGCTCACCTGCCGACCCGCCTGCCGCCGACCCGCCCGCGGAGGGGCCGAAGGGCGAGGGCGAGCCCGGACTGGAGCCAGAGAGCAAGCCGGAGGAGCCCGAGGCGGAGCTGAAGACGGCGGACGAGCCCGAAGCCGGTACCGGCTCCGGGACGGACGACAAGGCCGACGGCGAGCAGCCCGTGCGGGCCGCCGCCGCCAAGGACGGTGACGACCGCCGGTGACCGACCCGATCCGCTGCACCTGGGCGGGCATGGCCGACCCGATGTACCTCGCCTACCACGACGAGGAGTGGGGCGTCCCGGTCCAGGGCGACGACGCGGTCTTCGAGCGGGTCTCGCTGGAGGCGTTCCAGTCGGGCCTGTCGTGGCTGACGATCCTGCGCAAGCGGGAGAACTTCCGCGCCGCCTTCGACCGCTTCTCGATCCCGAAGGTGGCCGCGTACACGGAGCAGGACGTGGAGCGCCTGCTCGCCGACGCGGGCATCATCCGCAACCGGGCCAAGATCGAGGCGGCGATCAGCAACGCCAGGGCGGCGCTCGACCTGCCGGGCGGCCTGTCGGAGCTGGTGTGGCGGCACGCCGACCCGGGGGCGCCGGTGCCGGGGTCGATGGCCGACGTGCCGGCCGTCACGCCCGGCTCGAAGGCGCTGGCCAAGGAGCTGAAGAAGCACGGCTTCAAGTTCGTCGGCCCGACCACGGCCTACGCGCTGATGCAGGCGATAGGGCTGGTCAACGATCACATCCAAGGCTGCGTGGCCCGCCGAAGTCGCTGAGCTCCACGCTGTGTGAGCGCCCCATCGACCCGCCGACCTCGACCACGATGGTGGGTTTCTTGCCGGTGTGCACCGTGACGGTGTCGTCGGCGCGGACGACCCCGCCCATGGTGCGGCTGAACGTGATGGTGACGGCGTCCGCCGTCCTGGTGGGGTCGGCCACGGACAGCAGGAGCCGCTGGCTGGCCCGGCGCGCCATCACCACGCACGGCTTGTCCGCGCTCATGATCCAGGCGCTGCCCGCCGTCCAGAACACGGCCCCGAACAGCGACCGCGTCCGCACGGCCTGCAGTTCGGCGGTGTTGCTCAGGACCCGCGCGGGCCGGGTGCCGCGGAAGGAGCGGGTCCGCTCGCGGCTGGCGTTCGGCAGCAGCACGTACGCGTAGCAGGCGTCGAACGGGTTCACGCCGTGGTCGAACCAGAAGGTCACGTAGCGGCGCGTGACGGGCTCGAAGGCGCCCGCGGTGTCGTCGCCGGTGTTGATGTCGCGCCAGCGGCCCGTACGCGTCTCGACGAGCATCCTGGCGCCCTCGAACACGTAGCCGCCCACCCCGGCCAGGTGCACCCAGCCGTCGCCGAGGTGCGGCTCGACGTCGGTCGCGCGGTTCTCGATGACGGTCTCGACGGTACGGCCGTCGAAGCTGGTGATGCCGCTGCCGAGCGCCACCACGGCGCCGTCGAGGCAGAACCACGACTTGCGGGCCCGCAGGCTCGCGCCGTCGCTGATCAGCTCCATGGCGCTGACGCCGTACTGGCCGTCGAGCACCACGCCGCCCGCCCACGGGGTGGGCGGGCGGTGGACCTGGAAGTCGAGGTCGGCGCGCGGGCGCGGATCGACCGTGACGCCCGGCAGCCGGTACGGGTTCACGGTGGGCCAGAAGTCGCGCCCGTAGTGGTCGTGGTCGCTCGCGTAGAGGTAGGTCATGCCGTCGCCGGTGTACCAGCCGTGCCGGTTCTCGCCGTTGATCGCCTCGTAGGCGGCGGTCCTGTGCGACGACATGCTGATCGCCACCGCCCAGCCGGGACGCCGGTGCACGACCCGGTCCATGGCGGGGAACACGAAGTGCCCCGAAGGCCCCGGCGCGGCCTCGGACGTCTTGTCGTCCAGCACGGCGACCGCCCGCCGGGTCTCCGCGACGCTCGCGTGCTCCAGGTACGGCAGCGCCTTGCCGCGCTCGATCCACCCCTTGGCCAGCTCCTCGAAGCGGCTCCTGTACGGCTCGGGCGCGCTGCGCGCCAGCAGCAGGACGGCGCCGATCGCCGCGTGGCCCGCCACGCTGTCCGGGAACGCCTGCCTGGTGGCCGCCCGGCCCCTGACGGTGTCCATGAGCAGCCCGTCGTACATGAAGGGCGCGAAAGAGCGTTCCACGGCGTCCAGCACGACCCGCCGTCCGGGGTCGGAGACCTCCCAGGGCGAGCCGTGCAGCAGCGCCACGGTCTCGGCGACGGCGATGAGCAGGGACAGGCCGTACGAGCCCGTGTAGGCGACCACGGCGTGCTGGATGAACGAGCCGTCGCGGTGGAAGCCGTCGCCCGCGTCGACGTACCCGAAGACGCTGTGCCGCCCGCCGTCGCGCACGTCGGAGAGCCCGTCGCGGGCCAGCGCGAGCTTGCCCGCGTGGCGGCCCGCCACGCCGCGGAAGGCGACGATCGCGGCCTTGTCGGCCCGGTTGGCGCCGCTCTCGCTGGCGTCGGGCCAGCCGGCGCGGCGGTCGGCGTCGGGGCAGAAGCGGTCGATCGCGCCGAGGTAGGCGTCCAGTCTGCCCGCGTCGAGCCGGTCGCCGAGCAGCACGCAGGCGCGGCTCAGCTCGGCGGGGGTGCCGATCTCCCAGAACCACCAGTTGCCCGTCTCGGGCAGCCGCTCGTTGTAGTGCCGCTCGTACAGCAGGTCGAGCGCCTCGATCACCTTCGCCGCCACGGCGTCGTCGCCGTGCTGATCCGTGCCGGGCGTGGCCCAGGCGGTGGCGATGGCGCGCAGCCGCCCGTAGCTGCCGGTGACGTGACCCGGGCGGCCTTCGAGCGGCAGGTCCGGCCAGATGAGGCCGGGCACCATCTGGGCCAGCCAGGTGGCGGCCCGTTCGCTGAGCGCCGCCAGCGGCCGGCTGTAGGCCGGGTCGGTCAGGTCGAGGTCTCCGCCGGTGAGGAGGTCGGTGGCGGTGGCGCGGAGGGCCTCGAAGTCGTACGCGGCGGGCGACGAGGCGTCAGAAGAACGCATGGCGCCAGCATGTCTCATGGGAGCGTGGTTGATCAGTTACTCACCGTTGAATGTTGCAACTCTTTCTGGAGAGCGCTTCACAGCTCCTTGTCGACGAACGCCGCCGCCGCGGGCAGCAGCCGGGTGGCCTCCTGCTCGAAGTACGCCCTGGCCTTCTCTCCGGGCCAGCCCGCCGGCAGCAGCTCCGGCGGCAGCCCCGGATCGCGGAACAGGAAGTTGCGCCAGCCGTGCACGAGCCGGCTGCGCGTGGCGAACACCTGGTCGGGCGGCGCCCCCTCGGGCAGCGTGCTGATCAGCGTGACGGCCTCGGCGTGCCAGTGCTCGTACGCCTCGCCGATGGCCGCCAGGTCCCAGGCGCGGGCGACCAGCTCGCGGGGGTCGCCCTCCAGCGCCGCGTCGAACCTGTCGGCGCGCACCCCCTCGCCTTCGAGCAGGTTGTCCAGCTCGATGGAGGAGCGCGGGCCGATCCAGGTGGTCTCCGACAGCGACGCGTACCCGAGGAACGTCAGATCGGCGCGCAGCCGTTCCCTGCGCGGACGCTCCTTCACGGGCTCGAAGACGATCACGTGCCAGCGGCCGTGCCAGGTGAGTGTCCCGGCTCGGTAAATTCTCAGGGCGGCCTCATCCAGCCGCCTGACGCACTTCGGAGTCAGCCCGTAACCGGCGCCCTGGGGGAGCCGCAGCGGCTGCAGCCAGCCCTGCCGGACCATCCGCGAAACCGCCGTGCGTACCGCTGGAGCGGCGATTTCCAGGGGTTTCATCAGCCGGACGAGCGCGGCGACGGACGCCTGGCCACCGCGCGAGCGCAGGTGGTCTCCGTAGAGATCGAACAGAGCGGCGCGAGCGTGCACGAAGTCCAGTTTGGACGTCATCGCACGCCTCGACAACGCATTCTGGGAGGAGATCGTTACCCATGAGGGCTCTCGATGCGGGAGAATAGGACATCACAGAAGACGTGAATGCGCCGACCACCCCCTCGGGAGGTCGGAAATCGCGGGCCGCGGGAGCCCAAGGCAGGAAGGGATGCACGCATGGCGGCGATGAAGCCGCGGACCGGCGATGGTCCGCTCGAGGTCACCAAGGAAGGGCGCGGCATTGTCATGCGGGTCCCCCTGGAGGGTGGCGGCCGGCTCGTCGTGGAGATCTCCGCCGACGAGGCAAAGGCGCTCGGCGAGGCGTTGAAGAACGTCGTCGGCTGAGCGCTCCCGATACAGACAACTTGTTCCACGACCCTGGCGTAGACCGGCGCCAGGGTCGCTGACGTTCGAGGAGAGATTCCCGTGCCGATTGAGACCACTGCGACGGTGGTCGCCGAGGTTCCCGACGACGCCGAGCTGCTGGCCGTGCCCTACGCCGCGGACCTCAGCCCCGGGGTCGAGCTGCCCCTGCCGGTGTCCGAGCTGCTGGCCCACTACGAGGCCAAGGGGGAGGCGGGCGAGATCGTCGAGGTTCCGGTGGCACGGGCCGGCGGGGTCGGGCGGGTCCTGCTGTACGGCGTGGGCGACGGCTCGCCCAAGGCGCTGCGCACCGCCGCCACCGGGCTCACCAGGAAGGCCAGAGGCCGCGACACGCTGACCGTGGTGACGCCCGACGCCGACGTGGCCCCGTTCGCGGAGGCGGCGCTGCTGGCGGCGTACACGTTCAGGATCGGCGGCGCGGGCCGCAAGGCCGTGCGGGAGCTGGTGTTCGCCGGCGCCGACGAGGAGCGGGTGCGGCGCGCGGAGACCGTGGCGCGCGCGGTGGCGCTCGCCCGCGACCTGGCCAACACGCCCGCCTCCGTGAAGAACCCCGCGTGGCTGGCGGAGCAGGCCGCGGGGAGCGGCCTGCCGGTGCGGGTCTGGGACGAGGAGGAGCTGCGGGCCGGCGGGTTCGGCGGCATCCTCGCCGTGGGCAGGGGCTCCGTCAGCCCGCCGCGGCTCATCCAGCTCTCCTACACCCCCGAGGAGCCGGCCGAGCGGCACGTCGTGCTGGTCGGCAAGGGCATCACGTTCGACTCGGGCGGGCTGTCGCTCAAGCCGACGGCCAACATGAAGTTCCAGAAGACCGACATGGCGGGCGGGGCCGTCGTCATCGCCGTGCTCGGCGCGCTGGCCGCGCTGAAGGCGCCCGTACGCGTCACCGGCCTGATCGCGGCGGCCGAGAACATGCCCTCGGGCACCTCGCAGCGGCCCAGCGACGTGATCACGCACTACGGCGGGCGCACGGTCGAGGTGCTCAACACCGACGCGGAGGGCCGCCTGGTGCTGGCCGACGCGCTCGCCTACGCCGACGCCGAGCTCGACCCCGACGCGGTGGTCGACATCGCCACGCTCACCGGGGCGGTCACGGTGGCGCTCGGCCGCAACGTCGGCGCCGTCTACTCCTCCGACGACCTGCTGGCCAAGCAGCTCGTCGAGTCGGGGCAGGCCGCCGACGACCGGCTGTGGCGGATGCCGCTGATCGAGGACTACACGCCCGCGCTGGAGTCGTCGGTCGCCGATCTGGCCAACGTCGAGTCGGGCTCCACGTTCGGGGCGGGGTCGATCACGGCGGCGCTGTTCCTGCGCGAGTTCGCGGGCGAGCGGCCGTGGGCGCACCTCGACATCGCCGGTGTCGGGCGCAGCACGGTGGACGAGGGCGTGCTGACCAAGGGCGCCACGGGCTTCGGCGTGCGCCTGCTGCTGGAGTGGCTGACCAGCAGCTGAGTTCTATGAGCTGATCTTGATGGCCGCGAGCAGGCCGTCGCCCAGCGGCATCAGCACCGAGCGCAGCCGTTCGTCCGACTGCACCAGCTTGCCCACCTCGCGCAGCGCCACCGTCTCAGAGTCGCGTTGCGCGGGGTCGGCCACCCGGTTGTGCCACAGCATGTTGTCGAAGGCCACGATGCCGCCCACGCGCAGCAGCCGGACCGCCTCGGCCAGGTAGTCGGCGTACTCGTACTTGGAGCCGTCGGCGAAGACCATGTCGTAGCCGCCGTCGGACAGCCGCGGCAGCACGTCGAGCCCCCGGCCGGAGATCAGCCGCACCCGACTGCCGGAGAAGCCGGCCTCCGTGAACGCCTGTCTGGCGAGCCGCTGGTGCTCGGGCTCCACGTCCACGCTCGTCAGCGTGCCGTCGCTGCGCATGCCGCGCAGCAGCCACAGCCCCGAGACGCCGCAGCCCGTGCCGACCTCGACGACGGACTTGGCGTTGACGGCGGTCGCGAGGAAGCACAACGCCGCCCCCGCGCCGGGAAGGACGGGCGTCGCCCCCATCTCCAGGCCGCGCTGCCGCGCCGCGTGCAGGATCTCATCCTCGTGATGGAACTGCTCCGCATAGGCCAGAGTGGCCTCCACCGGAGTGGTCATCGGCCTCCTCCCCCCACTTTCGTGCGATTGGTCCGCGAGATTGGCACCGATCGCAGCCTAGGGGAGACGCGCCGGGACGGGAACTCAGGAGGGACCTAAGGCGTTGCAGGTTTAAACGGGCTTTGCCGGTCCGGAAGGCAGGCAGTGCGCACGAAGGGACGAAACCAGGCACTATGGCGGTAGCGGTGGTCCCAGAGAGAGGAGTTCTGGTGGACGAAAGCGACCACCAGACGGATACTCCCGTGTCGTCTGATTGGACTCCTCCAACGTGGGAGGAGGTCGTGCGGACGCACTCCGCGCGTGTGTATCGGCTGGCGTACCGGTTGACCGGCAATGTCCACGATGCCGAGGACCTCACCCAGGAGGTCTTCGTCCGGGTTTTCAGGTCGCTGTCGAGCTACACCCCTGGCACGTTCGAGGGGTGGCTGCACCGGATCACGACCAACTTGTTCCTCGACATGGCGCGGCGCAAGCAGCGCATCAGGTTCGAGGGTCTCGCGGACGACGCGGCCGAACGGCTGCGCGGTCGTGAGCCGTCTCCGGCGCAGGCGTTCGACGACGCCCACCTGGAGCCCGACATCCAGGCCGCCCTCGACGCGCTCGCCCCGGAGTTCCGGGCCGCGATCGTGCTGTGTGACATCGAGGGCCTGTCTTACGAGGAGATCGCGGCCACGCTCGGCGTCAAGCTGGGTACGGTCCGAAGCCGTATTCACCGTGGCCGGGCGCAGTTGCGGGAGGCGCTCGACCATCGAGCCCCCCGTAATTCTCAACTCCCCCCGACCGTGATCCGTGGGGAGGAAGTCTGATATGTCTCATCTTGGTGAGCGTGTTTCCGCGCTGGTAGACGGAGAGCTCAACCACACCGAGCGCGAGCGCGCGCTCGCGCATCTGACATTCTGCGCTGACTGCAGGCGGGAGGTCGAGTCGGTACGCGCGCTGAAGACGCGCCTGCGCTCCCTCGAGACCCCCGCGATGCCGATGGACCTGACGATGTCCCTGCTCCGGATGGCGGAGCCGGGCGGGCCGCTGCCGCCGAGGGAGCGCCCTTTCCCCAGCCGTACGTTCGGGGGAGTGCCCATCCCTGGGCCGCACACGATCGCACCCCTCGACAACCGCCCGCGCAGGGCCGCCACCGGTGGAGCCTCGGGCCCTGGCCGCGGTGGTAGGAGGCGATCGGCGTACGTGGCCGTCGGGGTGGTCTCGGCGGCCGTGGCGATCGGCACCTTCTTCGCGACCACCGGCATCGGCCAGAGCAATCCGGCCCCGCCGGTTGAACTGTTCCAGCAGCAGGCCCGTACTACGCCTACGAACGGCTCTTCGACCGCCACACCTTGACCGGCTCATGCCGGGCAGCGAACGGTTGGCGTAGTCGGCGGCGCGCGGGGCATACGATCTGGGTTCGGGAATTGTCACAAGCAAGTCCTGACAAAACCTTTATAACCCTCGTATGCCGCAAGAGCGAGGATTGCGGTGGCCGAGCCAAGGAGTGGTGAGACTTAGATGACCGACGAGACGCGGTCCAGCGAAGGACGCACACCGTCGGACTCCCCCGAGCCACAGGGGCGGCCGGAATTCCTGCCCGCTGACGACAGGCCCGAACAGGACGGCAGGCGGCCCGAGCCGCCCGCCTCGTTCGGCACCACGTGGGGCGACCCGTCCGGGCGTCCCGAGGTCCACGGCTCGCCGCCGTACGAGTCGCGCTCGTACGAACCGTCGTACGGCGCTCCTTACGGCTCCCCCTATGGCTCGTCGGGCGGGTCGTCGGGCGGCTCCTCGGCCGGCGACGCCTCGCCCTCGAACGGCTCCTCCTACGGCTCACCCGGCTCCGGCCAGGACAGCCCCGCCCAGACCGGCCCCCAGACGGGTTCCCAGACCGGCCCTCAGACTGGCCCCCAGTACGGCGCGCCCTCCTTCGGCCCGCCCGACGGCGGCCGTCCCAGCGGCCAGCCGTCCTTCGGCTCGCCCGACCACTCGACCCGCTCCTACGACAGCCCCTCGTTCGGGTCGCCCGACGGGTCGGCGCGCTCGTACGACAGCCCCGCGTTCGGCCCGCCAGACGGCGGCCAGCCGTCCTTCGGCTCGCCCGACCACTCGACCCGCTCGTACGACGGCCCCTCGTTCGGCTCGCCCGAGGGCGGTTCGCGGCCCGACAACGGCACGCGCGTCTACGACAGCCCGTTCTTCGGCTCGCCGGACAGCGGCGCCCGCTCCTACGACGGCCCGCCGTTCGGCGGCGGCGCACCGAACTACGGTGGCGCAGGCGGCCCAGGCAGCCCGGGCGGCCCCGGCGGGCCTGGAGGCCCCCCGCCCCCGCGCCAGGCCCTGGGCATGGGCCAAGGCTGGGCCCCACCGCCTCCCGGCGGCGCGGGCGCGGCCAGGCGAGGCCCTGGCACCGGCTTCCTGATCGCCATGGCCGTGGTCATCGCCCTGGTGGCCTCGCTGTTCGGCAGCGTGGGCACGTACCTGCTGACCAAGCCCAGCAGCGGCAACGACCCCTCCTACAGCCTCGGCCCGCTCCCGACGGGAGCGACCAGCCGCGAGCCCGACTCGGTGGCGGGCGTGGCCGCGCGGGTGCTGCCCAGCGTGGTCTCGCTGGAGGTCGGCAACGGCAGCAACACCGAGGGCGCGACGGGCTCAGGCTTCCTGATCAAGAACGGCTACGTGGTCACGAACAACCACGTGGTCTCGCTGGCGGCCAACGGCGGCGAGATCCGGATCATGTTCAACAACCGCAAGACCACCACGGCCCGCATCGTCGGCCGTGACCCGGGCTCGGACCTGGCGGTGGTCAAGCCGGAGGAGACGTTCGGCACGCCGGAGATCACCCTCGGCAACTCCGACCAGGTGGTGGTGGGCGACCCCGTGATCGCGATCGGCTCCCCGCTGGGCCTGACCGGCACGGTGACGACGGGCATCGTCAGCTCGCTGAACCGCCCGGTGATCGCCGGCGACGAGACGGGCACCAGCTCGGAGGAGCCGGCCTACATCAGCGCCATCCAGACCGACGCCGCCATCAACCCGGGCAACTCCGGCGGCCCGCTGGTGAACGGCAGGGGCGAGGTCGTGGGCGTGAACTCGGCCATCGCCACGCTGGGACGCTCGGTGAGCAGCCAGAGCGGCAGCATCGGCCTGGGCTTCGCGATCCCGGTCAACCAGACGCGGCGGGTCGCGGAAGAGCTGATCACGACGGGCAAGGCCAAGCGGCCGAAGATCGGCATCGTGCTGGACAAGGACTACAAGGGCCAGGGCGTCCGCATCGCCTCGGAGCCCGCGGGCGGGCAGCAGCCGGTCACCAAGGGCGGTCCCGCCGACCAGGCCGGGCTGCAGGCCGGTGACGTGATCCTGGAGATCGACGGCCTGACGCTGCAGGACGGGAACGAGCTGATCGCGCTGATCCGCAGCAAGACGCCCGGCTCGAAGATCAACATCAAGTACCAGCGGGCCGGTCAGGAACGCACCGCCACCCTCACCGTGGTGGCCGAGGACGAGCCCACCCCCTCGCCCTCCTGAGCCTTCCGTCCCGCCGCGGGGGACCCTGCGGCGGGACGCCGCCCCGGGCCGTGGATGATATGACCCGGAGGAGACGACCGACCTACCCGATGGAGCCCTTAGTCTGTGGATAGGCCGGGGTTGTCCTCGGAGAGGTTTGACTGCGGTAGGAGCTCACGGTGTTCGGACTCGGGTGGATGGAGATCGGAGCGCTGATCGTCATCGCGCTGCTCGTCTTCGGTCCGGAAAGGCTGCCCCAGGCCGCGGCGCAGGCCGGCAAGACGCTGCGCAACCTGCGCCGGATGGCCAACAACGCACGCGACGACCTGCGGGCGGGCCTGGGCCCGGAGTTCCAGAACTTCGACCCTGCCGACCTCAACCCGCGCAACTTCGTCCGCAAGCATCTTCTGGACGACCTCGAGGACGACTGGAACAACCCCGACAAGCCGCGCGAGCTGGAGTCCGTCGCCGCGGCTCCGTACGCGCCTGAGCCGGTCGATGAGCTCAGTTACGGGGAACTGCCGCCCTACGACGCCGAAGCGACCTGACAAGGCCTTACACCGCCCTGTAGAGGGCGTGAAAAAGCCCCCTCCGCGGATGGAGGGGGCTTTCGCGTACCACAGCCAAGATCAGCGGCGCTGCGCCGGACCCGGCCAAGGGTCAGCGGCGCGGCGCCAGAACTCGGCCAGGGTCAGCGGCGCGGCGCCAGGCCGAGCTGCAGGCCCTTCAGGCTGGAGGAACGCTTGCTCAGCCCGGCCGCGATCCTCGACAGCTCGGCGGCGGCCGGCGAGTCGGGGTCGGTCAGGACCAGCGGCTTGCCCTCGTCGCCGCCCTCGCGCAGGCGCATGTCGATCGGCACCTGGCCCAGCAGCGGGACGCGCGCGCCCAGCGTGCGGGTCAGCGCGTCGGCCACCGTCTGGCCGCCGCCCTCGCCGAAGACGGCGATGCGCTCGTCGCAGTGCGGGCAGGGCAGCCACGCCATGTTCTCGATGACGCCGGCGATCTGCTGGTGGGTCTGGGCGGCGATCGAGCCGGCCCGCTCGGCCACCTCGGCGGCGGCCATCTGCGGGGTGGTCACGACCAGGATCTCCGCGCCGGGCAGCCGCTGCGCCACCGAGATGGCGATGTCGCCGGTGCCCGGGGGCAGGTCGAGCAGCAGCACGTCGAGGTCGCCCCAGTAGACGTCCGCGAGGAACTGGTGCAGCGCCCGGTCGAGCATGGGGCCGCGCCAGACCACCGGCGTGTTGCCGCCCGGCGGCTTGAACATGCCCACCGAGATGACCTTGATGTCATGGGCCGACGGCGGCATGATCATGTCCTCGACCTTGGTGGGCCGCTCGGCGGCCCCCAGCATGCGAGGGATGCTGTGACCGTAGATGTCGGCGTCGACGATGCCCACCTTGAGGCCGCTCGCGGCCATGGCCGCGGCCAGGTTGACCGTGACGGACGACTTGCCGACCCCGCCCTTGCCGCTGGCCACCGCGAACACGCGGGTCAGCGAGCCAGGCTGGTTGAACGGGATCTCCTTCTCGGGCCCGCGGTCGCCGCGCAGCTTGGTCTGGAGCGTCTTGCGCTGCTCGGCACTCATGACGTCCAGCTCGATCTGGACGCCCGTCACACCTTCGACCTTGGAGACGGCGGTCGTGACATCGCGGGTGATGGTGTCCTTCATCGGACAGCCGGCCACGGTCAGGTACACGCCTACGCGCACCGCCCCGTCGGGAGCGATCTCGATGTTCTTGACCATGTCGAGATCCGTGATCGGGCGACGGATCTCCGGGTCGATGACGGTGGACAGAGCCGCCGTCACGAGTTCCTGGGTTGGTGCCATCGAAGTCTCGGCACGAGGGAGTGCCGTCCCTCCTTTGTCGTATGGGTGTGACAGGCGCTGAGCGCCAGCGAGGATGCCCCTCCATGGTATGAACCAGAGCCCGCGCTGGGTTAATCCGCACTGTTAGATGTCTGTGCAACAACGTCTAAGGTTACTCCGTGACTCTTCTGCGCGACGAGAGCCTGACCGCCGGGGAACTGGCGGTCTGGCGCATGTTGCAGCGTGCGCAGGTGCGCGTCACCCGCCATCTGGAGAGTGAGCTGCTCGTCGCGCACGCGCTGCCGCTGGCCTCGTACGAGGTGCTGGCGCAGCTCGCCGAGGCCCCGCACCGGCGGCTGCGCATGAACGACCTGGCCGAGCGCGTCCTGCTCTCGCGCAGCGGCCTGACCAGGCTCATCGACCGCCTGCAGCGCGACGGCCTGGCGGTCCGCGAGGCGTGCGCCGACGACGCGCGCGGCCTGTTCGCGGTGCTGACCGACCGTGGCGCGGCCCGGCTGGCCGAGGCGACGCCGACCTACCTGCGCGGCATCAGGAGGCAGTTCCTCGACATGCTCGACGCGGGGGAGCTGGCCCAGGTGCGCCGCCTGCTCGCCAAGCTGGAGGACGGGCTCGGCTCTCCGCGTCCCGGCCGGCTCCCTTAGCCGGGCGGACGGGCTCAGCGGCCCGCGTCCTGGCCGGTGCCCTTGATCTCCTCCAGCAGCCTGCCCAGCTCGGCGCGCAGGTAGTCGCGGGTGGCCACGTCGTTCAGCGCCAGCCGCAGCCCGGCGATCTCGCGGGTCAGGTACTCGATCTCGGCCTGGTTCCGCTCGGCGGCCTCGCGGTCCTGCTCGTACTGGATGCGGTCGCGGTCGTCCTGCCGGTTCTGGGCCAGCAGGATCAGCGGCGCGGCATAGCTGGCCTGCAGCGACAGCATCAGCGTGAGGAAGATGAACGGGTACGGGTCGAACTTCCAGCCCTGCGGCGCGACCGCGTTCCAGATCACCCAGAGCGCCACGAACACGGTCATGTAGACCAGGAACCGGGCGGTGCCGAGGAAGCGCGCGATCCGCTCCGACAGGCGGCCGAAGGCCTCCGGGTCGTAGTGCGGGCGCAGCGTGCGGCGCAGCTCCCTCGGCTGGTCGAGACGGTCAGTCGTCACGGTCGTCGGCCCTCTCGCGCCAGTCCTCGGGCAGCAGGTGGTCCAGCACGTCGTCCACGGTCACGGCGCCGACGAGGCGGCCCAGCTCGTCCACCACGGGCGCGGCGACGAGGTTGTAGTGGGCCAGGTAGTAGGTCACCTGCCGGAGTGTGAACTCCGGCCTGATCGGGTCGATCGACGGGTCGAGCACGGCGCCGAGCAGCGTGGACGGCGGCTCGCGCAGCAGCCGCTGGAAGTGCGTGACCCCCAGGTACGCCCCCGTCGGCGTCTCGGTCGGCGGCCTGGTCACGTAGACCTGCGAGGCCACGGCGGGCGTCAGGTCCTGCTGCCTGATGTGCGCCAGCGCCTCGGCCACGGTGGCGTTCGGCGGCAGGATCACCGGCTCGCTGGTCATCACGCCGCCCGCGCTGGTCTCCGGGTACGTCAGCAGCCGCCGCACCGGCGCCGCCTCCCACGGCTCCATCAGCGCCAGCAGCTCGGCCGCCTGCTCCTCGGGCAGGTCGTGCAGCAGGTCGGCGGCGTCGTCGGGGCCCATCTCCTCCAGCACGTCGGCCGCCCGCTCGGGCTCCAGCCTGCCCAGGATGCCGATCTGGTCGTCGGGCGGCAGCTCCTCCAGCACGTCGGCCAGCCGGTCGTCGCGCAGCGCGCGGGCGATCTCGACGCGCCGCTTGATGGGCAGGTCGTGCAGCGCGCTGGCCATGTCGGCGGCGCGCAGCGACTCGAACGCGGCGATCAGCCCGGCCGCCCCCTGGTCCTTCTGCAGCGTGTCGAACCCGGACACCTCCGCCCAGTCGACCGTGCGCGGCTCGCGCCGCCTGCCCTTGTAGACGGCGACCTTGGTGATCTCCCAGGTGGACGGCTTCAGCTCCTCCATGGCCACGTCGTAGACCGTCATCGGCTGGTCGCCGACGCTCACCGTGAGGTCGAGCATCTGGCCGATGACCAGAGTCTCGGTGGCGCGCTGCTCGAACCTGCGCATGTTGAGCCGTCCTGTGAAGACCACGGATCCCGACTCGATGCGGCGTACCCGGGTGATGGGCAGGAACACCGGGCGGCGCGGCTGCACCTCCACCACGAGGCCGTGCACCCGCGGGCGCCGGCCGATGCGCAGCCCGACCACGACGTCTCTGACCCGGCCGATCTGGTCTCCTGCCGGGTCGAAGACCGGGGTCCCGGGAAGCCGGGCCACGAAGATCTTCACGTGGCCAGGCTAACAGCGCTGCCCTCTTTCCTTTCCGACGCCCGTCGTGTCAGTATCAAACCTGCTAAACGGTGATTACGTGATGGATGGTGTGCGATGAGGTATGCGGGGCTCGCGCTGGCGTTCGTGTCCTCGTGTTGTTTCGCGTTCTCGGGGCCGATGGCGAAGTACCTCATAGCCGCCGGGCTGGCGCCCATCGAGGCCGTGTGGACACGCATGGCGGGCGCGGGGCTGCTCCTCCTGGCCGCGCTGGCCCTCCTCAGGCCGCGCGCGCTGCGGATCCCCAGGTCCATGCTGCCGTTCTTCGCGCTCTACGCCGTCATGGCGGTGGCCGGGGTGCAGGCGCTGTACTTCGTGGCGATCACGCGGCTGCCGGTGGGGGTCGCGCTGCTGCTGGAGTTCATGGCGCCGGTGATGGTGGTCGCCTGGGTGCGGCTCATCCGCAAGGTACGGCTCGCGCGCGCCGCGTACGTGGGCGCCGTCGTCGCGGTCGTCGGTCTCGGGATCGTCGTGGAGGCGTGGCAGGGGCTCCGGCTGGACGCGCTGGGCCTGCTGCTCGGGCTGCTGGCCGGCGCGTGCTGCGCCGGATACTTCCTGATGAACGACAGCTTCGGCGACGACATCGACCCGCTCGGCCTCATCGCCTGGGGCATGGCGGGGGCGGCCCTGGTGCTCATCCCGTTCGCCCGGCCCTGGGACATCCCGTGGAGCGCCTTCACCGTCACCGCCGCGCCGGAGGGCGGGCTGCGGCTGCCGGTGCTGGGGGCGTACCTGTGGATGGTGCTGATCGCCACCGTGGTCGCGTACATCCTGGGGGTCAACGCCGTGCGGCGGCTGTCGGCCGCCGTGGGCGCCACCGTGGCGTCGCTGGAGGTCATCGGCGGCGCGGTGGTGGCGTGGGCGCTGGTCGGGGAGGCGCTCGGCGTGTTCCAGATCGTCGGCGGCCTGCTCGTGCTCTCGGGCGCGCTGCTCGCCCAGACCGCCACCTCCGGCGGTCACCCGGAGATCGTCGAACAACCCGAGGCGACCCCTGAGGTGGTCAGCTCCCGGCCGGAGACGGCCGGTCCCGGATGATCAGCTTTCGGCGGGGGACGGCCGGTCCGGGGTGAGGCGCCAGACCGTGGACTCGCGGGCCCAGCGCTCGGTCAGGTGCTCGCTGTCGCGCGCGTTGAGCCGCTCCTTGGCCAGCACCGCCACGACGTCGGCCGCCGCCGCCTGATCCACCACCGCCACGGCGGCCTCGAACTCCACCAGCCTGGCCCCGTTGTCCTTGCTGCGCAGCGTGACCCGCACCCGGTCGAGCGCGTCGAGCCCGGGCAGCGCCTGCTCCTCGCCCCCCGTCACGAGGTAGATCGCGCCGTCGTGCCAGGCGTGCCACGCCAGGCGGGGGCGGTCGAGGGTGAGCCAGAGGATGCCGGACTTCTTGGCGCCCTCCTGGATGACGGTGGTGTTATCGCTCACGGATCCGACTGTAACCCGCGAATCACCGCCACCACGATCCTGTCATGGGGGCATGCGGAAGGTTGCTCGCAGCCCCGGTCCGCTTGGGCCGCCGAGCGCTCGGCACCTTCGAGTATTCCGCACCGCCGCAGGGCGTCCTGCTGCACGCGGTGAGCCGGGGCGGACGCCCCTGTGCCGTGTGGCAGGACAGAGCTGCTGTCGGTGCCCGGCCGGGCCGAGCCGTGCGGCTCCGTGCGTGAGGCACGACGGATCATTCGGTATCGATTTCCGCCTCGCCGGTGTAGGTCCGCGGCACGATGGCGCCCACTGACTCGATGAACCGGCGCTCCCTGCGGGCGAGCTCGGCCGCCCGCAGATCGATGAACCTTTCGTCGTCTCCTGCCGCCAGCAAGTCGAAGGCCATATCGGGTATGCCCAGATCACCGAGGCCCGAAGGCGAATGACGCAGGTCATGCAGATACGAGCGCGCCGTGAGGCCCGGATTGACCTCCAGGACCAACCGGTTCGCGGGATTGGATCCATTGGGCAGGCCGGTCTTGTTGGAGATTCTCCGGAACGCCGCAGAGTCCAGGCGCCGGATGGCCTCGACAGCCGAGTACTGCCTCCCTCCGGGAGTTGTTCTCAGCGGAAATTCTGTGAGTTCCCACAGAAGGTAGGCCCGGACGCGTGCACTGCGCAGGTCGAACCTGTCGGGGTAAGGGCGAGCCCGCTGATCGGCGAAGTCGAACATGCCCTGAGTCCCGGCGAACTCAGGCAGGCTCTTCTTCCCGTCGGCGAATGCCCGCATGTCCTGGATGGACTGCCTGCTGGTGGTCGAATTCACACTGGCGAAGCGTCCGGACCATGCTGTGATCCAAAACCATCGGGTCAGCACCTCGACCTGTTCGGCGGAGGGCTCAGGGCGGAGATGGAAGAACAGCGTGAGCAGCATGAGCTGGTTGTTGTAAGGGATGAGCCGGGCGAGCGGGACCCCGAGGTCGTCGCGGAGAAAGGCGACCGCTCTGGACAGGGCGACGTCAGTGTCCTGAACCGCCTGGGAGACCTTGCCCTCCATCCGCCTGGCGAGGACGTCCCATCGGGCACCGGTCACCTCCTCTTCGCCGGCCACGGCGAGCAGGGCACGGAATCCGGTCGTAGAGTTGATCTCCCCGAAGCCTTCGGCTGCGACCCGGTCGAGGATGGCCGCGATGCTGTTCGCGAGGCTTTCCTCGCCGCTGCCTTTGTAGGTGAGGGCGGACACCATCTGGTCAGGGCTCATCGACTGGCCCTTGCTGTTCACCCGGGAGAAGACCTCGACGGCCTGGGCCAGATTACCGCCGAGGAGAGTCACGACCGAGACCTTGTACGACTTGATTCGTTGCGCGACCTGCTCCGCCTCCTCGATCAGTTCGTCATAGAAAGGATCGTCGCCCATGGTCTTGGCCAGGTTGCGGGCGTAGGCGAGAAAGTCCAGGGTTCTGAGCACCGAGCGGATCGGGAGATAGTGCGGGGGCGGTGCGCTGGGATGTTTCCAATGCACATAACGATTGGCACGGGAGTCGCGCTGGCCCAGCGCCCGGTAAATGTGCCAGATCCAGTCCGTGGAATCAATGGGATCGGAGGCGGCGGGACGATAGAGACTGGCGTACAGAGTGGACAGGCGCTGGTGCCCGTCGAGGATGTAGGTCGCACTCTGGCCGGGTGGCACGTCCGGTATCGCTAGGCCGCCGACGTGCTCCAGGCTTTCGAGCGCTGCGGGAGTTTCCCAGAGCAGCATGCTCCCAATGGGATAACCTCGCTCGATGCTGTCGAACAGGTCCAGCATCTGATCGGGGCGCCAGACGAAAGGGCGCTGGAACTTCGGAACCCGAAGCTGGCCCTTGCGGACATTCTCCAGGAAGGTCTCCAGGAGGTTGACATCCGGGCGCACTCCGATCTCATTGGCGGACCCCGCGTACTCCTCGGGGCCGTTCAGCCCTTGTTCGTCTTGCCTGTCAGCCATGCCTGAGTTCCTAGATGATCTCTCGTACCAGTGCGAGCAGCGTCTTCAGTTCTTCGGCCACCGTTGGGCCGAGCGCGGCGAAATCGGTTTCCTTCACGTTGCCTGCCTCTGCCTCCCGATGGAGGACCAAGGTGAGGCCATGCCCGAAGCCGTGCCGTAGTCCGACCCTAACGCTTTCGGCCAGATCGCCGTAGAGGTCCTGCTGTGCGGCAGGGATGGCCGCACAGAAATTCTTGCGATCCCAGAACCCGTTTATGATGTCGAAGTGGGCTCGCTGCGGTGACGTGAGCGTTTTCAGATGACGAATTTTCTCCGTCAGTCTTTCCGGAGGTTCGATGGTCGCGGCTAAAACACGATTGGGAAGGTAGTTCTCCGCCTCGCGGAAGTCCAGGACGTGGCCGGATATCCCGAGTGCCCGCAGTTCGGTCACCGCCGCCTCGTGCTTGGAGCGCTCGCCGGGCATCAGCCGATCACTGTCCAGGAGAAAAGCCACGCGCTTGACCCGCCTGATGGCTGCTTCCTCGTGTCTGACAACCTTGGGCACCTCGCCGCTCCCGCCGCCCTGGACGAACTCGAGCCAGCCCTTCTCGCAGGCCTCAACGATGTCCTTGGCACCGAAGACGTGGGCGAGGGCGAGAATGAACGCCCGGTCGCCTTCCTGGTTCTCCACAACGAACCGCGCCGATCGGCCCAGGTCCCACACATGGTCGGACAAGCTCTCGCGGCCTATGGACACCAGGCGGGAACGTGGCGCCGCTGTGACCGTCCATGCCTGGCTGACCAGGCCCTTGCTTGCGAGCAAGCCGTAGGTCTGGGCCATCTTCGGCGCGTGATCCCGGAAGTAGGCATCGACGCCCCCGAGCTGGCCCGGATCCACCACCCAATCGTGGCGGCTCTCGACGAAGTACTGCATGAGCGTGACGATCAGGCCGAAGCCCTCGGTGGTGAACGCCTCGCCCGTCAGTTCAACTCTCATGGCGCTCGCGGGCGAACTGGGCCTCCGCCAGCTTCTTGGTCTCCTCGAAATCCTCCGAGAAGACACCATTGGGCCAGTAGTCGAGATTGCCGAGATCATCGATGTTGATGCGCCGCACCTGGGATGAGCCCGCGCTGTGATCCACGAAGTGGATGGCCACGTCGTCCGACGATATCCGTCCTTCGGCGATGCGGCGGCGGAGCCGCAGCAACATGGTCTCGCTGTGGGTCTCGATCAGGAAGCGGCCCCTGCCGCGCTTCGCCCCCCCCGATGAACAGGTCTGCCAGCAGTGCGTGAAAGGCCGGATGAAGATGGAGTTCGGGTTCTTCGATCACATGCAGTAACCGTCGGTAAGGAGGCGTGGCGTTCCTGTCGGCCGCCAGTTGCACGAGCAGGGGCAGAACCTGTGCGACACCGGTGCCTGAATCGAGCAGATTGACGCTGAGGGCGGGATCGGCCACCGACCGGAGGTTGACCGAGTACATCGGCCCCTGCGCCTCGATCTCAAGCCGCCAACCGGCGAGACTGTCTCCGAGAAGCTCATTGACGCATTCCAGCAAGGTCCGATCCCCGCGGACGTGATCGTTGACCAGCATGCCCGTGGCATTCTCGCCGGCAGGGCCGACCTCTGCCGCCATCCGCGACGGCAAGCGCGTGAGCCTGGCCGGACGTTGCCTGTAGGCGCTCAGATAGCGAGTGCTCTCGATGTCTTGCCTGATGCTGAAGCGAAGCGATTGAAGCCAGTCGCGCCCGCCGTTGGGTAGGTCGGGGTGGTCGGCTCTGAGGGGGAGCAGCCCGCGGAAGGTGACATGTGTCTCGGCGGAGGGGCCGTCGTTCACGGTCATCGAGTACGTTGCGACGTCGTCCCCGAGCCACTCCAGATGCACCCGTCTGTCCCGGTAGTCGATCTCCAGTTCACTGACGAACTGAGTCCGCCGCTCGGCGATGTTCTGGATCGTCGCCTTCACTCGGATCTCATGACGGAAGTCTCCCGCTGCGAACTCCAGCCCCAGCGCGCGATGCACATTTCCGGCCGTAGACGAGGTCGAGGAAATCGGGCGGGTCGTCGCTGAGAGCGTCGACATCGAGCGGAAGGCTGGAACTCGTGCGAATCCCGGTCTCCAGCAGGAGCGGCAGCCGCGTGAGTGCGCTCTTGCCGGCATTGTTCTTGCCGAGGACCACAGTGATGGGTCGGAGTTCGATCTCCTGCCGCTCCCTGAAGCAACGATAGTTGTCAACCGCCATACGCAGCAGGACCATGGACGCAACCCTAGCTTGATCCCGACTCGTGAGGTCGGCGTTCGGTGTGCGCTGTTTGAGGGTCTACTAGCGTGTCCGCATGCGCTCACGACGTTCTGTGCTGGCCGTGCCCGGCAGCAGCCCCCGGTTCCTGGAGAAGGCCCAGACCCTGCCCGTAGACGAGGTCTTCCTCGACCTGGAGGACTCCGTGGCCCCGCTGGCCAAGGAGGAGGCGCGGGCCAACATCGTGGCCGCCCTGCGCGAGGGCGACTGGACGGGCAAGACGCGTGTGGTCAGGGTGAACGACCTGACGACGCAGTGGACGTACCGCGACGTGATCGAGATCGTCGAGGGGGCGGGAGCGTACCTCGACTGCCTCATGCTGCCCAAGGTGCAGGACCCGACCGAGGTCGTCTGGCTCGACACGCTGCTCACGCAGATCGAGAAGACCATGGGCTACGAAGTGGGCCGCATCGGCATCGAGGCGCAGATCGAGAACGCGCGCGGCCTGGTGAACGCCGACGCCATCGCCGGGTCGTCCGGGCGGCTGGAGACGCTCGTGTTCGGCCCCGCCGACTTCATGGCCTCGATCAACATGCGCACGCTGGTCGTCGGCGAGCAGCCGCCCGGCTACGTCGAGGGCGACGCCTACCACTACATCCTCATGCGGCTGCTGATGGCGGCCAGGATGCACGACCTGCAGGTCATCGACGGGCCCTACTTGCAGATCAAGGACGTCGAGGGGTTCCGCAGGGTGGCGCAGCGGTCGGCGGCGCTCGGGTTCGACGGCAAGTGGGTGCTGCACCCGTCGCAGGTGGACGCCGCCAACGAGGTGTTCTCGCCGTCGCAGGAGGACTATGACCACGCCGAGCTCATCCTGGAGGCGTACGAGTACTACACCTCGGTCGAGAAGCGCGGCGCGGTCATGCTGGGCGACGAGATGATCGACGAGGCCTCCAGGAAGATGGCGCTCGTCGTGGCCGCCAAGGGGCGGGCGGCGGGCCTCGTCCGTACGAAGAGCTTCACACCTTGAAGCCCACGGCGGTGAAGAACCAGAAGGACGAGGTCAGCCAGAGCCCCACGAGCGCCGTGAACGCCAGCCCGCCCAGCACCGGCAGTGTCCAGCCCGGCGTGTCGCGCTTGGGCAGGGCCAGCATCTTCGCGGTGAACACGCCGTAGAAGAAGCAGCCGAGCAGCGAGTGCGCGAGCACGCGCGGGACGTCGTACTGCAGGCCCAGGGCGTACAGGCAGTGGAAGGCCACCGGGATCGTGAGCACGAACGCCAGGCGGCCCGACCAGCGGTGCACGCCGGCGGGGATGTCGATCCCGAGCTTGCCCCACATCGACAGGGCCGAGACCACCTGCACGATCGCCAGCAGGAACGCGCCGGTGGTGAGCCACACCTTCATCGGCAGCGCCGCGGAGAAGCCCGCCACGCCGACGGCGAACCCCGTCGGCGTGTGCGCACGCCCGTACACGCCGAGTGCGAGCACCACCAGGCCGCCGATGGCCAGTGGCACCAGTAGCGAGGCCACGCTGGGGGAACGCCGCTGCTGGTTGATGGCGGTCATTGCATCTCCTCGATGAAGCCGTCGACGTCCTCGGGGCTGACCGTGGTGCCGTCCACGGTCACGGGGGTGGTGGGCTGCTCGCTGTCCAGCGGCGGGATGTCGAGCTGCTCCTCCCCGGCGAAGGCGGCGCCGACCTGGTAGTAGCCGCCGTTCGGGTTCTTGATGACGATCCAGCCGGCGCGCAGCCTGGCGCCCCTGACCATGGCGGTGGCCCGGTACAGGCCCGACGGTTTGACCACCGTGGGGGCCGTGAAGTCCCACTTCTTGCCGCCGACGGAGACCCAGCCCTCGGCGCGGCCGCCGCCCAGTTCGGCCGTCACCTTGGAGCCGGCGTTCGCCACGCCCTTGAGTTGGAGCTCGCCGTCGGCCTCCGAGCCCTTGAACCAGGCCTCGGTCTTGCCGTCGCAGAAGTAGCCGATGGCCTTGCCGTTCCTGACCGAGATGGCGATGAGCGCGCCGTTGCCCTTCACCCGGCCGCCGTAGTCGGCCTTGGCGATCTTCTTGGGCGCCGTCTGCGTGGGGGAGGGCTCCGGCGCCGCGGTGTTCTCCTCCGCCGGTGGTGCTTCCGCAGCGGTGCTGGCGGCCGTTTCCTCGGCCGCCGGTGTCGCGATCGTGCTGGCGACACCTAGCCCCAGGGCGAGCACTGCTCCCGCCGTGAGGGTGATGACAGGTCCCAGCCTTGACATGGACTGCTCCCAGGGTCGAATTGCCTACGACTCCGAGCATCCGCCTAAAACGGTGGACCGTCTGTGAACTTATGCGCATCAAGCGGACAGAATGGAGTTATGCAGGAAAATCCGGGGCCCCAATTTCCGTCCGGCGCTCAGGCGGCCGGGTATCCGTACCCGCAGCCGGCGCCGCCGTGGTTCGTGGCCACCCCGCGCGGGGCCCGGTACGACCACCTCGCCGCGATCCCGGGCGTGCGGCCGTGGCGGGCGATCGTCGGCACGCTGATCGTCGGCGCCGGGTTCCTGGCGATCGGCGTCGTGGTCGTGATCATGTTCATGCTGGGGACGGAGCTGCTCGGCCTGCCCGAGGCCGTGGACCCCGAGACGGGCCTGCCGAGGGGCAACGCCTACGGCCTGGCGATGACGCTGCTGTCCATCGCGCCCGTGCTGCTGGTCGTGCTGGGGGCGGCGGCGCTCGTCCAGCGACGCCGCCCCGGGACGCTCTCGTCCGTGGCGGGACGGCTGCGCTGGTCCTGGATGGCGCGGTGCGCGGCGCTGGCCGTGCTGGCGCTGGTGCTCGGGCAGGCCGCGCAGTGGCTCGCCCTGTCGGTCTCCGGCCTGGACACCGGCATGTTCGGGTGGGCCGGATGGTCGGCGTTCCTGCCGCTGCTCATCGTGATCCTGCTGCTGGTGCCGTTCCAGGCGGCGGCCGAGGAGTACGTCTTCCGCGGCTGGTTCACGCAGGCCGTCGGGGCGCACGTGCGCAACCCGATCTGGTCCATCCTCATCGGGTCGGCGCTGTTCGCGTCGCTGCACGGGTACTCGTGGGCGGGGCTGCTGGACGTGTTCGCGTTCGGGGCCGTGATGGCGTGGCTGGCCGTGCGGACCGGCGGGCTGGAGGCGCCCATCGCGCTGCATGTCGTGAACAACGTGGTGGCCTTCGGGCTCAGCGCGGCGGCGGGCGATCTGGAGGACGCGCTGGATCAAGGGAAGATGCCGGTGCCGTGGCAGGCGCTGGCCGGTACCGTGGTGCAGCTCGGGGTGTATGCGTTTGGTGTGATGTATCTAGCTAAAAAGCAGTCAATCCGCACTATTTCGGAATAAATCCGGCGCAAGGTGCGGGGAATCTCGCTAGAGAGGTCTCGTAATTCCGGCCGAGTCATGCTGGTCTGGATGCTGTCAGTGCGGCACGGGATCCGCCACGCCGCCCTGGAACGGTCCGCGAGAGCGGCCGGGATCGACCTTGTACGACGAGCTCGACTAGGAGGTACGGCGCGTGGCCTCCGGCCCCAGCGAACCGCCACGGCGACCGCCGGAAGACGACGACCCCCGCTCCGAGGGTCCGTCCGAGCCCCATTCCCCTTCTGCAGAGCCCAGGATCAGCCACTCGCCGCCCGGTCCCACCGACGACCGGGCCAGGGGGTTACCGCTGACCTCCCCCTGGGGCATGCCGCCGTTCGCCGCTCCGATTCCCGACGAGGAGCCCCAGGAGCCGCCCAAGGGACGGCGGCCGTACACGTCGCCGACGGCGGAGGCCGAGGAGGAGCCGCGGCGCCGGACCCGGCGCGTGGTCAACCGGCCCGACAAGCTGGTGGCGGGCGGCACGCCGCGGCCCGAGAACGCCGCGCCTGACGCTCCCGGCTACGCCCGGCCCGAGGCCGCCGCCGCGTCCCAGGCGGACGCCCCTGACGGGCCGCGTACGCAGGCTCCTGACTCGCCCCGCTCCGAGCAGGGGGACGCCGGGGACGTGCCCCGGCCCAGGTTCGAGCCCGCCGCGTCGGACGTCCACGTGCCCCGGCCACGCCCCGAGGGCGACGCCGTGGCGCCCGACGAGCCGGCCCGGGACCCTGTGACGGGCAACGGCGAGCGCAAGGACCGCACGCCTCCGTACCGCCTCGTGTACCCCGTACCGAGGGATGAGGCCCCGAACGAAGAGGCCCCGAGCGGGAGCGCCACGAGCGAAGAGGTCCCCAGCGGGAGCGCCCCGAGCGAAGAGGCCCTGAGGGACGAGGCCGCGAGGGAGGAGGCCCTGAGGGAAGAGGCCGCGAGGGAGGAGGCCCTGAGGGAGGAGGCGGACCAGCCACCCGCCACCCCCGAAGACGAGCCCGAGGTGCGGCGCGTAGGCCGCCCCCCGGCGGGCCGCCCCACCCGCCCCGACCTCCTGGTGGCGAAAGGCCCCGCCACCCCCCAGGGCGGCCGCCACCACCGCGGCCCCGCTCCCGCCGCCGTCCGCAGGTCCAGCCCCGCCCGCCGGGGCACCAGGGCCATCCCGATCGTCCTGACGGTGGCCGTGGCGGTCCTGGTGGCGACGGGCGTGCTCGTCTGGCAGTGGAACGACGAGGACACCGCGGGCCTGCGCCTGGAGGCGGGCACCGGACGTTCGGGCGACGAGCTGTTCACGATCCCCGCCGCAGGCGTCGGCACCGACCAGAAGCTCAACGACATGACGTCGGTGGGCCGCGCGGTGGTGGCGGTGGGCAGCGACACGACCAGCCCGACCCCGCGCCCGCTCTTCCTGTTCTCCCCGAACGGCGGCAAGACGTGGCGGCTGGGCCAGGTGAACGGCGCCTCCACGGCGATCGTGCGGCGCGTGGTGGGCGGCGAGGGCAGGTGGCTGGCCAGCGGCGGCGACGAGAGCACCGGCGAGCGCGGCCTGTGGACCAGCACCGACGGTTACAGCTGGACGGCCGTGGAGTCGTCTGGGCTGGCCGCGTTCCGCCCCGGTGACCGCATCGAGGACATCGCGCGGACCGGGTCGGGGTTCGTCGCGGTCGGGCGCACGACGGGCGACGACGGCGGCACGGGCCCGGCGGCCTGGCGTTCTGACGAGGGCCGGGCCTGGGAGCGCGTGGAGACGAGGGAGCTGGGAGTACGGGAGCTGAAGGCCGTGGTCGCCAAGGGTGACACGGTCGTGGCCATCGGAGTCCCCGCGGACGGCGAGGGATCGCGGGTGCTGCGCTCGGCGAACGGCGGGCGTGACTGGCAGGCGACCGGCTTCCAGCTCCCTGAGGCCACCGATCCCCGTGCGGGGACGGTGGCGGTGCTGCCCAAGCAGTTCGTGCTGGTGCCGACGCGGCGCCGCACGGTGGAGGGCGACGTGCGCGTCTACTGCTCCCCGACCGGGGCGCAGTGGTCGCAGTGCGGGTCCATCGGCGGCCTCCCGGCCGAGAGCCCGGGCGTGGAGTCGGTGATCTCCTATCCGTCCGGGGTGGCCGCGATCAGTCCTGGCGCGATGGGCTCGTACACGGTGCTGACCAGCACGGACGGGCGTTCGTGGAGCAAGCGCGCCGATCTCGGCAACCTGACGGGCGCGACGTTGCGCGGGTTCACGATCTCCGACGGCGGCACCCTGTTCGCCGGCGGCGACCGGGCGGCGTCCGACGTGGACAACCAGCTCGTGCTCATGGCGGCGCCGCCGCGCGGCGACGCCTCGCGCGTGCAGCTCGGCGAGGTGGCGGGCCTGAACAGGATCGCCCGTGAGACGAACGCGCTGACCAGCTACGACGGCCGGTACGTGGCCGTCGGCTCCGCCTCGGGCGACGCCGGGCTGTGGACGGTCAAGAACTGGCAGAGCTGGAAGTCCATGAGCCTGGGCGGCGCCGGCAGGCAGACGCTGGAGGACGTCACGCACGGCGGGCGCGGCTGGCTGGCGGTCGGCGGCACCGAGCCGAACGTCGGCGTCACCGACCCCCTGCTCGTCACCTCCACGGACGGCGAGAGCTGGAAGCGGGTCAGCGTCACCGGCGACCTGGCCCGCCACTCCGACCAGCCCTACCTGCGCACCGACGTGGTGACGGCGGGCAAGGAGGGTTACGTGCTGGCCGGCGAGTCGAAGGACCAGGCGGGCACGGTCAGCGCCGCGATGTGGTTCACGCCCGACATGCGCAAGTACACCCGGTCCAACAAGCTGCCGCAGGGCGGCGCCGGCGTGCGCGTGCACGACGCCGTCGCCAGCGGTGAGGGGTACGTGGCCGTGGGCGGCTCGGGCGGCGCCGACCAGGAGCGCACGGTGGTCTGGTACTCGGCGGACGGCGTCAACTGGACGGCCCGCGACAGCGTGTCCCCGCCGGGCGCCTCCTCGGCCGGGCTCCGGCGGATCGCCTCGTACCAGGGCAAGCTCGTGGCGATCGGCACGGCGCTGACGAACGGGTCGCGGCGCGCGTTCGCCGCCGTCTCGGAGGACGACGGAGAGAGCTGGGAGACGGCGTGGCTGCCCGCTGACCAGGCGGCGGCCGTGTACGACCTGGCGGCGGCGCCTGAGGGCCTCGTGGCGGTCGGCTGGCACGGTGTGCCGGGCGAGGGCGACAGCGCGGCCTGGACGTCGCAGGACGGGCTGTCGTGGAACCGTATGGCGCTCACCAGGGACCGCCTGGCGGGGCAGGGCACGCAGTGGTTGTCGGCGGTCGCGGTGGACGGGGCGGAGGTCGTGGCGCTCGGCCGCTCCACGACGTACAGCGCCGACCACCTGATCCTGTGGACCTCCAGCCTGACCTCGAACCGGTAGGGGCCTACTGGCGGGGGAGCACGCCCCACTCGGTGAGGGCGGCCAGGAGGCCGTCCGTCAGCGGCAGCCGTTCCAGGTCCGCCTGGTCGCACCAGCGCACGTCCGCCGCGTCGTCCCCCGCGGCGGGCGTGCCCGCGGACACGGTGGCGAGGTAGTCGCGGATCACGTACGTGACCCCGCCGGGCCCCGGCCGGTCCACGGCGCCCGCCAGGCGTGCGACCGTCACGTGCAGCCCGGTCTCCTCAAGCACCTCGCGCCGCACTCCGGCCTCATCGTCCTCACCGGGCTCCAGCCGTCCGCCCGGGACGGACCACAATCCCCTGCCCGGCGGGCGGCCCCGCTGCACGAGCAGAAGACGGTCGAAGGCGTCGAAAATGATCGCGCCGACACAATTTACGCGCACATGACCAAGATTACGACGGGATAACGGTCACCGGCCTTGACGTGGCCGTGCCGGAGAAAGCACCGTGGGTAGTTGTGAGAGCGGCTCCAACCTGTCCACGGTGCTTTGGCCCGCTTCACGGGCCCAGCGCCTGGTCGTCTGCGTTCAGATGTGACTCGCACGGTGATGTCCTGCCGTATCAGCCTCCGTGGCCGCCGACCAGCACCGCGCTGGAGGCAATGCGCAAGAGCTCCGTCGTGCCCGTGTGGCTGCCATGGCCGTTGCCCGCCGGCTGGCTGGTGACCGGCTTCGGCGAGGTCGGCGACCAGCGCACCGGCGCGCGCGCCAGCCTGGTCGCGCTGACCGGGCCGTCGCTGACGGAAGGGCCGGCGGACCTCCTCCTCATCGCCGAGGAGCCGGGCATCGGGCTGGGCGCCGCGTTCGCCGGGCTCGACGGGCCCGACCCCGGCGAGGGGTTCGACGCGGGCCCGCCGAACGCGAAGATCGCCGTGCTGGGCCACCCCACCGCGCTGTGGTGCGTGGACGGCCAGAGCGACCGGGCCGTCTACGCGGGCGAGGCGATGGGCAACTGGCTGTGGGCGATCGCCTGGCCGGCCGACGCGGGCTGCATGATCGCGCTCGCCGAGCTGTCGCTGCTCGACGCCCGCGATCACGAGCTGGACGTCCCGTTCGGGGCGTTTTCTCCGAGACTCGAAGATTAGCGATTCGCGCTGTCAGGGGAACGGACTAGAGTGCGGAGGCGTGACAGCGCGTATCGAGCGAGTGGTGACCGAGGGAGTCGTCGAGATCGACGGCACCGAACACAAGGTCGAGAACAACACCTGGATCGTGGGTGACGACGACGAGGTGATCGTCATCGACGCCTCGCGTGACGCCGACAAGATCCTGGAGCAGGTCGGCGAGCGGGAGGTGCTGGCCGTCATCTGCACGGCGGGCCTGCCCGACCACGTGGGCGCCGCGATCGAGGTGGCCAGCAGGGACGAGGCAGTCGTCGCCCTGCATCCCAAGGACAAGCCCCTGTGGCGGGAGACCTGGCGGGAGACCTGGCCCGACATCGACATGGAGGACGACGGCATCTTCGGCGTGGCCGACGTCCAGCTCGACGTCATGGAGACGCCCGGCGTCTCGCCCGGCGGCGTCTCGCTCTACTGCGAGGCGCTCGGGGCCGTGTTCACGGGCAAGGCCCTGCAGGCCGACGGCCCCGGCAAGCTGGGCGGCGAGTATCCCGCCCTGGCCGACCAGCTCACCTCGATCGGCGGGCGGCTGTTCACGCTGCCCGGCGACACGCGGGTGCTGGCCGCGCACGGCGACGAGGTCACCATCGGCGACCTGGAGCCGCACTTCGACGACTGGGTCTCCGGCTCGCTGACCCGCGTCGACACCGAGGCCGAGAGCGAGGGCCCGCTCACCGACGGCACCAGGATCTCCGGGATCAAGCTGGGCGACGACTGAGGTGCAGGGCCAGCTACCGCTGGAAGGGATGCCGCGGCGGCTCTACTCGTGCACGCCGTCGCGGTTGAACACCTGGCTCGACTGCCGCCGCCGCTACCGGTTCACCTACCTCGACCGGCCGCAGCCGTCGAAGGGGCCCGCGTGGGCGCACAACAGCGTGGGTGCGAGCGTGCACAACGCGCTGGCGGGCTGGTGGCGGGAGCCGTACGACCGCAGGACCCCGCTGACGGCGTCCATCCTGCTCACGAACGGGTGGATCACCGAGGGGTTCAGGGACGCCGAGCAGTCGGCGCGCTGGCTGGGCCGCGCCCGCGACCTCGTGTCCGGATATGTCGCGACTCTGGATCCGTCCGACGATCCGGTCGGCGTCGAGCGCACGGTCGCCACGCGGACCAAGGTCATCGCCCTGTCCGGCCGCATCGACCGGCTCGACCGGCGCGGCGACGAACTGGTCGTGGTCGACTACAAGACCGGCCGCCGCCCGCTCACCCAGGACGACGCCCGCTCCTCGCTGGCCCTGGCCGTGTACGCCGTGGCGGCCTCGACCATGATGCGCACCCCGTGCCGCACGGTCGAGCTGCACCACCTGCCCACCGGCGAGATCGTCGAGTGGCGGCACACCGAGGAGTCCCTGGCCCGGCACCTGACCAGGGCGGAAGAGGTCGCCATGGAGGCGTCCGAGGCCGACGACCGCTACCGCGCCGCCATGGGCGAGCGGCCGGGGCCGCGCCGCCCCGCCGGAGAGCGGCAGACCGTCGGCCCCGCCGAGGTGCCCGCCGACGTCGACAAGCTGTTCGCGCCCAGCCCCGGGCCGATCTGCTCCTGGTGCGACTTCCGCCGCCACTGCCCCGAGGGCCTGGCCGCCGGTCCGGAACGCCAACCTTGGGATGGTCTGGCCGAATAGCGGTTATGCACCTCATGTGAAACCTGTGGGCCGGTTACCGGCGGTGGTGGCGCTGGGTTCGCTGTTCAACCCGCTGAACTCGTCCATGATCTCCGTCGGGCTGGCCGACATCGAGGCCGAGTTCCACGTCGGGATCGCCGCGGTGACCTGGCTCGCGGCCGGGTTCTACCTGGTCGGGATCGCGGTGCCGCCGGTGACGGGCTCGCTGGCGGACCGGTTCGGGCCGCGGCTGGTGTTCTGCGCGGGGCTGGTCACGATGGGCGTCACCGGGGTGCTGGCCGCGCTGGCGCCGTCGTACCCGGTGCTGGTGGCCGTGCGGCTGCTGCAGGCGCTGGGGAGCTGCGCGACGATGCCCGCGGGCATGGCCGTCATCCAGGCCGTGATGCCGGGCGAGGACGGCAGGCCGCCGCCGCGCGCCATCGCCACGATCTCGATGGTGCTCACCGCCAGCGCCGCCGCCGGGCCCGTGCTCGGCGGGTTCCTGGTCGCGCTGTGGGGATGGCGGGCGATCTTCCTGGTCAACGTGCCGCTCGCCGCCGTCGCGCTCGCCGCGGCGCTGCGCTGGATGCCCAAGGTGCGCGTGGACGGGGCCCGCGAGGCGATCCTGCCCCGGCTGAGCGGCGGGCTGCTGGCCACCTGCGTCCAGTTCGCGCTCGGGAACGTGGTCTTCTACCTGGCCTTCTTCGCGGTGCCGCTGTGGGCGCGCAGCGTCGCGGAACTGCCCGCGCACGTCGCGGGGCTGCTCGTGCTGCCGCTGGCCGGGCTGGGCATCGTGGCCACGCCCCTGGCGGTGTCGCTGGCCAGGCGGGCAGGGCTGCGCGTGCTGCTGGTGTCGGGCTCTGCCCTGCTGCTCGCCGGCTCCTGCCTGATGGTGCCCGCGCGTACGGTGTGGCTCGTGCTGGTGGCCGCGGCGCTGCTCGGCGTGTCGGCGGCCTTCACCCAGTTCGCGCTCAACTCGCTGGTGTTCGTGCACGCCGACCGGCGCGACACCGGGGCCGCCGTGGGCGTCTTCCAGGCGTCCAGGTACGTCGGCGCCGGCACCGCGGCGGCCCTGCTCGGCGTGCTGTTCGAACGGGCGGGGCTGGGCGGCGGCGCCTGGCTCATGGCGGGCGCGTCCGCGGCGGCGCTGACCGGGGCCGTGCTGCTGCCCGTCAGGCGTCGCGCGGCCAGCGGCGAGGATCGGTCACGCCCTTGAGCCCCTTGCCGACGTCGTAGCCCGCCGCGCCCAGGCGCTCCCTGGACGCGCGCAGCATCTGCCGGGTGCCGGGCATGAAGGCCAGGTCGTGCACGGGCTCGGGCAGGGAGTTCAGGCCCAGCCTGAACGCCTTCAGCGCCGCCGTGACGGCCGCGCCGGGCACCTCCGGCAGCGCGCCGTACATGCGCCTGGCCCAGTCGGGCAGCGTGTAGTAGCAGAGCGCGCCGAACGGGAAGTAGACGGGCTTGCCCGGCGACAGCAGGCGCAGCTCGCGCGGCAGCCGCGGCCACAGCAGGAACCGCACGGTCGAGGCCGCCTCGGGCGTCACCCGCAGGCTGGGCCGCAGCTGCTTGAAGTAGGCGTCCATCTCGGCGCACGAGCCGGGCACGTCGTCGAGGTGCAGGCCCACGTAGGTGGCGCTCCTGCGCTGCTCGTGCAGGTAGCGGTCGGCCTGGCGCTCGCTCAGCCCCAGCCCGCCGCGCCTGGCCACCTCCAGGTACGACGAGACCTCCGCGCAGTGCACCCACAGCAGCAGCTCGGGATCGTCGACCCGGTGCGTCCTGCCGGTCTCGGGATCGCGGATGCGCAGCGACCTGTGGATGGCGCGCACCCGCCTGCCGATCTCGTCGGCCTCGCCCGGGCTGCCGAACGTCACCCGCCCCACGAAGTCGGCGGTGCGGCGCAGGCGGCCGAAGGGGTCGTCCTGGAAGTTGGAGTTCTGCCAGACGCCCAGCATGGCCAGCGGGTGCAGCGCCTGCAGCATGAGGCCGCGCACCCCGCCCACCCACATCGAGCGGTCGAGATGCACCTGCCAGGTCGCGCTCCGCGGCGGCTGGGCGGCGATTTCCTCCATGGTAAGTACATGGTTACACCGCATTGGACCGGATGTCCAAGAAGTGTTTTTCCGCCGCGTTCCAGAACCTCACCAGAGCCGCCGCCGTCGTCTCCGGCGCCTCCACGGACGGGGAGTGCACCGCACCCGGCACGACCACGCACTCGGCGCCCAGCCTGGCCGCCATCTCCGACTGCGACTCGGGCGGCCAGCCGTCGTCGTGCTCGCCGTACAGCACGAGGGTGGGCACCTCGATCTGGCGCAGCTCGTCGGTGCGGTCGTGCATGGACAGCACCTGCTCGGCCATGCACGACAGGCCCGTGGGGGAGTTGGCGAGCAGGCGCTTGCGCAGGAATTGCAGGATCTCGTCGGACACGTCCTGGGCCAGCGCCTCCGGCTCGAACCTGGCGTGCCAGATCGCCTCCAGGCCCAGCGACGGCACCTCTTCCATGATCTTCCTGCCGTTACCGGCCCGCCTGCCCTCGATCGCCCCCGGGCCCGAGCCCATCAGCGTGAACGAGGCGAACCGCGTGCGCCCGTCGATCACCGCCTCCCTGCCCACCAGCCCGCCGAACGAGTGCCCCACCAGATGAACGGGGTCGCCGGCGCCGAGGACCTGGGCGAGCGCGTCCACGTCGGACCCGAGGGCCGCGCACGTGTAGGCGGCGGGATCGTCGGGGCCCGGAGTCTCGTACTGGCCGCGCAGATCGATCGCCACCACCCGGCGGCCCGACTGCGCCAAGGTCATCAGGACCGCGATGAAGTCTTCCTTGCTGCCCGTCAGCCCGGGAACCAGGAGCGCGGGCCAGCGCTCAACCACACCGCTGACCGGAACGGCCTCCAGGGCCGCGAACGTGCCCTGTGACGTCTCGATCTTCTGCGGTGTGACGCCAGGAGGCAGGTCGAGGAATCGCGGCGTACTCACGTGGGGCAACAATACCCAGAGGTCAGCGCCTCGACACCGGCATGTCCACTACGCTGGTGCGAGTTCTGAGGAGTTGTGAGGTATGCGCGATCTCGACATCCGGCCCGCCACCTCGTGGGACGACATGCGGACGGTCTTCGGGCCACGGGGCGCCTATTCCGGGTGCTGGTGCATGTGGTTCCGGCTCTCCGGACCGGAATTCCGCGACACGCCCGCCGACGGGCGCAGGGAGCGGCTCCAGGGGCTCGTGGAGGGCTCTGAGAGGGCGCCTGGGGTGCTCGCGTACCTGTCGGGGGCTCCTGTGGGGTGGTGCGCTGTGGCGCCGCGTGAGGAGCACGCACGGCTGCTCCGGTCCCCCGTCGTGCGGCCCGCCACCCCTGGGGAGGCTGGGGTGTGGTCGGTGACCTGTTTCTACGTGCGGCGGGAGGGGCGGGGGCGCGGGGTGTCCGCCGCTCTGCTTCACGGGGCCGTGGAGTATGCCGCGTCGCAAGGGGCCCGGGTGGTCGAGGGGTATCCCAAGGACTCCGAGAAGCGGGTGGGGGCCGAGGAGCTGTACCACGGGTGGCGGGGCCTGTTCGAGGGGGCGGGGTTCGAGGAGGTCGAGCGGCGGTCGCCGACGCGGCCCATCATGCGGCGCACGCTGACGTGACTCACGGCTGACGGTCGCGGGCATGCGAAAGGCGCGCACCCTGGCATGGGTGCGCGCCCCTCTGGACGTGCCTACCGGCCGTACGTCAGCCGGCGCGACGCCGGTTGCCGCCGCCGCCACCACCGCCACGGGACTGGCGGCGCTGCTGCTTGCGCTCGGTCGCGGCCGACGGCGCGATGTCGTCGTCGTCCGTCGCCAGATCCGGCGACTGGAAGATCACCGTGAACGGGCTGGGCGGGATGATCCGCTCCGGCTCCCTGCGCACCGGCGGAGGCGGCGTCGCCAGGAAATTCGCCTCGAACTCGGGTTGGGCCACAGGCGACTGAGCGACAGGCGCCTGCGCGGCAGTCGGCTGGCCGACCGTCTCGACGCTTCCCGCCTCACCTGCACCCGCGCTCCTGCGCGCCGCCGGACGCGTACTACGCCTCACAGGCGCCTCCTCCACGCTCTCGATCACACTCTCAGCCCCGCTCTCGACCACGTTCTCGACCTCGGCCTCGGCAACGGCCTCCTCGACGGGAGCCCGCCGCGTACGGCCGCGCGTGGCGGCCGGCGCCGTGCTCTCCTCGACGGAAGCGGGAGCCTCCGCCTTGCGCGAGCGGGTGCGCTTGACCGGCGCCGCCTCAGGGGCGTCGGAGAGCGCCTGCTCGATGGCCGAGGAAGCGGCGCCCCTGCGCGTACGTGCGCGCTTGGGCTCGGCCGCCGCCTGGATCTCGTCCGCGGTGAAGATGGCTGGAGTCTCCTCCGTCTTGGCATCCACGAGTTCGACCTCCGGCCTCTCGACGGGTGCGGCCTCCGCCAGCTCCCTGCCGCCGCGGGTGCGGCGACGCTGGCGGGGCGTACGGGCAGCGGGGCGCTCCTCGCGCTCCTCACGGCGTCGCCCGCCACGGGTGCGGGTCCGGCCGGTCTCGCCGAGGTCCTCGATGCGCTCCGCCGACAGCCCCGCGCGTGAACGCGAGGCGTGCGGCAGGACGCCCTTGGTGCCCTCGGGGATGGCGAGTTCGGAGTAGACGTGCGGCGAGGTGGAGTAGGTCTCCTCGGGCTCGGCGAAGTCGAGCCCGAGCATCTGGTTGATCATCTTCCAGCGGGTCAGCTCCTCCCACTCCACGAACGTGACCGCGATGCCCGTGCGCCCGGCCCGGCCGGTACGGCCGATGCGGTGCACGTAGGTCTTGTCGTCGGTGGGGCAGTCGTAGTTGACCACGTGGGTGACGTCGTCGATGTCGATGCCGCGGGCGGCCACGTCGGTGGCCACCAGCACGTCGATCTTGCCGTTGCGGAACGCGCGCAGCGCCTGCTCGCGCTGGCCCTGGCCGAGGTCGCCGTGGACGGCCGCGACCGCGAAGCCGCGCGTGTCGAGCTGCTCGGCGACCATGTCGCAGGCCCGCTTGGTCTCACAGAAGACCATGGTGAGCCCGCGACCGTCGGCCTGCAGCAGCCGCGACACGATCTCGATCTTGTCCATGCGGTGCGTGCGCCACACGATCTGGCGCACCTGCGGCGTGGCCTCGCCCTCGCCGCTCTCGTGCTCGGCGCGTACGTGCGTCGGGCGGTTGAGGTACTTGCGCGACAGAGCGACGATCTCACCCGGCATCGTCGCCGAGAACAGCATCGTCTGCCGCTGTTCGGGGATCAGCTTGAAGATCCGCTCGATGTCCGGCAGGAAGCCCAGGTCGAGCATCCGGTCGGCCTCGTCGAGGACGAGCGAGGTGATCTGACTCAGATCGAGGTGCTTCTGCTTGACCAGGTCGAGCAGCCGGCCGGGGGTGCCGACGATGACGTCGACCCCGGCCTTGAGCGCCTCGACCTGCGGCTCGTACGCGCGCCCGCCGTACACGGTGAGGACCCTTGAGCCGAGCTTGCCCGCCGCGGTCACGAGGTCCTCGCTGACCTGCGTGGCGAGCTCACGGGTCGGTACGACGACCAGCCCGCGGGGCTTCTTGCGGTTCTTGCGCGGCTTGCCGATGCTCTGCAGCATCGCGATGCCGAACGCGTAGGTCTTGCCCGTGCCCGTGCGCGCCTGGCCGATCAGGTCCTGGCCGCTCAGCGCGAGCGGGAGCGCCATCTCCTGGATGGGGAACGGTGTGACGATGCCCTCGGTCTCGAGGGCATCGGCGATCTCTGGTGTGACTCCGAGGTCTCGGAAAGTCGTCAGCGTGGCCTGCCTCAGTCTCAAATGAAGGCGGGCCTGCCGGGACCGACGGGCGGAAAACGCCCCCGTTTTGTGGGTCCTCGCGGTAGAGCCAGCCCTCTCGCGTCATCAGCGACCGCGCACCCGGGGAATCGGGGGGTAATCGGGGGATTCCCCCGAATTAACACAGTGCGGTCGCACTTTCACAGAGCAGTGTACTCGATACCACAACGCTGACCGAGCTTGCGTATGTTCCCGCAGATTCTGAGAAGTACGCTGCCTTCCATGAAGGAGTCTCCTGGAGTCGTCGACCTGCTCGGTGTGCTGGCCTACGCGGAGCTCAGCGCGTACGCGCGCATGACGGAGGACGCGGCCACCCTGGCACCCTCCCTCGCCGACAGGGCGGCGCTGAGTGAGCTGGCCGTGACCGAGTACGCCCACTTCCGCCTCCTGCGCGACCGGCTGACCGAACTCGGCGCCGATCCCGACGCGGCGATGTCTCCGTTCGTGGGCGCCCTCGACGGCTGGCACACCCAGACGAAGCCGGCCGACTGGCTCCAGGCGCTGGTCAAAACGTACGTGGGCGACGGCATCGCGCTCGACTTCTACCGCGAGGCGGCCAGGCTGCTCGACCCGTCGATCGTCAAGCTGGTGGACGAGGTGCTGGTCGACGAGGAACGCTCACAGTTCGCCGTCGAACGCGTCAGGGCCGGCATCGAGGCCGAGCCCGCGGCGGCCGGACGGCTGGCGCTGTGGGCGCGGCGGCTGGTCGGCGAGGCCCTGAGCCAGGGCCAGCAGGTCGCCTCCGCGCGGCCGGAGCTCGCCCTGCTCCTCATGGAGTCGCAGCAGGAGGGCCAGACGGATATCTCCCGGCTTTTTGCCAAACTGACCGAGGAGCACAACAAGCGCATGGCGGCCATGGGCATCTGAACGGGTCTTGCCATCGGGCGGCGCGCGGGCACGCGACGGTTGTAGCGTGCCGGGCATGAGGGCCTCGCGCCGCTACGGCAGTTCCCTGACGAGATGTGGACCGAACCGCTGGACCACCCGGGCCGTGCTGCGGAGGGAGAGCATTCGCTGCCCGGCCTCCGACCCGAGGTGTGATGCGGTCATCCGGCCTCGGCTTCCCCGCGGTTGCCACCTGACTTCCTCCCGCCCCTGACGCGCCCGCCAAAATCCCGCGCAGGGCACGCCGAAGGCCCGCCCGCCAGATCCCGCGCAGGGCACGAACCCGCGCAGGGCACGCCCACGGCCCGCCCGCCAGATTCCCGCGCAGGACACGCCCACGTGCCCGCGCAGCGCACTGACCGCGCCCCGTGCAGAGCGGTGCCCGGTGCAGAGCGGTGCTTCGCGCAAAGCCCGTGCAAAGCGGCGCCCCGGCATGAGCGGCGGGCTGCGCCATTCACGCCGACGGGCTCGCGCAGCTACGCGGACGAGCTGCGCGGCGCGCGACGGCGCCCCCTGATGGGCGGCTCGTGAAGGGTACGGCGCGCCAGCCGTACCCCCCCGCCCCGCCGGGCCGCTAGAGCGTGCCGCCGAAGCCGACCGGCCTGGACTCGTCCTCGCCGATCTCGACGAACCCGAGCGAGGCCACCGGCACCACGACCCGCCTGCCCTTCACGTCGGTGATCGCGAAAACACCGCCGCGATCGGCGGAAAGGGCGTTCCTGATCTCCTCTTCGACCTGCTCGGCGCTGAGGTCGGTCTCGACAACGAGTTCGCGGTGTACGGAGCGTACGCCGATCTTGACTTCCATCGTGGCTCCCTAGTCGACGGGCTTGCTCACTCCCATCGTCGCCGGTCGGCCCCGCGAGAGGGCCGATGATCGCGCCAAGCGAACGGGTTATGCCGTACGCGGAAAACCGCTGATGCCCCGCCACGCCAGCCGGGCCATGAGCTGCTCGGCCGCGTCCTTGGGGATCGAGCCCTGCGTGGTCACCCAGTAGCGGGCACTCACCTCGGCCATGCCGACCAGCCCGACCCCGAGCAGGTGCGCCTCGTCACTGGTGCACCCGGTGTCCTCCTGGATCAGCTCGCTGACCATCTCGGCGCACTCGCGCAGCGAACGCTCCACCCGCTGCCGCACCGGCGCGACGTTGCGCAGGTCGGACTCGAAGACCAGGCGGAACGCCTCGCCCTGGCTGGAGACGAAGTCGAAGAACGCGCTGAAGGTGGCCTGGACGCGCAGCTTGTTCTCGTGCGTGGAGGCCAGCGCCTCGCGGCACCGGTTGACCATGTCGTCCACGTGCAGATCGAGCAGCGCGAGGTAGAGCTCCAGCTTGCCGGGGAAGTGCTGGTAGAGCACCGGTTTGCTGACCCCGGCCCGCTCGGCGATCTCGTCCATGGCGGCCGCGTGATAGCCGTTCTCCACGAACACTTCCTGCGCGGCGCTCAGGAGCTGCCGGCGTCGGGCCAGTCGGGGCAGCCGGGTGCCCCGGGGCTTGGCATCCGGGGTTGCGGTCACGCGGGTCTCCATTGGTCTCTCAGGCGGGCTGTGGGTGTCAGGCGTTCCCACGCAGCGCACATCCTACGTGCCGGTAGGTCACGCGTCGGCGGCGGTCGCCGGTGCGGGACCGCTCCGGTGCAGGTCACCGACGCCAAGCCAGGCATCGGGCCGGTACGGAACCGGCATCGGACGGACGCCGCCCCGACACCGCTCCCACATCGGAGCGACGCCCGGCCGGCGTCGCCCGCGCACCGGCTCAGCGGTAGTCGTCGTCGTCGAGATCGACCACACGGTCCTGGTCGGCCGCGTCGGCCGGGTCGACGTCCAGCGGCAGCTCGCGACGCAACCGCCCCACGGTCTGGAGCACCTCGCGCTGCTGCTCGGCCGCGTCGGCCTCCGGCGTCTCGATCGACCTCTCCCCCTCCTCGTCGGCGTAAGGGCCTTCGTCCCCGCGTATGTCCATCTCCGACATCTTCAGGTCCCCCTCTCGGTGCGGACGGAACCAGCCTACGCCCGGCCGAAAAGGTCGCCGCGCTTCTCCACCCTGGCGAGAGCGTCGGGCGCGGTGAACACCAGGTCGTCGGGGTGTTCACAGCTCTCGACCTCCTTCCACGTCAGCGGGGTCGAGACCGTCGGCTGCTCCCTGGCCCGCAGTGAGTACGGGGCGACGGTGGTCTTGGCCGGGTTGTTCTGGCTCCAGTCGATGAACACCTTGCCAGGCCGCAGCTTCTTCGTCATCACGCTGACGATCTGGTCAGGGTGCTGCTTCTCCAGGAGCTGGGCCAGTCTCTTGGCGTACGCGGACGGCTCCTCGCGGCAGTCCCAGTCGGCGTACAACTGCATGCCCTTGCTCCCGCTGGTCTTCGGCAGGGCCTTCAGGCCCTCCTGCTCGAGCACGTCGCGCAGCAGGACGGCCACCCGGGTGCATTCGACGATCGTGGCGGGCGCGCCGGGGTCGAGGTCGAACACGAGCGTGTCGGGCGGCAGCGCCTGGCCGTCCTCGTCCACGCGCCACTGCGGCACGTGCAGCTCCAGTGCGGCGAGGTTGGCGTAGTAGACGAGTGTGGGCAGGTCGTCCACGACGGCGAAGTCGATGGTCTCGCGGTTCTTGGTGCTGCCGGGGGCGGGCAGGGTCACGCGCCTGACCCAGCCGGGGGTGTGGTCGGGGGCGTTCTTCTCGAAGAACGACTGGCCGGTGACGCCGTTGGGGTAGCGCTTGACGGTCAGGGGACGGCCGCGCAGGTGGGGGAGCAGGACGGGGGCGATCCGGCTGTAGTAGTCGATGACCTCGGCCTTGGTGAAGCCGTAGTCGGGGTAGAGGACCTTGTCCAGGTTGCTCAGGGTGAGCTCGCGCCCGTCCACCTTGACCGGCACTTTCATCGCGTCACCTCCGCGGGGAGCTTGTCGGGGCGCAGACCGCGCCAAACGGGGTGGCGCAGCCGTTGCTCGTCGGTCCACATCGTGTAGGCCACCTCCCCGACCAGAGCCGGCCTAACCCACCGATTCCTCCACGGAACCTCGTTGCAGAACGGGCTGCGGGGGATCTCCAGCGGTCGCAGCAACTGGTACAGCTCGTCCAGCACCGCGTCGGTGAAGCCCGTGCCGACGTGGCCGACGTACGTCAGCCCGGTGTCCGTGAACATCCCCATGACGAGCGAGCCGACCCCGCCCGAGCGCCGCCCCTTGCCGGGTTTCCAGCCGCCGATCACGACCTCGCGGGTGGCCAGGTTCTTGACCTTGATCCACCAGGGTGAGCGGACGCCGGACCGGTAGGGGGAGTCGAGCCGCTTGGCGATCACGCCTTCCAGGCCCTGCTGGGACGTGGCCGAGAGCAGGTCGGACTCGCCGGGGAAGTAGGGCGGCGCGCCGATGTCCAGCTCGTCCAGCAGCGCCCTGCGGTCGCGGTAGGACAGCTCGAACAGCGGCATGCCGTCGAGGTAGAGCAGGTCGAACGGGACGTACGTGATCGGGTACAGCTCCAGCATGACCGGCTCTGGGTCGATCAGGTGCATGCGCCGCTGCAGCCGTTCGAAGCTGGGCCTGCCTTGCTGGTCGAGGGCCACGACCTCACCGTCGATGATGGCGTTCTTCAGCCCGAAACCGGAAATTTCCGGATATCTGCGCGTGTATTCGGCTCCATGCCTCCCCGTGACCCTCATCCCACCGTCAAGATGGATGAGGGCGCGGATGCCGTCCCACTTGACCTCGAGGCCGTACTGATCGCGTTCGGACGGTAGTTCCCCAGGTACGGCCAGCATCGGTTCGATTGGGTATGGCATTGGTTGCCCCATGACGGGTATGTGCCCATTGCCGGGCCGGTTGAGAGCTGAGGGGTGCCCCATGCGCAGCATCTGGAAGGGTGCGATCTCCTTCGGGCTGGTCACGATCCCGGTCAAGCTCTACTCGGCGACCGAACAGAAGGACGTGACCTTCCACCAGGTCCACCGCGAGGACGGCGGCCGCATCCGCTACAAGCGGGTCTGCACCCTGGACGGCGAAGAGGTGCCCTACGCCGACATCGCCAAGGGCTACGAGCTGGCCTCCGGCGAGATCGTCGTCCTCACCGACGAGGACTTCGAGGACCTGCCGCTCAGCACGTCCCGCAGGATCGACGTGCTGCAGTTCGCCCCGGCCGAGCAGATCGACCCCATCTACTTCGCCAAGTCGTACTACCTGGAGCCCGACGCGCAGGGCGCGAAGCCGTACGTGCTGCTGCGCAACGCGCTGGAGAGCTCCGGGCAGGTCGCCGTCGTCAAGGTCGCGCTGCGGCAGCGCGAGTCCCTCGCCACGCTGCGCGTCAGGGACGGCGTGTTCGTCCTGGAGACCATGCTCTGGCCGGACGAGATCCGCGCGCCCGAGTTCGCCTTCCTGGAGGAGGACATCGAGGTCCGCGCCCAGGAGCTCAAGATGGCCGAGTCCCTGATCACCACCATGGAGTCCGACTTCGACCCGGCCGAGTACCACGACACCTACCGCGAGGCGTTGCAGCAGGTGATCGAGGCGAAGGTGGCGGGCAAGGAGGTCATCCCGGCCCGCGAGGAGGAAGAGGCCGGGCCCGCGGTGGACCTCATGGCGGCCCTGCGCGCCAGCGTGGAGGCGGCCAAGCGGGAGCGCGGCGGCGAGTCCGCCAAACCGCGGAAGGCGGCGGGCAAGTCGGCGGCCAAGGACTCCAAGGACTCGAAGGAGTCCAAGGAGCAGGACGAGAAGGCCGCGCCCAAGCGGAAGACCCGCAAGTCCGCCTGATCTCAGGCCTCCAGACAGAGCGCCCGCCGCGCCCGGCTCCAGCCAGTCGAACCTGGAGTCTGTCCGGCTTTGCTGCGGGTGAGAGGCGGATGATGCGCTTGTACGGGTTCGGCACCGTACGGCTGAATCCGCGGGCCGTGTCCTCCCAGCAACGCCAGATGCCTGCCCCGTCGTGAGCCTGTTGCCCGTTCAGCCCCCGGTCGTCGGCCGGGCGGCCCTGGAGGAAGGCGGGCTTACGGGTCCAGGCGTTCGTGCGGGGCTCGGTGGCTTGTGCCGCCGCCTGGAGGTCGGCCTGGGCGGTGGTGAGGTCGCGGGCGGTCTTCCAGGTACGCAGGCGGGCCAGGTACTGGCCGAAGTGGCCTGCGGTGATGGAGGCGTACCAGCGGCGCCACTCGTCCGACCACGCGGTGAGCCGGTCGGGGAGGAACGTAGTCCAGGCCGCCTGGCGCCATCCGGGAGGGAACCTGGCCGGGATGGGTGGCGAGGCCGAAAGGGACATATACGGATAAGTAGTGCTTTTTCATTGGATAATTCTTTAAGGCGAGCAATAAGATTGTTAATGCAGAGCAAAAAGGAGTCGTGCCTGTTTGCCCGCCCTTCTGCCGGAAATGACACATCGTGGATGGCTCTTCACGGAACATCCAGAAGCCGTTTTCGGGACAATTCGGAAACGGCGAGAACGGGGCAATCGATCCTTTGGGGGAAAACGCAATGCCCAAGCTCAAAAGTGTCATCGCCGGCCTCGCCATCAGCACCGCCCTGACCGGTGGTGTGGTGAGCGTTGGCGCGGCCACCACCCTGGCCAGTGCCGACGCTGCCACCCAGGTCAGCACCGGCACGTCCGTCCTTGCCGGAAACCACTGCGGCTGGGGCTGGCGCCGCTGCGGGTGGGGCTGGGGCAACCGTGGTCACCGCCACCACCGCATGCGCGTGAAGATCAAGGTCTACAACAAGAACTACAACCGCAACCCGCACCACGAGCCGCGGTCGGAGCGTCGTACTTCTGACGACACCAAGACGGACTGATATTACCGGGCGTTAATGGCGCAGGATTTCTCCTCGTCTCATGGCGCTTTCTGCGAGGGCTCTCCGGTCAATGGCCGGAGGGCCCTCGTTGTGGTTCTTCTTGGCTTTTGTGTGCGGGCTTGTGGCGGGTAAAGGGCGAGATCTGCGCTCGCGAGGTGCGAGGGTGGTCATGCGGCGCGCAACGGGGATGGGGCCTACGGGGGCGTGCGTACGGCGCGCGGCACGGGTTGCGTGACGGCCCGCCCCCGGGACGCGGTGAGGCGGGATGCCGCTAGGTACGGGCCCCTCGCTGGCGTGAGGGCGAACGGCGTGCGGCGCATGGCCCACGGCGAGCCTCGTCGAGGCACTGGCGCGGAGGCCCGGAGGCCCGGAGGCCCGGGGGCGGGGAGCGCAACGCACCGCAGCGTGGCGCGGTGGCAGGTCGCGCGGTGGCGCGGTGTGGCGCGGCAGTGTGGCGGGCTTGTGAGGTGCACGGCACTGTGGCGTGGCACGGCTGCGCGGTGGCATGGCGCGGGCGCGCGAAGGTGTACGCGCGGAGGCGCGGCGCGGCGACGGCGCGAGCGTGCGGGGTGCACGGCACAGCGGCGCGGTCGCTCATGGTGTCACAGTGCCACGGTGCCGCGGTCGCGTGGTGGCGCACGGCAGCTCGGCGTCACGGCGTCACGGCGTCACGGCACGATGGCGCGGTGGCACGACGGCGGCGTGGCGTCCGGCGGGGCGGCGTGGCGTCCGGCGGGGCGGCGTGGCGTCCGGCGGGTGGCGTGGCGTGGCGCGGCGCGGCGGCAGGGCGGGCTCGGCACGGATGAGGTGTCGCGTGCAGAGTTCCTCGACCGGTCGTTGCTGTGCGGCGCCCAGGCCAGCAGGGGAGTCAGCGCCGGGCCAGTGCCTTGCGCCCGTCCGCCCCGTGACGCCTCGCGCCCGTCCGCACCGTGACGGGCTCGGGAGCGGGCGGGCCGCCGGCATGAGCGCGTCCGGAGCATAGGAGCCAGAGCCGAAACCAGACCCAGAGTCGCACCCAGACCCCAGACCCAGACCCCGCACCGAGACCCAGACCCCAGACCCAGACCCAGACCCCGCACCGAGACCCAGACCCCAGACCCAGACCCCGCACCGAGACCCAGACTCCGCGTCCAGACTCCGCGCCCAGACTCCGCGCCCAGACTCCGCGCCCAGAGCCGGAGCCGGGACATGAGAAGTGCCTGTGTTCACCGGCACCCCGGCGAACACAGGCACTCCCCGAACTACGGCCCGAGCTCATCACCCATCGGCGCGCTCGTCAGCCAGAGGTTCTACCACCGATCACGATCCCGGTGATGGTGACCGTTGTTGTTGTAGTTCCTGTTGACGATGACGATCCGGACGCGACCGTGGCCGTGGTGGCGGTGGCCCCAGCGCTTGCCGCGGTTCCACCCCCATCCCCAACCCCAGCCGCGACCGCAGGAGCTGCGACGCCAGCCCCACCCGCAGTGGTTGCCCGCGAGGACGGACGTGCCGGTGCTGACCTGCGTGGCGGCGTCTGCGCTGGCGGCGGTGGTGGCCGCCCCCGCGGACACCACGCCGCCGGTCAGCGCGGTGCTGATGGCGAGGCCTGCGATAACACTCTTGAGCTTGGGCATTGCGTTTTCCCCCTAAAGGATTCGATTGCCCCGTTGCGGATGACGAGTAGCAAGTCATCCACACAGGGCATATTTCCCCCCTAAAGGGTGACAAACGGGAATTGTCCGTTTTTTCCCGTTACGAAACCCGTGCATCAAGCATGCCTCGCCACGGCCGCTGAACACGACGGAACCCCGGCCGCTGAAAGCACCGGAACCCGCCCGCTACACGCCCGAACCACGGTCGCTGAACGCACCCGAACCACGGCCGCCTGAACGTGCCGGAATTCCGGCCGTCGAACGCCGTGTCCCGACCCCCGAACGCCGTGTCCCGACCCCCGAACGCCGAAATCCCGGCCCGCGAACGAGCCGGGAGAAGACGCAGCGAGGGCCCCCCGGCCGATGCCGGGAGAGCCCTCACCAAGGTTGCCGTGGAGACGAGGAGAAATGAACCTCAGGCCCAGCCGCGACGATGAATCAGGCCGCCCCCGAGAACTCCTAGCGCCATTGACGCACGGTCAATTACCAGCGCTCGCCGCCCTCGTGGTGGCGGGCGCCGTTGTCGTTGTGGTTGTGGTTGCGGATGACGATGCAGACCTGGCCACGGTGGTGGCGACGGCCGCCCCAGCCCCAGCCCCAGCCGCCGCCGCCGTGGTGGCCGCCGCGACCGCAGCGGTGGTTGTGGTGGCGGTTGTGGTGGTGGTGGTGACGGCGTCCCCAGCCCCAGCCGTCATCCGTGCGGATGGACGTGCCGGTGCTGAACTGGGTGGTCGCGCTGGCCGCGGTCGTCGCCGCGCCCGCGCCCACCATGCCGCCGGTCAGCGCCGTGCTGATGGCGAGGCCTGCGATGACACTCTTGAGCTTGGGCATTGTGTTTCCCCCTGAAGGATCGATTGCCCCGTTTTCGGCGTTTCCGGTTTGCCAGGAAACTTGGACGGCTGCTGAAGGCTCATCCACCGAAAGTCATTTCCGGGCCGGTGCACGGGCAAACAGATACGCCTCCATTTTGCTCTGCATTAACAATCTTATTGCTCGCATTAAACATTTATCAAATGAAATGAGAGGATATGTCCGATTGTGTCGCATATGGAGGGGGCGGGCGGGTGCTGTGAGTGTTCGCCGGGCGCGTCAAAGGGTGCCGACAGCGGTGGTGTGACGGATGCGGTGGCGTGGTGCTCTGGCGTGGAAAAAAATGCCCGCCATAAAAGCAACAGCATTATGGAGGGGGCGGAAATGAATGCCCCTGTGCCGCATCGTCAGAGTGACGCGCGAAGAAATGAGGCGTCACAATCAGTGCTCTGTTGATTTCCCAGAGTAGCGGCTCTAAACGAGCAGAAGCGGCTTTTGGCCCACTCTTGGGGTGTCGTATGCCTAACGCCTGCCGATCTTCTTCAGGTAGTGGCCGAAGGAGAAGCCCCTGCGCCCGATCTCCGTCCCGTGGATCCGCCGCCACGCCCCGGCCGCCTTCCGGCAGCTTCCCCACGTCCGATCCCCCGGATACAGCTTGTCCACGATCCGCCCCCGCGGCTCCGCTCGTACGTTCAGCCGCGTCTTGACCCGCACGACGCGGTACGTGCATCCAGCGGCGGCGCTCGCCGGAGAGACCTCGACGGCCGCGAGCATGCTCGCGGCGAGCGCCGCGGCCGTGAGGCCGGCGACGATACGGGACGTGAGCATGGCGGTACCCCCTGTGCACGCGTGTGACGTATCTCCCTGCTGCCAGAAACCTCCGGCAAATAACCGCCCTGTAGGGAATCCAGACCCCTTCTGGAGGCGATGGTTATCGTTGATGAACGGGAAGAGACGTTCGAAGAGCGACAAGGGGGAGACGAGATGACCGCGGCGCCGATCCCACACTGGCCAGGACGAATGATCGGCTCGGTGCACGTACGATCCACTCCGGACGGCCCCGCCGAACAGGCGGTGTTCGTGCACGGGCTGGCGGGCTCCGCCACCAACTGGACCGACCTCATGGGCGAGCTCAAGGACACGGTCACCGGCCACGCCCTCGACCTGCCAGGCGCCGGGTTCTCGCCCGCGCCCGCCGACGGCGACTACTCGATAGAGGGCCACTCCAAGGCGGTCATCGGGCTGCTGGAGCACACGGGGCCGGCCCATCTGTTCGGCAACTCGCTGGGCGGCGCCGTCGCCGTCAAGGTAGCCGCCCTGCGGCCCGAGCTGGTCCGCTCGCTCACGCTCGTCTCCCCGGCCCTGCCCGACCTGCTGCCCAGATACGGCCCGATGCGCGTGGCCGCGGCGGCCGTGCCCGTCCTGGGGGAGTGGGTGGCCTCCCGGCTGCGGCTGATCCCGGCCGAGCAGCGCATCACCGCCTCCATGGCCGTCGTCTGGGCCAACATGGACGCCGTGCATCCGCTGCGGCTGCGCGACGCCATCGAGGAGCAGCGCCGGCGCGACGACCTGCCGTACTCGGGCGAGGCCATGATCCGCTCGGCCCGGGGCATCGTGGCCGAGTACTTCCGCCGCAAGCAGACGCTCTGGGACGACGCGGCGATGGTGCGGGCCCGCACGCTGATCATTCACGGGCGCCACGACCGCCTGGTCCGCCCGGCCATGGCCAGGAAGGCGTACCGTACGTTCCGGCAGGTCAGACTGGTGTTGCTGCCGACGGCGGGGCACGTGGCGATGATGGAGACGCCGCAGGTCGTGGCGGCGGAAGCACGCCGTCTGATCGGTGAGACTCGATTGGGGAATGCCCCACTGCCGGGCTAGGTTTCACTACGAGATAAGACCCCCTGAAACGGGAGCGTAGAAAAGTGTCGTTGCCACCGCTGGTCGAGCCGGCCGATGAGCTGACCGTCGACGAAGTGCGCCGTTACTCGCGCCACCTGATCATTCCCGACGTGGGCATGGCGGGGCAGAAGCGGCTGAAGAACGCCAAGGTGCTGTGTGTGGGCGCCGGGGGCCTGGGCTCGCCCGCGCTGATGTACCTGGCGGCGGCGGGCGTCGGCACCCTCGGCATCATCGACTTCGACGTGGTCGATGAGTCCAACCTGCAGCGCCAGATCATCCACGGCCAGTCCGACGTGGGCAGGCTGAAGGCCGAGAGCGCCGCGGCGTCGGTCCGTGAGATCAACCCGCTGGTCGACGTTGTGATCCACAACACGGCGCTGACCACCGAGAACGTCATGGAGATCTTCTCCGGCTACGACCTCATCGTCGACGGCACGGACAACTTCGCCACGCGTTACATGGTCAACGACGCGGCGGTCCTGCTGGGCAAGCCGTACGTGTGGGGCTCGATCTACCGCTTCGACGGCCAGGCGAGCGTGTTCTGGGCCGAGCACGGCCCCTGCTACCGCTGCCTCTACCCGGAGCCCCCGCCTCCCGGCATGGTGCCGTCGTGCGCCGAGGGCGGCGTGCTCGGCGTGCTGTGCGCGTCGATCGGCTCGATCCAGGTCAACGAGGCCATCAAGCTGCTCACCGGCATCGGTGACCCGCTGGTCGGCCGGCTGATGATCTACGACGCCCTGGAGATGAAGTACCGCGACGTCAAGGTCCGCAAGGACCCCGAGTGCGTGCTGTGCGGTAAGAACCCGACGGTCACCGAGCTGCTCGAGGACTACGAGGCGTTCTGCGGCGCGATCTCCGACGAGGCCGCCGAGGCCGCCAGCGGCTCCACGATCACCGCGCTGGAGCTCAAGGGCATGATGGACCGCGGCGAGAACATCTACGTCGTGGACGTGCGCGAGCCCAACGAGTACGAGATCGTCTCGATCCCGGGCGCCACGCTGATCCCGAAGGGCGAGTTCCTCAACGGCTCCGCCCTGGAGAAGCTGCCGCAGGACAAGAAGATCGTGCTGCACTGCAAGTCGGGTGCGCGTTCCGCCGAGGCGCTCGCGGTCGTCAAGAACGCGGGCTTCGCCGACGCCGTGCACGTCGGCGGCGGCGTGCTGAGCTGGGTCAAGACCGTCGATCCGAGCCTGCCCAGCTATTAAGGGGTTTCGGCCGGGACGTCCCGGTTAAGGTCGATGCCGTGAACTCCGCCCGCCCGTGGCCGACACTCGTGGTGGCCTCCGCGCTGACGCTGATCTGCGCGGTGGCCGCCGGGGTGGCGGGCAGCGCGGCGGGCGCGGAGCTGACCCGCGGCCCCACGGCGGCCGAGTTGCGGGCCGCGGCCGAGCGCGAGGTGGCCGGCCGCTGGCGCACCTGGCCCACCGGCCGTATCTTCCCCGCCACACTGCCGTACTCCGCCGAGCAGGGCGGGCGGGAACGTGCCAGCAGGATCGGCATCTCGCCGCGCACCTCCTGCGGCGACTCGGTCGATCCGAAGGCGGTCAAGGCCCTGCGCGTGGCCGGCTGCAAGGGCGTGCTGCGGGCCACGTACGTGGACGCCCTGCGCGGCGTGCTCGTCACCGTCGGCGTGGTCGCGCTCCGCGACGAGCCGGGCGCCGCCCGCGCCAGGTCCGCCTTCTCCGACACCGGCAAACCCTCTCCCGGCCTGCGCCCGCTGGCCTTCCACGGCACGCTGTCCGACCGGTTCACGGCGGGCGTGCGGCAGGCCGGTTCCGTACGGCAGGCGGGCCCGTACCTCGTCCTGACGACGGCCGGTCAGGTGGACGGCCGGCCGGCGGACGCGGCGGGCGAGCCCCGTCCGGCCATCTTCGCCTTCGCCACCGAGTTGGCCGAGCGCGTGCTGACCGACCTGAGCACGCCCGCCATGCCCGACTGCGACTCCCAGGAGTGGCGGTGCTGAAAGCGGGCAGGCGAGTGGTGGCGGTCGCGGCGACGGGGATGCTGCTGTTCGCGGCGCCGCCCGCGCGGGCCGACGACGTACGCGGCGGGCAGGAGGCGGTGATCAGGACACTGGCGCTGACCCAGGCATGGCGGACCAGCACGGGCGCCGGCGTGACGGTGGCCGTGCTCGACTCCGGCGTCGATCCCGGCCATCGCGACCTGAGCGGCTCGGTGCGCGAGGGCAAGGATTTCACCGCGGGCGCGAACCCGCCCGGCACGCCTCCGAGCAGGCTGCACGGCACCTACATGGCCTCGCTGATCGCCGGGCACGGCCACGGCCCCGGGAATAAACGAGGGATCATCGGCGTCGCGCCTGCGGCGGACGTACTGTCTGTAAGGGTCATCCTCGAGGACGAGGAGCCGGGTTTCCGCGAGTTCAACTCGGCCGAGCGCTTCGAGAACGTGGTGGCCCGGGGCATCCGGTACGCGGTCGACGAGGGGGCGGACGTGATCAACATGTCGATCTCCAAGGAGCTGGCGACCAGGGAGGAGCGCGCGGCCATCCGTTACGCGATCTCCAAGGGCGTCGTGCTCGTCGCCGCTGCGGGCAACGACGGCGACCGCCGGGTGATCGGCGACTTCGCGCCCTACTCCTATCCGGCCGCCTTCCCCGGCGTGGTCTCGGTCGGGGCGACCGACCGGCGGCTGCGGCGGGCCTCGTTCTCCAACTGGAACTCCTCGGTGCTGGTGGCCGCCCCCGGCGTGGACATCATGGGCGCGGGCCCCGGCGACGAGTACTGGGTGGGCAGGGGCACCTCGCAGGCGACCGCGCTGGTGTCGGGCGTCGCCGCCCTCATCAAGGCCAAGTTCCCCGGCCTGTCGCCGCCGCTCGTGGCGCGGGCCCTGGCGGGCGGCGCGCGTGACCGGCCGCCGGGCGGCTACGACACCGCCACCGGGTTCGGCGTCGTGAACGCCGCCAGGGCGCTCGCCGAGGCGTCCCGGCTGGCCGGTCACACCGAGACCGCCACCGGCGCGCAGGCCGCGGATCCGGCGCTGCCGGTCGCGGGTGAGCCCGCCGGCCCGGTCAAGGTCGTCGCCAGGGACGAGAAGCGGATCACGCTGTACGCGGCGATCGCCGGGGGAGCCGCCACCGGCGCCCTCGCCGCATTGGCGGTCATATTCATCCTGGTCAGACGCGTGCGACGGGTGCACATCTCACAACAGGCATGATCCGGCCCCTTAGGGGGACGAAATAGACACGGAGCGAGTGCGGGAACGAGGCGGTGGTGAAGGCACGTAGGTCGACCTCAGGGCTACCGCGCGCCGGGGGAGAAGCCACGCAGGGGCGGAGCAATCCGCTCGGCGCCCCCACCGGCCGCCGATCACGCGTGCGCTCGTGGCCGGCGGCGGACTCGCGCAGGCGCACGGCCGCCAGGGAACGAGCCGAGCTGCTCGCCCTGCGGCAGGGCATCAGGTACCGCCGCTTCTTCGTGGCGCTGCTCGGCGTCATCATCGCCGTCTCGGCCGTCGTGGTGCTGCTCGGCACCGTCGGCCTGTTCGCCGAGACGCGCTCGCGCCCGCTGACACCCGACGAGCAGAACCAGTACAAGCAGGAGGAGATCGCCCGGCGCTGGCAGGCCTGGCCCGCCACCGGGGTCTTCCCCGAGGAGGTCAAGTACCTCGGGCTGGACCGCGCCCAGCAGTACGCCAGGCGGATCGGCATCGCCCCGGAGACCGACTGCGGCAAGGCCGCGGACGCCTCGGTGGCCGGGGTGCTTCAGAGCCACGGCTGCGTCACGATGCTGCGCGCCACGTACATGGACCAGACGGCCTCCTTCGTGTTCACGGTCGGCGTGGCCGTGCTGAAGGACGAGGCGTCGCGCATCTCGGCGGGCGAGGAGCTGACCCAGGACGACCGCGTCGGCGTGCTGCCGGTCGCCTTCCCCGGCACGGTGAGCGAGCGCTTCGGCCCCGACCAGCGCCAGCGCACCGGCTGGGTGGGCGCGGGCCCGTACCTGGTGTTCTCGACGGGCGGCTACGCCGACGGGCGCACCAGGGCCGCGATCCCGCCCGAGGAGATCCTGCACAGCGAGCTGTGGCCGGCCGCCAAGTCCATCGGCAACCAGATCGCCTACTTCCTGGCGGACCCGCCCAAGGTGCCGCCCTGCACTCAGGGGAACGTGTGCTGACGGCCGTGCGCGTGCTCACCGCCGCGATGCTCGCGTTCTCGGGAACCGCTCCCGACCCTGCCAGGGACCAGCAGCAATGGGTCCTGGACGCGCTCAACATCGAGCAGGCGTGGACGGTCACCAAGGGCGAGAACGTCACCGTCGCCGTCGTCGACAGCGCCGTGGACACCAGCGTCAAGGAGCTGAAGGGCCGCGTGGACAGCGGCCCTGACATGACCTCCGGCACGATCGAGCGGGAGTTGCCGCCCGGCAGGCACGGCACCGCCATGGCGGGGCTGATCGCCGCGTCCGGCGCGGACGACGGCCTCATCGGCGTCGCGCCGGGCGCGCGCGTCCTGTCGCTGCCCATGGTGATCGACGACGAGCCCGGCTTCGCCGTGCCGCCGGTCGAGGCGGAGGGGGTGGCGGCCGAGAGCCCGCTCGCCCGCGCCCTGCGGTACGCCGCCAACCACGGCGCCCAGGTGGTCAGCATGTCGATCGGCTCGTACGGGCCGCTGCGGTCGGAGCGCGAGGCCGTCTCGTACGCGCTGGGCAAGGGCGTCGTGCTGGTGGCCGCAGTCGGCAACGACGGCCTGACCCCGTACGCCAAGGAGAAGGGCACCTCCTACTGGAGCTTCCCCGCCGGCTACCCGGGTGTCATCGGCGTGGCGGCGACCGACAAGCAGGGCAGGCGGGCCACGTTCAGCAGCGACAACCTGTCGGTGCTGGTCTCCGCGCCCGGCGTCGGGGTGCCCGTGCTCAAGCGGGAGGGCGGCTACGAGCTGTCGGAGGGCACCAGCTCGGCCGCCGCGCTGGTGGCGGGCGTGGCGGCGCTGATCAAGTCGCGTTACCCGAAGCTGGCGCCCGAGCAGGTCGCCCAGGCGCTGTCGTCCAGCGCCAGGGGGCGGCCCGCCGCCGGGTACGACGACCAGACCGGCTTCGGGGTGGTGGACGCCGCCGCCGCGCTGAACGTCGCCGAGCGCCTGACCGGCGCCAAGCGCAGCATCGCGCCCGGCATGGAGCACTTCGGTCAGGGCGAGGACTCGCCGGTGCCGTCGCGGCCCGGCCCCGACCCGCTGCGGCTGTGGTTGTACGGGGGCGGGGTGCTGGTCGCGCTGGTCGCCTTCTGCGGCGCCATCATCGCGCTCAACCAGCGCAAGCAGGAGTGATGAAGCCGATTCTCGTTCGGCGGGAAGATCCGCTATGGTCCCGCTCCATGGGATACGAGCTGCGGGTGGTGCGTGAGTCACCACTCGCCTTCGCGGAGCTCGCGAAGGCCATCGCGCCGGCCGGGTTCGAGCTGCGCGACTCCGAGGAGATCGTGACCGGTCACCGGGGCGGCGTGCACGCCGTGGCGCGCTGGCAGGGCCAGCTCGTCGGCGAGCCAGGCTCCGACTGGCAGGTCGCGCAGCTCCTGCGGCTGTCCACCGCGCTCGGCGGCCGGCTGGTGGGCGAGGACGGCGAGGAGTACCTGCTGAACGAGGGCGTCATCGAGGTCTCGGCGGCGGGCGGCATCGCAGCGGGCACGGTGGCGATCGGCAAGTTCGAAGAGATCATCGATGCGGGGCCGGCCGCGTGGAGCCCGTGAACCCGTTCGCCGAGCGGGTGCTCGACCTCGTCGAGCGCATCCCGCCCGGCAAGGTCATGGCCTACGGCGACATCGCCGAGTACCTCGGCGAGGGCGGCCCCCGTCAGGTGGGCAAGGTCATGAGCACGTGGGGAGGCGGCGTGCCGTGGTGGCGCGTCGTCCACGCGGACGGCACCGCCGCCGCCCCCGACCACCTGCGACAATGCCTCGCGCACTGGCGCGAGGAAGGCACCCCGCTGCGCGGCGAGCGGGCGGACATGCGCCTGGCACGCTGGGACGGGCGTTCAGGGGATTTTCAGTAACCCAGTTGACCTGCACTTTCGCCGAACGGGCGATTCTGTGACATGTGACTCCCATTACCATGGGCAGAACACTGAAGGCGGCCCGAAAGGCGGTGCCACCCCTATGGCCACCGGCGTCACAGCCCAAAGCCAGGGCGGCGATTCGCTCGCCGACCGCCTGAAGGCTGTCCAGGATCTCTGCGATCGTGGCGAGCCTTTCGAAGCGGTCATGCGAGCGGTCGGCCCAGGCGGTCGCGACGCGGCGTTCGACAACGAGGTGCTCAGCGGCCCCCTCGGGGCCCGCATCGACCTCGCGGTCAAGCGCGGCGCCCCGCGACGGCGGGAAATGCTCGACCTCGTGCGCCCCTATCTCAAGGGCGTCGACGCGCGCGTCAAACGCGACCTGCCGGTCGCGCGCCGCGTCATCTGTCACCTGATCGAGCACCGTCCCGACGAGGAACTCGTCGAGGGCGAGACGCTCACCAAAGTGGTCACCGCGGCGGCCGAGCCGTCCAAGCGCATCCGCAAGGGCCTGAGCTGGTACGCCGACCTGCCCTTCCGCGACGAGCTGCCGCCCGACCTCTACCGGCTGCGCCGCTCCGACCTGGTGCCGGTCACCCACATCGACGACATCGTGTGGGACGGCGGCAAGCTGCGGGTGAGCGGCTTCGCCTACCTGGCGGGCCTGTCGGTGCGCAGCCGCAGGTTCAACATGGCCACGGTCGTGCTGCGCGGGCCCCGCTGGCTGCCGCCGATCCGGCTGCGCACCCGCAGGGTCCTGGCCCCCGAGGCCACCCACGGCGCGCGCGAGCCCGGCTGCAACTACGACTGGTCCGGCTTCACCGCCGAGCTGAGCCCGTGGCCGCTGCGCTGGCGCGGCGCCGTGCGCGGCGTGGTGTCCGGCGTGCGCCGCCGCATGCGGCACCGCCCGTCCGTGCCCGACGCCACGACGTGGCGCGCCGAGATCGTGTTCTGGAGCCGTGGCGCTCGGGCCACCGGCCTGCTGCGCGGCTCCTCGATCGGCCGTGCCGAGCGGCCCGCCGGGCTGAAGCTGAAGCCCGGCTGGTGGGTGCGGCCCGTCTGGACCTCCGACCGGGCGCTGCAGGTCGTGCTCCAGCCCAACAGGGCCGAGCTGACCGGCGTGACGCTCGACGGCGAGCGGCTGGAGCTGAAGATCTTCCTGCCCGGCCGGCAGGTCACCAAGGGCCACGCCAGGCTGGGCGGCCACCGCATCGCCGCCGAGTTCACCCCGTCGGGCGACGGCACCAAGGTCCTGGTCGGCCTGGCCGTGCCCGCCCTGCTCCAGGAGAAGGACGGCCGGCGGCTCTGGGTCGAGCCCAAGGGCGACCCGGCGGCCTCCGTCATGCTGGCCGACCTGGTCGAGACCCGCACGCCCGTCGGCGACCGCGAGATCACCGTGCTCGGCGACCGCCGCGACCGCGTCGTCGTCTCGGCGCACCGCATCCGCCCGGTGCTCACCTCGGCCGTCTGGCAGGGCTCGGCGCTGGTCCTGAGCGGCCACTACCCCGACGCGCCCGGCCCGCGCACGCTCACGCTGCGCCACCGGTCGGGGCTGTCCTACCTGCTGCCGATGGAGCGCTCCGGCGACGCGTTCTCCGTACGCGTGGAGCCCGGCTCCATGGACCGCTTCGGCGAGTCCGTGCCGTTGTCGTCCGGCACCTGGAACATGTCGCTGCGCCACCCGTCCGGCGAGATCGTCCCGCTGCGGATGGACCACGCGGCCCTGGCCGGCCTCGACGAGGAGCCGCGCACGCTCAGCGGCCACGTCTTCCGCATGATCTCGACCCGCTTCGACGTGCCGGTGATCACCGTGGAGGAGGACAGGCCCGCGCAGGAGCGCGGCGTCGCGGGCACCCACGTCCTGCGCCGCGTCTTCTACCCGGCCCAGCGCACCGAGCCGCTGCGCGACACCACCGTGTACGTCGTCAACGACGGCCGCCACTACGCCGACAGCGTCCGCGCCATCTACGAGGAGCGGCTGCGCAGGGGCGACGACCGCGAGCACCTCTGGATCGTCAAGGACGGCGCCTTCGTGCCGCCCGGCGGCGCCACCGTCATCCGGGCGGGCAGCCGCGAGCACCACGAGGCGCTGGCCCGCTCCCGCCACATCGTCACCAACTCCTTCCTGCCCGCCTGGTTCAGGGCGCGCGAGGACCAGGTAGTGCTGCAGACGTGGCACGGCACGCCTGCCAAGCTGATCGGCAACGACCAGCCGCACATGCAGCGCGACCCGAGGCCGCCCATCTGGCACCGCCAGGCGGCCGAGGTGCGCGGCTGGGACCTGCTGCTGTCGCAGTCGCCGTGGGCCACGCCGGTGCTGCGCAAGGCGTTCGGCTACAAGGGCGAGATCCTGGAGAGCGGCCTGCCCCGCAACGACGTGCTCAACTCGCCCGACCGCGACGCCCGCGCGGCGGCGGTGCGCGAGCGGCTCGGGCTGGCCGAGGGCAAGCGCGTGGTGCTGTACGCGCCCACGTGGCGCGACTACGACCGCAAGAACGCCATGGTCAAGCTGGACCTGGCCAAGGCCCGCGAGGCGCTGGGCGCCGACCACGAGATCCTCGTGCGCGCCCACCCGATGCAGGCCATGCCCGCCGTCCCCGAGATCGCCCGCGACGTCACCACATATCCGGACATCGCCGATCTGCTGCTGGTGGCCGACGTCCTGGTGACCGACTACTCCTCGGTCATGTTCGACTTCGCCTGCACCGGCAAGCCGATCGTCCTGTACGGCTACGACCTGGCCAAGTACTCCGCCAAGCGCGGCCTCTACATCGACCTGCCCGAGCAGGCGCCGGGGCCGCTGCTGTCCACGTCGGCCGACGTGGTCGACGCGCTCCGCTCGATCGACTCGGTGGCGGCGGCCCACGCCGACCGCTACGACGCCTTCCGCGCCACCTTCGCCCCTCGCGACGACGGCAAGGCCACGGCCAGGGTGGTCGACCGGCTCTTCTCCTGACCTCGTACTCAGAAGAGGTCGGGCAGGTTCCCCGGCAAGGGATAGACCTTGCCGGGGTCGTAGTCGTACAGGAAGCCCAGGTCCGACGTCCTCAGCGCGACGTCGTCCGGCAGGCTCTCGACGTAGGTGTGCAGCAACGCCGAGATGCTGGTGCCGCAGGCGATGTCGCCGGTGCCGATCAGCTTGCGGACGTGCGCGAGCGGCACCCACTCCACCCGCTCCGCCTCCCACGGATGCGCCGGCTCCCCGATGCGGGTGGCGGAGTGCGCCCGGTAGACGTGGTTCAGCCCGTCGGAGAACCCGTTGCCGGGCTGCACGGCCAGCAGCGGCCGCAGCGCCCCAGGACGCCAGCCGGTCTCCTCCTCGACCTCCCGCGCCGCGGCGGCCATCGGCGACTCGCCCTCGTCCACCTGGCCGAGCGGGATCTCCCAGCCCCAGCTGTCGGTGATGAAGCGGTGCCGCCAGATCAGCAGCACCCGGCCCTTGTCGTCGGTGACGACGGCCCCCGCCCCCGGCGCCGTACGGACCAGCCGATGGTCGAGATGGCGCCCGTCGGGCAACTCCACGTCGGCGATCCGCACGTCGAGCCACGGATCGCGATAGACCGACCTCTCGGAGTGGACCTGCCAGCGCATGCGATCAACCCCCGCGCAAGGGAATGTTGACCCAACGTTACAAGCCCGCACGCTCCGTACGTGGCCGGATCGCCGAAGTCACTTGCGCAACTCGACCTCAAGCGTCAGCGGCGTCTGCCTGACCTCGTACGAGCCGAAGCCCACCCCCGACAGCAGCCCCTCGAACTCGGCCTTCGTGTACGCCCGCCTCGGCAGGAACGACCGCAGCGCGAGCCTGGTGAACAGCTTGGACACCGTCCCCATCCGCATCCGCGCCACGTCGGCGTCCACGGCCTGCTTGGACACGTCCTTGCGCAGGTCGAGGATCAGCCCCGCGGCGCCCGGCCGCAGCACCCGCCGCATCTCGCGCAGCGCCCCCACCGGGTCGGAGAAGTTCTTGAACGCGGCGCAGCAGACCAGGAAGTCGAAGGTGTCGTCGTCGAACGGCATGGCGGAGGCGTTCCCCAGCCGGAAGTCCACCGGCACTCCCGCCTCCAGGGCCCTGCCCCTGGCGATGGACACGAACGTCTCGCTGATGTCGAGGCCGGTGACCGTGTAGTCGCCGGTCGCGGCCAGGGCGATCGAGAGGTGGCCGGGGCCGGGGGCCACCTCCAGGACCCTGGCGCCCTTGGGGGCTCGCTGCCGCACCATGGCGACCTGCTCGTCGTAGCGGGAGGCGGACTTGGCGTTGCCGGCGTCGTACCAGCGGGCGAGCGCGCCTTCCATGCTGATGCCCTTGTAACCCTTGTCGGTCATACGAGACACGATATGTCGCGTCGTGGGGAAGTCAAGATATATCGCGGTTATTCTGGCGGGGGTGGATCAGGTGTGTGACCCTGAGCGCATGGCCTTCCGCGAGGCGTCCGCCGCCGAGGAGCAGCCCGCCTTCATCGGGATCCAGGCGGGCCCCTACGAGCCCGACCTCGACGTCTACATCGACGACGCGCTCGCCGGCGCGAGAGCGGGCGAGGACGTCGTGCGCCTGATGAGCATGCTGGTCGATCCGCCTGAGCTCGTGGAGGTCGTGCAGGAGCACCGGCTGGTGCTGCAGACGAGCTGCATCCAGCAACTGGATGGCCTGCAGCAGCTCGGGATGCACCTGAACCGGTTGCTCTTCCAGGCCCTGCCCACTCACTTGAGCATGCATGTCGAGAAGGTGAGCTCGCTCCAAGCGGCTCTGTCCGCGATGAACAGGCACGTGGGCGAGCACCTGGACGCGGAGACCTCGCGAGCGCGGTGGGAGCGCATGTCGCCGGACGAACGCGAGCATGCGCTCGACGTGCTGGACGAGAACAGGCGACTGCACGCCGAGCTGGCTGAAGAGCTGAAAGCCGCTCCGCGCGGACGCCACCGCCCGAGGCTGAGAACCGTGGTGTGGGGATCCGCTGAGACGTATCAGGCGATGGTGGCAGAGGTCGAGGCCGCGCCGGATCTGCTCGCGGACTGCCGGAGCGTGATCCGGACCGTCCTGCTGAGCGCGGCGGGCGTGGCGCGCAGGGACCGTGAGTACGCCACCCTCGAAGCGGAATGGGAGGCGAGAAGGCAGGACCTGACCCGGCATCTCGAATCACTCGTCACCACCCTGGTCCTGAGCGCGTTGAACGACGCGATGCGCCTGGACGCCGCGCCGCTGATGACGATCGAGGCCATGCCGGGCCTGCTGGAAGCGGCTCCCGGCGAGCGGATCGTGGTCACGAGCGCCTTCGAAGGACTGGAGGCGATGATCCGTCAGCGACGGCACGGCAGTTTCGGGTTGTCCGGGCCCCGCGGCATCGGCAAGAGCACGCTCATCGACTATTTCGCCAATCCGCGCCCGGACGCCCCAGGCGAGCGCCGGCCCCGCATGGGGGTCAAGGTCCTGGCGCCGGTGAGTTACGACGCGCGCGACTTCGTCCTGCACCTGTACTCCGAAGCCTGTGAAACGGTCGCGGGGGGCGAGCGGAGCAAGAACCTGAGCCCCTTCGACGCCGCCGCCCCCGCGCCCGTGCCCCGGCCGCGACGGTGGTTCGCGGTGGCGACGGCCCTGCTCAGCCCGGCGGCCGTCACGGCGGGCCTGACCCTGCTCGTGCTCGCCGTCGCGCGCCGGCCGGCGCTGAACGTCACCCTGCCGGCGGATGTGGCGGCGGCGGTCCTCGCGGTGGCGGCCATCCTGCTCGTGGTGGCGGTGTACCGGCTGGACGGGCCGCCGTTCCAGCCCCGCGGCGGGCCGGCGATCGTCATCGGCGGCGTCACCCTGTTCATCAGGCCGTCGGTGTTCTTCCTCACCCTCGCCGCCTCCTGCCTGGCCGGGGCCGGCTGTGTCGTGTTCCTGGCGGAGCAGGGCTGGCAGACGGAGACGCCGCTGGTGCTCGGCGGGCTGGTGCTCGTCGTGGCGGGCGCGTGCGGGATGCGCTCGCCCGTCGAACTGCACGGTCAGCCGCCGGCCGCCCCGGATCCCATGCCGGAGGCCACGCTGCGGGAGATCGCCCTCGAACATCTGCACCGGATCCGGTACCAGCAGTCCTACACCAGCGAGCGGACCACCACGCTGAAGGCCGGCGCCCCACCGATCCCGGTCGGCCTGGACGTCGCGGCGAAGCAGGCCGCCACGATGCAGTTCCGCCAGAAGTCCTACCCGGAGCTGGTGGGCGACCTGCGCATCTTCCTCAAGATGGTGGCGGAGCAGCACGAGCTGATCATCTGCATCGACGAACTGGACAAGCTGCGTTCTGCGGAGCACGTGCAGAACTTCCTCAATGACATCAAGGCGGTCTTCGGCGTTCCCGGCTGCTACTTCCTGATCTCCGTCTCCGAGGACGCCGCCGCCGGGTTCGAACGCAGGGGAGTCCCCTTCCGCGACGTGTTCGACAGCACCTTCGACGACGTGATCAGCCTGAGGCATCTCGACTACGAGCTGACTCAGAAGATCGTCAAGGGGTTGCTCGTCGGCTGGACCCTGCCCTTCATCGCCCTGTGCTACGTGATGTCGGGCGGCCTGCCACGGGACGCCGGGCGCATCGTCAGGCAGTTGGTGGGCGGGCGCGCTCAGGGCGAGGAGCTGGAGCTCGCGCGGACCTGCCTGGCGCTCTGCCTGCGCGAGGTGCAGGCGCGCATGCGGGCCGTGCAGCACGAGGCCATGAAGAGCCCGGATCTCTGCCGCGACCTCATGGTCTGCGTCATGGATCTGCTCCCGCACACGGACAGCGCCGATGCGCGGGCTCTGCTGGAGTGGTACGAGAGACAGCTCGTCCCCCTGACGGAGCCGCCACAGTCCGGCGACTCGCGCCGGCTCACCGAGGAGTTGTCGGCCGTCATGCTCTTCGCGGCCACCGTGCTCGACTTCTTCCAGCCGGACGTGATCGTCGACCGGCTCGCCGAGATCAAGGCGCAGCCGGGCAGCGCGCGCGACCTGGAGACGCTCGTCATGGCCAGGCGCCTGATGGCGGGCAGCCCCGCCATGTCCCTGGAGTACACCAGGCGCTTCCGCAAGGCCTGGGATCTGGCGACGCCGTAACGCTTCGGGCGAACACGCACCCCGGCGTGTCGCCACAGACACGCACTTTTCCCGCGATACCGTAGGCGATTCGCGGCGGGAGACGGGGCAAGTCGGCACGATCTACCCCTGTGGTCTGGTGGAATCTAGTGCTGTGAGTGCTCAGACCTGGCGGTTGGTGCGTAGAGGCAGCGGGGGGCCCGATGTGCCCCCTGTGCTCGATGAGCATCAGCGTGCCGTGGTCGGGCACCGGCGCGGCCCCCTCCTCGTTCTCGCAGGTCCAGGCACCGGCAAGACGACCACCATCGTGGAGAGCGTGGTCGACAGGATCGAGCGGCGCGGCGTCGACCCCGAGCGCGTGCTCATCCTCACCTTCAGCCGCAAGGCCGCCGAGGAGCTGCGCCGCCGCGTCACCGGCCGGCTGCGCCGCACCACGCGCACGCCGGTGGCCATGACGTTCCACTCCTACGCGTACGCGCTGCTGCGCCGCGAGTCCGTGCTGGCGGGCAAGGCGCCGCCGCGCCTGCTCACCGGCCCCGAGCAGCTCCTGGAGATCCGGCGGCTGCTGCACGGCGAGCTGGAGGGCGGCGCGCCCGACTGGCCGCAGTCACTGCGCGAGCCGCTCAAGACGCGGGGCTTCGCCGAGGAGCTGCGCGACTTCCTGTCGCGCGCCAACGAACGGGGGCTCGACGCCGAACGGCTGATCGCCCTCGGGCGGGTGCACGGGCGGGCCGACTGGGCGGCGGCCGGGCGCTTCTCCGAGCGCTACCAGGACAGGTTCGACCTGGCCCCCGAGGAGACCTACGACTACGCCGAGCTGGTCGGCGCCGCCACCTCGCTGCTGGCCGACCCCGAGGTGCGCGAGCGTGAGCGGGCGGCGCACGACGTGGTGTTCGTGGACGAGTACCAGGACACCGACCCTGCGCAGGAGCTGCTGCTCACCCAGCTCGCGGGCGACGGCCGCGACCTGGTCGCGGTGGGCGACCCCGACCAGTCGATCTACGGGTTCAGGGGCGCCGACGTCCAGGGCATCATGAAGTTCCCCGAGCGGTTCAGGACACTCGACGGCCGCGAGGCGCCGGTGCTGGCGCTGCGCGTGTGCCGCAGGAGCGGGGCCGACCTGCTGGAGGCCTCGCGGCGGGTGGCGGCCAAGCTGCCCGTCGGCCCCGCGCCGACCCGGGAGCCCGGCCAGGATCCCGACGACTGGCCCGACCACCGGCCCGACCACCGTCACGGCCACCGCGACCTCGTCGCGCCGCTGGACGCCGACCCGGGCGAGGCGCGGGTGCTGCTGGCCGACAGCACCAGCCAGGAGGCCGCGATCGTGGCCGACACGCTGCGCCGCGCCCACCTCATCGACGGGGTGCCGTGGCACCGGATGGCGGTGCTGGTCCGCTCGGCCCGGCGGCAGGTGCCGTTGCTGCGGCGGGCGCTGACCAACGCCGGCGTGCCGACGATGATCGCGGGCGACGAGGTGCCGATCGCGCAGGAGCCGGGCGTGCGTCCGCTGCTGACGATGCTGCGGGTGGCGCTGGATCCGTCCGAGCTCGACGAGGGGGTGGCTGAGGAACTGCTGACGGGGCCGCTGGGGGGCACCGACATGATCGGTGTACGCCGCTTGCGTCGCGCACTCAAGATCGCCGAGAACGAGGCCATGGGCGTGGCCGCCGACGAGGCCACCAACCCAGACGACACCGCCAGCTCGGACGAGGCCGCCGACCTGGACACCAAGCCTGGCGACCGGACCGCCGACCCGGACGCGGAGCCCGGCGACCGGGCTGTCGATGCGGGCGAGGTGCTGGATGACCGGGCTGTCGATGCGGGCGCGGAGGCGGATGGCCGAGCCGCCGACGCAGGCGTGGCGCCGCATGACCAGACCGCCGACGCAGGCGTGGCGCCGGGCGACCGGGCCGCTGATCCGGGCGTGGACCGGGTCGGCCGGGCCGCCGACCCCGGTGCGGAGGAGGGGGGCCGGGTCGCCGAGGAGGTCGAGGGGTTGCCGTTCAAGGCGCGCTCGTCCGGCGAGCTGCTGGTCGCCGCCGTCAAGGACATCCGCGAGCTGACCCGCGTCGAGCCGCACGTAGCGCTACCGGCCGAGCGCGTCGCCAAGCTCCTGGCGGCGGCCCGCGACGCCGCCCGCCAGGGCGGCACGGCGGAGGACCTGCTGTGGACGATCTGGGACGAGAGCGGCCTGGCCCGCCGCTGGAGCGAGCTGAGCCTGTCGGGCGGCCCCAGGGGCGCGCAGGCCGACCGCGACCTCGACGCGGTGGTGGCGCTGTTCGACCACGCCGCCAGGTTCGTGGACCGGATGCCGATGGCGGGCCCCGAGGTGTTCATCGACGACCTGGCCGCCCAGGAGATCCCCGGCGACACGCTGGCCGACCGCGCCCCCGACGGCGACGCCGTGCGGGTGCTGACCGCCCACCGCTCCAAGGGCCTGGAGTGGGACGTGGTGGTCGTGGCGGGCGTCCAGGAGGGCGTCTGGCCGGACCTGCGGCTGCGCGGTTCGCTGCTGGGCATCGAGGACCTGATCGACGTGGTGGAGGGCGGCGAGCCGAACAAGGCGTCGCTGGTGTCCAAGATGCTGGCGGAGGAGCGCAGGCTCTTCTACGTGGCGGCGACGAGGGCCAGGCGCAGGCTGGTGGTCACGGCGGTGGGCGGCGAGGACACCGACGAGCGGCCGTCCAGGTTCCTGTCGGAGCTGATGCCGGGCGCGGTGGAGTCGGCCACGGTGGACGACAGGGCGCGCTGGCTGAACATGTCCGCGCTGGTGGCCGACCTGCGCAGCGCGGTGACCGATCCGACGAAGCCGCGCAGGCTGCGGCACGAGGCGGCCAAGCAGCTCGCCAGGCTGGCAGCCGCCGGGGTGCAGGGCGCCCACCCGAACGACTGGTACGCGCTCACTCCGATCTCCGACGACCGTCCGCTGAGCTGGCCGGACGGGGTGGTGAGCATCTCGCCGTCGGCGGTGGAGAGCTTCACCAAGTGCGGTCTGCGCTGGCTGCTGGAGACGGCGGTCGGCGCGGCGGGCACCAGCACGGCGCAGGGTCTGGGCAACATCATTCACGCGCTGGCCGTCCTGGCGGCCACCGACCTGCCCAGCGAGGACCTGCTCGGCGACCGCCTCGACCAGATCTGGAACGACCTCGACTTCGGCGGCGTCTGGTACAACCGCAAGCAGCGCCAGGTGGCCGAGCAGATGATCGGCAAGTTCCTGCGCTGGCACAAGGAGAACCCGCGCGAGCTGGTGGCTTTGGAGGAGGCGTTCACGGCGATGGTGTCGGAGGGCGTCCAGATCAAGGGCCGCGTCGACCGGGTCGAGCGCGACTCCGACAACCGCGCGGTGATCATCGACCTGAAGACGGGCGGCTCCAAGCCGAAGGCGGGCGACCTGGACCGCCATCCGCAGCTCGGCGTCTACCAGCTCGCGGCGCTGCTGGGCGCGTTCGCCAGGCACGGCATGACCGAGCCAGGCGGCGCGGCGCTGGTGCAGCTCGGCAAGGCGGCGGGCAAGAACGACGCGCTGGAGCAGTCGCAGGGCGCGCTGGCCGACGACAAGAACCCGGGCTGGGCCAAGGACCTGGTCGACACGGTGGCGGTCGGCATGTCGGGCCCGTTCTTCCAGGCCAAGGTGAACGACGGCTGCCGTACGTGCGCGGCAAGGGCGAGCTGCCCGGTCAACGACAACGGGGGCCAGGTGTGCTGACCCCCGCCGAACTGGCCGGCAAGCTCGGCATCCTCCCGCCCACCCCCGAGCAGGCGACGGTCATCGAGGCGCCGCTGGAGCCGATGGTCGTCATGGCGGGCGCGGGCTCGGGCAAGAGCGAGACCATGGCGGGCCGGGTGGTCTGGCTGGTCGCCAACGGCCTGGTCAAGCCGGAGAACGTGCTGGGCCTGACGTTCACCCGCAAGGCCGCCGCCGAGCTGGCCACCAGGGTCAGGGAGCGGCTGAACGGCCTGGCCGAGGCCGGGCTGGTCGAGCCGGGCACGCTCGACAACGAGCCGACCGTGTCCACGTACCACGCCTACGCCGCCCGCCTGGTCACCGACCACGCCCTGCGGGAGGGTCTTGAGCCGACCATGCGGCTGGTCACGCCCGCCGTGTCGTGGCAGCTCGCCTCGCGCGTGGTGGCGATGTACGACGGCCCGATGGACCGGATCGAGCTGGGCCCGCCGTCGGTCACGGCCGCGCTGCTGGAGCTGGCGGGCGAGCTGTCGGAGCACCTGCGCTCGGCCGCCGACGTGCGGCGGGTGGGGGAGTGGCTGGAGGGCAGGCACGCCGTGCTGCCAGGCCGGACGACGCTGGCCCAGCGCAAGCCGCTGAGCGTGCACGCGGCCAGGGAGCAGCTCCTGCCCCTGGTGGAGAGGTACGAGCGGCTCAAGCGCGCCCGCGAGGTGATCGACTACGGCGACCAGATGTCGCTGGCCGCCCGCATCGCCGCCAACCACAAGGAGGTCGGCGAGATCGAGCGGGGCCGCTACTCGGTGGTCCTGCTCGACGAGTACCAGGACACCAGCCACGCCCAGCTCGTCCTGCTGCGCTCGCTCTACGGCGGCGGCCACCCCGTCACGGCCGTGGGCGACCCGTGCCAGTCCATCTACGGCTGGCGCGGCGCCTCGGCGGGCAACCTGCGGCGCTTCCCGAAGGACTTCCGCACGGCCGCCGGCGACCAGGCGCCGGTCCGGCAGCTCAGCGTCAGCTTCCGCAACGGCGACCGGGTGCTCGACGTGGCCGCCCGCGTCCAGCTCGCGCTGCGCATGGAGGCCCGCGAGGTCCCGGTGCTGATCCCCGGCCCGAACCGGGTCGAGCGCGGACGCGTCACCTGCGCCTTCCACGAGACCGCCGAGGACGAGGCGAAGTGGATCGCCGACGGCATCCACAAGCTCCTCGGCCAGGAGACGGCCCCCGACGGCATGCCGTGGGGCGAGAAGGAGCGCAAGAAGACGCTCGCCGTGCAGCCGCAGGACGTCGCCATCCTGGCCCGCAAGCGCTCGCAGTTCCCCGCGCTGCGCAGGGCGCTGGAGGAGCGCGACATCCCGGTCGAGGTGGTGGGCCTGGGCGGCCTGCTGACCGTGCCCGAGGTGAACGACATCGTCGCGACCCTGCGCGTCCTGTACGACCCCACGGCTGGAGACGCGCTGGCGAGGCTGCTGGCCGGGCCCCGCTGGCGGATCGGCCCCGCCGACCTGCGGGTGCTGGGCGAGCACGCCCGCACGCTGGCCCGCGAGCTGAGCGAGAGCCACCGCGAGGACGACCCGCTCGACCAAGTGGTGGCCGACCTGGCCGAGGAGCGCGGCAGCCTGGTGGACGCCCTGGACGAGCTGCCCGACAGGGAGGAGTGGCTGGAGCCGTTCTCGCCGCTGGCCCGCACCAGGCTGGTGGCGCTCGCCCAGGAGCTGCGGCACCTGCGCGCGCACACCGCGCAGCCGCTGCCCGACCTGATCAGCGAGGTGGAGCGCAGGCTCGGCCTGGACATCGAGGTGGCGGCGCGCAGCGGCACGGCAGGCGCGTTCGCGGCGCGGGCCGACCTCGACGCGTTCCTCGACGCGGCCTCCAGGTTCGCGGGCGACGCGGAGGATCCGACGCTGGGCGCGTTCCTGGCCTACCTCCAGGCGGCGGAGAGCGAGGAGTTCGGGCTGGAGGCGGGCCGGGTCGGTGAGAGCAACAGCGTCAAGCTGATGACCGTGCACGCCTCGAAGGGCCTGGAGTGGCCGGTCGTGGTGGTGCCAGGCCTGTCGCAGCTCGTCAGCTCGAAGGGGACGATCGCGACGGGCAGCATCTTTCCCGCCACGCCGGTGATGAACAGCCGGTGGACGGAGAACCCGCGCAAGCTCCCGTACCCGCTGCGCGGCGACGCCGCCGACCTGCCCCGGCTGTCCGGGCTGAGCAAGGAGGAGCTGGCGGCGTTCGACGAGCACTGCCGCGAGCGTGACCTGATGGAGGAGCGCAGGCTCGCGTACGTGGCCGTGACCCGCGCCCACTACCACCTGATCGCCTCCGGTTACCGCTGGGGCAGCGCGACCAAGCCGCTGGAGCCGTCCGACTTCCTGCTGGAGATCCGCGACACCGCCGACCGGATCTCGTTCTGGGCGGACGACCTCGAAGAGGGCGCCACGAACCCGCTGCTGGCCGAGCCCGCGCAGGCCACCTGGCCGGTCGAGCCGGAGGGGCTGCGCTACGAGTCCGTGCTCGACGGCGCGCAGCTCGTGGAGGACGCGCTGGCGGGCACCCTGGGGCCGTACGAGGACGAGCCCGTCAAGGCGTACGAGGAGGAGCGGCTGCGGGCCTGGCAGCGCGACACCGACCTGCTGCTGCGCGAGCGCGAGCTGCACAGGCGCAGGCCCGCCACCACGGTCGAGCTGCCGACGAAGCTGACCGTGTCCTCGCTGGTCACGCTGGCCGCCGACCCGCGCGAGCTGGCCCGCAAAATTCGCCGCCCGGTGCCGAAGAAGCCCGCGCCGCTGGCCCGCCGGGGCACCTCGTTCCACAAGTGGCTGGAGACGCGGTGGGACCAGCAGCGGCTGATCGACGACCTGGAGCTGTACGACGAGGAGCTCGAAGAGGCCGACGTGCGGCTGGCGGAGCTGCAGGAGCGGTTCGAGCAGAGCGAGTGGGCCGACCGGCGGCCGGTGGACCTGGAGGTCCCGTTCGAGACCATGATCGCCGACCGGCTGGTGCGCGGGCGCATGGACGCCGTCTTCGAGCGGCCCGGCGGCGGCTACGAGGTCGTCGACTGGAAGACCGGGCAGCCGCCGAGGGGCAAGAAGGCCGCCAAGGCCGCCTCCGTGCAGCTCGCCGCGTACCGGCTGGCCTGGTCGCACCTGGCGGAGGTGCCGCTGGAGGAGGTGGGGGCGGCCTTCCACTACGTGCGCGCCAACCGCACCGTGCGCCCGGTGGACCTGCTCGACGCTGACGGCCTGGTGGCGCTGATCGAGAACGTCAGGCTCTTAGATGGTGAAAAGCCGGCTTCGGGTGCATGAGGAAGTCGTGGTGCGAGATGTTCCAGGCGTAGGCCCCGGCCATCTCGAACACCACCGTGTCTCCCACACCCACCGAGGTCACGATATTTCGGGCGAAGACGTCTTTCGGGGTGCATAGCTGGCCGACGAGCGTGACCGGTTCGTCGGTCACGTCCGGCCTGCCCGCGGGCAGCACGGTGAACGGCTGGTCGTGGCCCTTGGTCGCGGGCGTGCGCAGGTGGTGGGTGCCGCCCAGCAGGATCGCGTACGCCTGGCCGCGCACCCGCTTCACGTCCACCACTTTCGTGACGTAGTAGCCGCAGTAGACGGTCAGCGCCCGGCCGGGCTCGATCCGTAGCCTTCTGCCTCGCCCCAGCTCGGCCAGCCCCTTTCCGTAAGCCTCCCAGTCGAAGCGGGATCCGGGCGACTCGTACGACACCGCCATCCCGCCACCCAGGTTGACCTCCTCCCAGGCGTGGTCCAGCAACCGCCGCGCCAGCCCCAGCAGCGGCCCGGCGTCGAGCCCGCTGGCCAGGTGGGCGTGCAGGCCGCGCAGCCGGACCCGGTCGCCGAACAGCGGCAGGCACTGCGCCACCGCGTCCTCGTCCATCCCGAACGGCCCGCTCATCGTCAGCGCCGCCCCCTCGACCGGCAGGTCCGGGTTGAGCCTGAGCAGCACGTCCGCCTCCAGCCCCGTGGCGATCAGGCGGCGCAGCTCGTTCGGCGACTCGACGTGGATCCGGTGGTGCGGCAGGCGCAGCTCGGCGTCGGTCTTGCCGGGCCCGCCCAGCGCCACCCGCGCACTCGGGAACAGACTGGTCACGTGCGCGTGCTCGCCCGCCGACGACACCTCGAACCCGTCCACGTGCCCGGCCAGCACCCGCAGCAGCTCGGCGTCGGGGTTGGCCTTGACCGCGTAGTACAGCTCGACGGGCCCCAGCGCGCGCCGTACGGCCGCCACGTGCTCGTCCAGCGCCGGCAGGTCATAGAGGTAGGCCGGGGCCTCGGGAAGGGCGGCAGCGGCCGTCAGGACGCGGGGGCCGATCATGCGAGCGGGTTCGCGATCGGTACGTAACCGGCGGTCCGGTCGGCCGCTCTGGTCCAGCGCACGCCCAGGTTCGCCTTGGCGGGCAGCGGCGCGCCCGCCAGCAGGTCCGACAGCGGCAGCGGCCAGCCCAGGCCGGCCGCCTGCCAGTCGAGCAGGCTCCTGGCGGCCCGCCACAGCTCGCGCAGCAGGCGGTCGTCCGTGCCCGCGAGCGTGGCGGCGATCTCGGTGAGGTGGTTGACGAGCAGGCAGTAGACCACCCGGGCCCAGCCGCGCTCGGCGTCGTAGGTGAGCGCGCGGGCCACCTCGGGATGCAGCCCGCCGAGGTCGTGGCGGCCCGCGACGAGCTTGGCGCCCTCCAGGTCGCGGAAGACGGCCTGCGCGGGCATGCCGTCGCCGTCCAGCCCGACCAGCACGTTCTGCAGGTGCGGCTCCAGCACCACGCCGTGCCTGAAGTACAGCTCAAGTACGGGCAGCGCGACCACCGTCACGTACGAGCGCCACCACGCGACCGGGTCGTGCGCCTTGATCTCCTGGGCGAGCGCGCCCGCCAGGATCGGGGTCACGCCAGGATCGCAGACGGCCCACGGGCTCTGCCTGACGATCACGCCCAGCCCCTCGTGCAGCCGGTTCCCGAGCGCGACCGACCGGTAGCCGGGCTCGGCCAGCCAGCGGGTCGCGGGATGGGTGGCGGACACCTCGTCGAAGATCGGGCCGAGCCGCCCGGTCAGCTCCACGGCTCCGGCCAGCTCGTACCAGGCGTTCTTGCGCACGCAGTTGGTGATCCGCACGTCCAGGGAGAACTTCAGGCACACCTCCGCCTCCGGCACGTACACCGTCCGCACCGACGAGGTCGGCACCACGAGCGGCCCCGGCCCCAGATCGATCAGCTCGCGCCCGAGCACCGGCCCCAGCAGGCCGAGCTGCCACGGATGGGCGGGCAGCACCCGGTAGCCGTCGGGGCCGCGCCCCATGGCGTCCAGCACCGACGCGTCGCCGCCCTCGGCCAGCACGTCCTCCGGCACGCCGAGCAGCCGTACGGGGAACTGGGCGTGCGCCTCAGGGGCGTAGGCCAGCCAGCCCTCCCCGCCCCGCGCCTTGGGGCTGGGGTGGAACGGATGCCCGTACACCAGCGCCTGCTCCGAGGCCAGCCACGGGTCGGCGGGCGGCACGGCCGAGGCCCTGGCCCGCAGGATGGCCGCCACCGCGTCCCTGCTGGCCGCCACCTGCCCGGCGAACTCGCCGTTGCGGCTCTCCAGTTCCTCTTCGATCAGCCGGACCAGCTCGCCGCTCGCCAGCGTCCGCCACGCGCCCGCCTCCAGCCGCTCGGGCGGCCCCTCGAAGCGCAGCGCCGCCCCGCCGTGGGTGCGGGCCCGCAGCAGCGTGCCCCCCACCCGCAGCAGCACGTACGGCGGAGCGGGCCACACCAGCCCGCGCGGCCCGGCCACCTCCCGCACGCAGCAGCGCAGCAGGGCCGCCAGCGTCGCCTGCTCGGCAGGGCCGGAAGGCGCGTCGATGGCCAGTCCGTGCATGTTCAGGCTCTCCTCAGGTAGTTCGGCCCGCTGGTGCCGTAGAACTTGTTGACGTCGCGCGCCCCTGAGCGTTCCTTGGAGACGAGCGTGCCAGCGGTGATCATGGACTTGCCGGTCAGCCTGGCCGCGTCGAGCGTCCTGGCGCGCAGGAGCCTGGCCATGGGGTCGTCGCCGTACTCGTCGAGCGCGTCGGCCAGCGTGTCGCGCAGCAGCGCCGCCGCCCGGTCGTGCGGCAGCGCGCCGAACGCGACGGCGGCGGACGCCAGGTGCAGCGTGATGGTCACGAAGACGTCGGCCAGGGCGTGCGGGTCGTCGTTCAGCATGCGCTCGTCGGCGAACGCGGGCGCCTCGACCCCGGCGGCCCGCAGCCTGGACGGGGACGCCAGCAGCCCGTCGTTGTCCTTGACCAGCAGCTTGAGCCCGTCGCCGTGGAAGAGCAGCCCCAGGTTCTGCTGGTGCGCCTCCAGCGCGACCCCGTAGCGGACGAACAGCCGCACGTTCCACCGCAGCAGCAGCCGCAGATATCCGGGCAGCACGTCGCCCAGCTCGCCGAGCACGCCGGGGGCGCCCAGCGCGGCGACCGGCACGATCTTCCCCTCGGGCAGCCGCCGCGCCATCCAGGCGAGGTGCTCGTGCCCGGCGTGCGCCCACGTCTGCTCGTCGGCGAGCACCACGCCGGGGTCGGCCAGCTCCCGCAGCAGCAGCTCGGCCCTGGCGCCGTCGGCGAGCGTGCCCGCCTTGATGGAGCGCCGGTTCCTGGCGCCGAGGGTGCTGATCGGCAGCGGCAGCTTCAGGTGCAGGCGCGGGGAGACCTCGACGGTCCGCATGGACAGCGTGGGCCGCACGGTCACGGCAGCCTCGTCCAGCAGCCGCACCCCGTCGATCTTGCGCACCTCGTCCACGGTCAGCGGGTGCACGGGGAACAGCGTCTTGTCGTCCCCGACGGGCAGATCCGGCGCCACGCCGTCGGGCAGCCGCGCGGCGGAGCCCGGCGCGAGCGCGCGGCGCGGAACCGCCGCCCACCGCAGCTCGAACGAGGGCCCGAACTCCGGCGCGTAGGCCAGCAGCTCGGCCTCCGACAGCCCCACCCGGGCCCGCGAGGTCGGATAGACCGGATGGTCCACGGAGGCGGCCAGCATCTCGTACGACGACGCGGAGCCCCCGTGCTCGTCGTGCAGCTCCAGCGCGGCCAGCGCCGCCACGCACTCCTCGAAGAAGGCCGCCACGCCCTCGGCGTCCTCCGGCGCGCAGACCTCGACCAGCGTCTCCAGCACCTGCTCCAGCCCCAGCCGCTCGTCGGCGGCCACCACGAAGTCCTGGTACAGCGCCCCTGGCGTGAGCCGCACCCACCGGCCGTCGGCGAGCAGCATCCCCACCCCGTGCTTGGTGCGGGTGACGCGGGAGGCCAGCCCGCCGTAGTCCTCGCGCAGCAGGGCGTCCAGCACCCGGGCGGCCAGGTAGGCCTCCCGCGACCTCATTCGACCACCCACGGCCGCGCGACCCGGTACTCCTCGACGGCGGCCTCGACCCGCTCCCGTGACGGGCCGACGGCCCTGATCACGCCCAGGTAGTCGCGGTTCGTCCTGGTCAGCGTGACGGTCTCGCCGACCGTCCGCAGCGGACGGTGCCACAGGCGTACGTCCCCTGCGGTCACGGACTCGTGCCCCGGCGCGTCCTTGACGACCCCGGCCCGATCGGCGACCAGGCTGACCGCACTACCGAATCGGGAAATTTCCGGAACGGCAGGCATCGGCCTTCCGAGATGCACTCCCAGGATCCACTCGAAGATCGGCACCCCGAGCAGGTCCGCCAGCAGGAAGTCGCAGTGGTCCCCGATGACCCGGTAGTTGACCTCGACGATCCTGGGCCCGGCGGCGGTGACCACGTACTCGGTGTGACACGCCCCGAACCCCACCCCGAGCGCCCGCAGCGCGGCCAGCACATGCTCCTCGGATTCGTGGCGCGGAGCCCAGTCGAGCCGCTCCTCCACGAAGTGCGGCAACGCCCCCAGCGTCGTCGCGAACCCGCCGAGCACCCGCAGTCCACCCTCGTCGCCCAGTGTCTCCAGCGTCCGCAACGGCCCTTCGAGGTACTCCTCCACGACCAGCGCCTCGCCCGGCCGCCGCCGCCTGACCTCGGCCACGGCGCGCTCCAGGCCGCTCTCGACGAGCATGACGTCCTCGCTGGCCACCCCTTCGCGGGGCTTGAGCACCACGGGGTACGGCACGCTTGCGGGCACCGGGTCGAGCGGCCCGAGCCGTACGGAGAAGACCTGCTCGACGCCGGCCTCCTGCAGCCTGCGCCGCGTCAGGAACTTGTTCTTGGCCGCCGCGCACGCCCGCCAGTCCTTGCCCGGCAGCCCGAAGTAGGCGGCGGCCAGCGCGGTCTCGGTCTGCAGGTGGTCGGAGTTGGAGAAGATCGCGTCGGGCCTGCCGAGGTGCTCGATAGTGTCGATCAGCGCGCGCGGGTCCCGTACGTCGCAGAGCACCGCGTCCGGATGCCGCTCCGGCCGGTCGGTCAGGATCGTCACCTCGCACCCCAGCGCCCGTGCCGCGGGGAGGAAGCCGTCCGTCACGGAGTCGGTCGGTTTGAGCGCGGTCAGGTAGAGCCGCAACGCGAAGGCACCCCCGGAGAATCAGGTAAGGCTAACCTAACCCGTCGAATCTTAGCCCTACAGAGATCACCACGAGGCCCGGATACCGTAATCACCGGCTAACTGCGAGGTCATAGGATGACATGGGACTCGGGAGGGGGCGGCACCAGTGGAGACCGCGGAAGAGCAACTCATCGGCCCGCTACTGCTTGCTAGGGGGACCATCGACCGCTCCTCGGCCTTGCGCGCCGACGAGCGGTGGCTGGAGCGGGCCTGGGCGGACCCCGCGACGAGGGTGCTGGTCATCGACAACGGCCACACGCTGGTGCGCCGGACGGGCGACGAGGTGCACGCGGTGCTGTTCACCACCGCCGACGCGCCCGCCGGCCAGCGCTACCTGCTGGGCGTCGAGGACGGCGTCGCCTACTTCGCGGTGGCCGCGGCGCTGCCGGGCATCCCCAAGGGCGACATCAACGGCCGCGTGACGATGGCCATGTCCCTGCGCGACACGCCCGAGGGCGAGCCGGTGGCCGCCGGGCTGCGCCAGGTCGGCGGCCTGCTCGGCGACCGCGACGCGGGCCTGCTGGTCTACGCCGTGGCGCTGGAGGCCTGGCACACCACGCACGAGTTCTGCCCGAGGTGCGGCGCGCACACGGTGGTGCAGGCCGGCGGGCACATCCGCGTCTGCCCGAAGGACTCCAGCCAGCACTTCCCGCGCGTCGACCCCGCGGTCATTATGCTGGTCCGCGACGAGGCCGACCGCTGCCTGCTGGCCCGGGGGCCGCAGTGGCCGGAGGGCCGCCTGTCGATCCTGGCCGGGTTCGTGGAGCCGGGCGAGTCGCTGGAGGCGGCCGTCGTGCGCGAGGTGGCCGAGGAGGTCGGCATCGCCGTCGCCAACCCGCGCTACCTCGGCAGCCAGCCGTGGCCGTTCCCGCGCAGCCTCATGCTCGGCTTCTTCGCCGAGGCCACGACCACCACGCTCACGCCCGACGCCGAGGAGATCGCCGAGGCGCACTGGTTCTCGCGCGAGGAGCTGACGCGGGCGCTGGAGTCGGGCGAGCTGCGCCTGCCGCCGCCCGTCTCGATCGCTCGCCGCCTGATCGAGACCTGGTACGGCGGCGAGCTCGTCGGCGACTGGTGAGCCGGGTCAGGCCGCTTCGAGCAGCCTCTTGACCTCCAGGGCGGAGGGGTTCGTCCGGACGAAGCGCCCCTTCGGCGTCTCGATGACCACGGTCGGCACGACCTGGTTGCCGTTGTTGACGCTCATCACGAACTCCGCCGCCGACGGGTCACGCTCGATGTCGACGTCGTCGAAGCTGATGCCCTCGCGGGTGAGCTGGGCCTTGAGCCGCTTGCAAGGGCCGCACCACGTGGTGCTGTAGACCGTGAGCGCCATCTTCGGAGATCCCTCCAAGGTCAGGAAAAACAGGCGATCCGTGCAACAACGCAGGGTGCCCGTCTAATCCCCGATTACCCGATTCGGGAGGCGATCCACGCCTGCACCCGCTCGGCCACGCCCGGCTCACGGTAGAGCGGCGAGCTGTGGTTGATCCCCGGCTGCGTGAACACCGACACCTGCACGCCCACCTGCCCGAGCGTCTGCTTGAGCAACTGGCTCTGCACCGGCGGCACGAACTCGTTCTCGGAGTGGATGGTCAGCATCGGCGCGTCGTTGCGGCTGGCGTGCCAGGCCACCTCCATGCTCGCCCAGATGCGCGAGCACTTGCCCTTGGGCGCGCAGCCGCCGGCCAGCTTGATCGCGGCCGTGCGCAGCTTGCGCTTGTGCGCGTTGGTGCTCTTCTCCCCGTCGGTGTACGCGCGCAGCGGCGAGATGATCGGCGACAGCCCCACCACGCCCTTCAGCCCGCCGACCCCGTCGCCGTACGTGCCCACGGCCGCCGCGATGTGCCCGCCGGCGGAGAACCCCATCAGCACGTAGTTGTTCGGGTCGAAGGCGTACCGGTCGGCGTGCTTGCGCGCCAGCGCGATGGCGGCCAGCGCGTCCGTGCGCTGCGCGGGCCAGGCCGCGTCGCCGGACAGGCGGTAGTTCAGGTTGAAGACCGTGTACCCCAGCTCAGCGTAGCTGCGGGTGATCTCCTTCATGTACCTCTTGTCGCCGCTGGACCACCAGCCGCCGTGAATGAGGAAGATCCCCGGGCGCTGCTGCCCGTCGGGCGTCCACCAGACGTCCATGCTCTGGCGCTTGTGCGTGCCGTACTGGACGGTCTCCACCGACAACCCGCCGAGACCCTGCGAGTCGACGGGCGAGTCGACCGTGGGGGCGGGGGTCGGCTCCATGGACGCGCTCGCGGCGACAGGTGTGAGCGCGACGGCTGCGAGCGCGAGAGCGCTCACGGAAACCGCAGTTCGCACGGCCTTCCTTTCCCCCATGCACATGGTCGGGCCCCATTGTGGGGGAAAAGACCAGTTCTTTGCATCTTGTTGACGACGCCCTTACCAACATACGTCGGCCCGCATGTTGCCAGAATAAAGTGGTTCTCCGCCACCGGCTGGGAGGATACACAGGTGAACGACGCGGACGACGTACTGATCGGACTCGACCCCGAGCAGCGCGCTGTCGCCGAGGCCGTGCGCGGGCCGGTGTGCGTGCTGGCCGGGGCGGGCACAGGCAAGACCAGGGCGATCACCCACCGCATCGCGTACGCGGTGCGCAGCGGAGTGGTCGACGCGCAGAGCGTCCTCGCTGTGACGTTCACCACGCGCGCGGCCGGCGAGCTGCGCCAGCGCCTGCGCGCGCTCGGCGCGCCCGGCGTCCAGGCCCGCACCTTCCACGCCGCGGCGCTGCGCCAGCTCACCTTCTTCTGGCCGCGGGTGATCGGCGGCGCCGCCCCCTCGGTCATCGAGTCCAAGCTGCCCGTGCTCGGCGAGGCCTGCCGCAGCCTGCGGCTCACCCCCGAGCGCTCCGAGCTGCGCGACCTCGCCTCCGAGGTCGAATGGGCCAAGGTCACGCAGATCGGCCCGGAAGACTACGTGGCCGCCGCCGCCAAGCACCACCGCACGCCGCCCATGCCGGCCGAGCAGCTCAGCCGCGTCTACGAGGCGTACGAGCGGATCAGGCGCGAGCGCCACCTGGTCGACTTCGAGACCATCCTGGAGCTGACCGCGGCCGTGATGACCGAGCACCAGGAGGTGGCGGCGCAGATCCGCCAGCAGTACCGCTACTTCGTGGTCGACGAGTACCAGGACGTCAACCCGCTGCAGAAGCTGCTGCTCGACACCTGGCTCGGCGGGCGCGACGACATCTGCGTCGTCGGCGACCCCAACCAGACGATCTACTCCTTCACCGGCGCCAGCCCGCGCTACCTGACCGGGTTCGGCGTGGAGCATCCCGACGCGGCCGTCATCAAGCTGGTGCGCGACTACCGCTCCACCCCCCAGGTCGTCGACCTGGCCAACCTGGTGATCGCCAAGGGCCGCTCCCCGCACCGCCTGGAGCTGGTCGCGCAGCGGCCCGACGGGCCCAAGCCGGCCTTCAGCGAGTACGACGACGAGCCCGCCGAGGCCGCCGGGGTGGCCAGGGCCATCAGGAAGCTGCTCGACAAGGGCGTGCCCTCGCGTGAGATCGCCGTGCTGTTCCGGGTCAACTCCCAGTCGGAGGCGTACGAGGAGGCGCTGACCAAGGCGGAGATCCCGTACATGCTGCGCGGCGCCGAGCGCTTCTTCGAACGCCCCGAGGTCCGCCAGGCGGTCGTCCTGCTGCGCGGCGCGGCCCGCTCCGCGGCGGGCGAGCCGCTCGCCTCCGAGGTGCACCACATCCTCGGCGGCGTCGGCCTGACGCCCGTCCCGCCCGGCGGCGGCAAGGCCCGCGAGAAGTGGGAGTCGCTCAAGGCCCTCGCCGACCTGGCCGAGGACCTGGCGGCGGAGGGGGCCGACCTGCCCGCGTTCGTCGCCGAGCTGGAGCGCCGCGCCTCCGAGCAGCACGCGCCGCCCGTCGAGGGCGTCACCCTTGCCTCGCTGCACGCCGCCAAGGGCCTGGAGTGGGACGCCGTGTTCCTCGTCGGGGTCACCGACGGCATGCTGCCCATCATCTACGCGGAGAGCCCGGAGCAGATCGAGGAGGAGCGCCGCCTGCTCTACGTCGGCGTCACGCGCGCCAGGGAGCACCTGTCGGTCTCCTGGGCGCTGGCCCGCGCGCCGGGCGGACGCAAGAGCCGCCGCCCGTCCCGCTTCCTCGACGGCCTCACCGGCCGCGCCTCCGCGCCGCCCCGCATCGCGCCCGCCGCCCGCGAGCGCCGCCAGGTCGCCGCGCCGGTGAGCTGCCGCGTGTGCGCCAAGACGCTGGTGAACGCCACCGAGCAGAAGCTGGGCCGCTGCTCCACCTGCCCGGCCGACTACGACGAGGCGCTGCTCGAACGGCTCAAGGCCTGGCGCACGGCCACGGCCAAGGAGGCCAAGCTCCCGCCGTACGTCATCTTCACCGACGTGACGCTGCAGGCCATCGCCGAGCGCGCGCCGGTCACCGAGCAGGAGCTGCTGTCGATCGCCGGGGTCGGCAGGGTCAAGCTCGACCGGTACGGAGAAGCCGTGCTGGGGCTGTGCCGGGGGTCGTAACGGGGGCGAAACCGGGCCGGGGCATCATCGGAAAGTGCGACAGGTCAAACTTGTCCCGGGGACCGGTAACCAACTTGTCCCAGGGGCCGGTAACCATGAAGGGGGACTTGTCCCGGCAAGCGGTGACATGAAAGGGACGGACACGTGAACTCGGCGCTGAAGGAGCTCCTTGACCTGCTCGACCTGGAGCAGATCGAGCTCGACATCTTCCGTGGCAGAAGCCCGGAAGAGCGCATCCAGCGTGTCTTCGGCGGCCAGGTCGCGGCGCAGGCCCTGGTGGCGGCCGGCCGCACCGTCCCCAAGGACCGGAACGTGCACTCCCTGCACGCCTACTTCATCCGCCCCGGCGACCCGGCCATCCCGATCGTCTACAACGTCGAACGGGTGCGCGACGGGCGCTCCTTCACCACCCGGCGCGTGGTGGCCGTCCAGCACGGCAAGGCCATCTTCACGATGTCCGCCTCCTTCCACGTCTTCGAGGAGGGCGTCTCCCACCAGGCACTGACGATGCCGCCGGTGCCCGACCCCGAGACGCTCCCGACGTTCCAGGACCGGATGTACGAGCTCGTCGGTGACCACCCGGAGCTGCGCGACTGGTTCACCCGGCCGCGGCCCGTGGACGCGCGCTACGCCTCGCCGCTCACCTGGGAGGCGTTCGCCAACCCCGAGCTGCGCAGCGCCCAGACCAACGTCTGGTTCCGCTACCACGCCGACCTCCCCGACGACCCGCTCCTGCACGTGGTGCTGGCCGCCTACGCCTCCGACTTCACGCTCGTCGACACGATCCTGCTGGCCCACGGCATGGCCTGGGGCGCCTCGAACGTCATGGGCGCCTCGCTCGACCACGCCATGTGGTTCCACCGCCCCTTCAGGGCCGACGACTGGCTGCTCTATGCTCAGGAGTCGCCGTGGTCGGCGGGGGCCCGCGGGCTCGCGCGCGGTGAGATGTACACCGCGTCGGGTGACCTCGTGGTCTCAGTCGTCCAGGAAGCCATGATTCGCCTCACGAAATAGGCGAAATCGCAGGTAGAAAATATGTTGCCCCTTCCCGGCTTCCCGGTTTAGGGTCATGGTCAAGCGAGTCGGACAGCCCTGTTCCGACGATCCAGAGAGTGGAGGTGAGCCCCGGTGATCAGCATTCAGATGTCGGCCACGCAGTGGTTCGCCTCCGCATGCCGTGACTCGGTGAGGCTCGCCGATGGGCCCGCCAAGCTGCGGCAGGAGAAGTCTGCCCGTAGCCAGATCGCCGCCTTCTACGCGCCCGCCCACGAGGGTGTGGCCCCAGCAGCAGGCGCTCCTGTCTACGTCGGACGTATCGAACTGCCGGCCAACCAGCTCACCAAGGGTGGACTGTGCGGTCCGCAACCCTGGAGGGATGCTCCGGTCATAACCTGACCGGCACATAGCAGCCCCCAGGCCGCGGATCCGCACACAGGATCCGCGGCCTTCTTGTTTGTCCGTGATCCCCGACCACCTACGAGGTGCCCGACCAAAGATCAAAAGATCGATCGAAGGAGAAAGCAGATGGGGGCGAAGACGATCATGGACCTGATCGACGAAGCCAAGATCCCCTGTCGTACCGACCCTGACCTGTGGTTCGCCGAGTCGCCTGAGGACGTCGAGTTCGCCAAGGCACTCTGCGGCGGCTGCCCGATCCAGAAGGCCTGCCTGGCCCGCGCGCTCGAGCGCGAGGAGCCTTGGGGCGTCTGGGGCGGCGAGCTGATCCTCAGGGGGACCGTCGTTCCCCGCAAGCGTCCGCGCGGGCGTCCCCGCAAGCACCCGGTCGCTGCCTGACCACCTTCCACCCGCACCGACACACCAGAAAGCGAACAGACCAATGAGCACGTACAGCCCGAGCAGGAGCCGAGCAGTGCCGGATCTCATCCATGACCTGGTCAATGACCGAATACAAACCCTCCACCGCGAGGCGGAGGAGCAACGCCTCATCCTGCGTGTCACGCGGGTGCAGCGGGCTCGGCGGGAGGTCCGGCGGGCGAACGATCGCCTCCGCCAGGCCTTGAGCCGCCAGTTCTGATCCAGGAGATCCTGCCGCCGGCGCAGGATCTCCTGATCGGAGCCTTGACCAGAGGAGCCGGGCGCAACCAGCGCCCGGCTCCTTCGTTCTGTTGTCCCTCGCCCCTCGCCATCCGGCCGCCGCAACCAGCGCCCGGCTCCTTCCTTCTTCCCCCGCTTCACCCTCGGCGTCTTCTTCGCTTCATCCTTCGCGTCTTCTCGGTCCGCCCTTCGGCTCTTCTTCGGGCCCGCCCTGCGCTCCTCTTCGAGTTCGCCCTGCGCTCCTCTTCGGGTTCGCCCGCCACCGCCCTCGCTATCCGGCCGACCCCACACCTCCCCGCCGTCCGACCCCCACCACCGCCGCCTCCTCTTCCGCCGTCGTCCAGAGCCGCACCGCCATCCACGCGACCCCGACCGCCGCCATCACCAGCCCACCCAGGTAGACGGCCTCCGGCACCAGGTTCCGCAACGACCCGGGCACCATGCCCACCACGTACAGCACCACGCCCACCACCGGCATAACCCCGCTCCTGACCGCCGCCGCCCCGAACGTCACCACCCCCACCAGCAACACGGCCGACGTCACCAGAAACGCCCGCCCGGTCCCACCGGCCAGCAGCCCGCTCACGACCCCGCCACCCAGGTACGGGAACACGAAGTGCAACGTGTACTCGACCGCGAACGCCCCGGCCAGGCCGGCCGAGTTGAGCACGTACCCGACCAGGCCCAGCGTTCCTGCCCTGGCGCGGATGAACAGGTAGATACCGGTGATCGCGAGCAGGCCGGTGAGGGCTGCGAATGGGGCGATGGCGTGCGTGAACGCCGTCTCTGCCACTAACCCGGCCCTCCGGGCGGCGTTGACGACCAGTAACACGGCGCAGACGAACCCTGCCACCCCGGCAACCCGTTGAACACCCATGAAACGACTCCCTTCTTGCGCTTTTCCTGCGGTTCTTTGCCTTCTTCTCGGTCTCTTGCTTCTCGGTCTCTCGGCTTTCCTCTGAACGCCTCCGCTTCCTCGGCTTCCTCCGCTTCCTCGGCTTCCTTCGCTTCCTCGGCTTCCTGGGCTTCCTTCGCTTCCTCGGCTTCCTGGGCTTCCTTCGCTTCCTGGGCTTCCTGGACGCCTGGCTCACGGCCGTGGCTCGCGGCTCTGGCTCGCGGCTCTGGCTCGCGGCTCTGGCTCGCGGCCCCTGGCTCGCGGCCCCTGGCTCGCGGCCCCTGGCTCGCGGCCCCTGGCTCGCGGCCCCTGGCTCGCGGCCCCTGGCTCGCGGCCCCTGGCTCGCGGCCCCTGGCTCGCGGCCCCTGGCTCGCGGCCCTGGTTCACGGCCCCTGGCTCGCGGCCCCTGGCTCGCGGCCCCTGGCTCGCGGCCCTGGTTCACGGCCCCTGGCTCGCGGCCCCTGGCTCGCGGCCCCTGGCTCGCGGCCCTGGTTCACGGCCCTGACTCGCAAGGCCCAGAAGCACGACCTCGGCCTCCTCCTTCAGCCCGCCTCCTTCGCCGCCACCCCTTCCGCCTCTTCTCCGCTTCCTCCCTCACCCCCGCTTACCGCCGGCCTCATCGCCCTCGCTCCGCCTCATCGCCCTCGCCCTCCCGCACCCCTGCCTTACCGCCTGCCTCATTCGCCCTCGCCCTGCCCATTCGCCCTCGCGCTCCCTCATGCGCCTCTCGCCCCCTCGCCCCCTGCCTCGTTCGCCTTCCATCCCTGCGTCGTCAGCCCTTCACTCACTCCCTCCCTCATCCACCGATAACGCTTGTTATGATGCGCGTTATAGCCCGCTATGGTGAGAGGGTGCCGAGAGCCGTAAGCACCTCGAAAGAACTCGGCGCACTGCGCCAGGACCTCCTGGACGCCGCCATGCGCGTCCTCCGCGAACAAGGCGCGCCCTACCTCACCCTCCGCCGAGTAGCGGACGCCGCCGCCACCTCCACCATGGGCATCTACACCTGCTTCGGCGGCCGAGCCGGCCTGCTGGAGGCGATCTACGAGCACGGCTCCGGCCTCCTCCACGAGGCGATGACCGACTCCCTCAACGGCCACACCGACTCGCTGTCCAGAATCATGGCGGTGGGCTACGGCTACAGGCGGTTCGCCCTGAGCGACCCTGCCCTCTACGCGCTGATGTTCGAGCGCCCGCTCCCCGACTTCGACCCTTCACCGGAGCAACGCACCGACGCCCTCCGCCGCTGCTTCGGCCTGCTCGTCGAAGCCACCACAGCAGCCGCCGCCACGGGCGCCATCCACTCCTCGAACCCGGAACGCTCGGCCTACCTCGTCTGGACGACCATCCACGGCCTCGTCAGCATCGAGCTCACCTGCTCCCTCCGCACCCCGCTACCAGGCTGGTTCCTCAACTCCAAGGAGGAGGGCGAACGCATCCTCACCGACGGCCTCCGAGCCCTTCTCTCGGGTCTGACCTGAACGGCGCGCAAAAATGCGCTGGCTGGCAGGGCACGTGCGAGCGTGTGCCCTGCCAGCCAGCCAACGAGCCGCCCACCGTCTGTCACCCATGAGGTCCGTGCGGAAGATCGATAACCTGACGGGAACGCTGCCGGCGAACGGCTCTGCCAACCCGCCGCCCACGCACGCGGCTCAGTACGCGATCACCCAACGACCACGCCACTCTCCGCCCGCACTCCATGACGGCGGCATGCACTCAGGGAGAAGCGAGACAACTCACGGCGGTCAGCTCAACGGGAAGCCCCTTGAGCGACGGATCCACCGAGGTCGACACCTCACCCGCACGGGACGCCAGACAGTCCCCGGCTCGAACCGGATCGACGACGGCACTCGCGGCGGGCGCGGTCGCGAACAGCCCGACGGTGGCCAGGGCGATGACCGCCAACAGGCGTGCGGATCGGTGCATCTGCATCCTCCCAAGAGAGAGTAACGGTTTGCACTCGTATAATTACACAGAGTAGTCAGCGGTCAACAGTGCATCCCACAAACTGCCTCCCCGCCACTCCACTGGGCGATGCCGGTGATCCCAAAACTGCCCTGCGTCGAGCAAAGCCCTGAGTCGATGCCGCCTGCGCCGAGCGCGCGTGCGACTGATCGGCAGTCTGCGCCGAGCGGCGGGTTCGGCCGATCAGCAGTCTGCACCCGAGCGGCGCGTTCGGGCGATCAGCAGTCTGCACCCGGGCGGGGCGTTCAGCCGATCGGCAGTGTGCACCCGAGCGGCGCGTTCAGCCGATCGGCAATCTGCGCCGAACGGGGCGTTCAGCAGTCTGCACCCGAGCGACGCGCGTGGCCGATGCCAGCCTGCGCTGGGCCGATGCAAACCTGCGTCGATCGACGTGCTCAGCCAATGGGCAGCGGCTGATCATCCGGGTCGTCGGCGAACCCCGGCACCCAGCGGATCACCTCATCCCGGAACCGCGCCGTCGTACCAAGCTGGCACAGCACCCCGATCCCCGCCGCATGCACCCGATGGATGAGGACGTACGAAGGCGGCAGGTTGAGCTGGCGGATGACGTTGGTGGGCCGGAGGTCGGCGACGCTGGCCGCCTGCGCCTGGAGCCACTCCCGGCTGAACGTGAACTCCTCGACCGCCGTCGGCTCCACGTACGGGGCGAGGAAGGCGCGCAGCGCGTCAGGGTCGATGTCGATGTCCTCGCGGATGAAGCCTTCCTGGCGCAGGCCCGCCATGACGGTCTGCATGTCGCCCTGGTTGAAAATGCGGGTGAGCTGGCCGAAGGCTTTGGGGTAGCCCTCGGGGAGCCGGTTGACGGCGCCGAAGTCGAGGACGCCCAGCTTGCCGTTGGGCAGGACGCGGAAGTTGCCCGGGTGCGGGTCGGCGTGGAGCATGCCGACGCGGGCGGGGGAGCAGAAGAGGAAGCGGACGAAGAGCAGGCCGGCGTGGTCGCGCTCCTCCTGGGTGCCCTCGGCGATGATGCGCGACAGCGGGGTGCCTTCCATCCACTCGCTGACCAGCACCATCTCGTTCGCCGCCACGACGTCCGGGATGTGGAAGTCGGGGTCCTCGTCGAACTCGAGGGCGAAGGCGTGCTGGGCCTCGGCCTCGCGCAGGTAGTCGAGCTCCTCCGCGACCCGCTCGCGCAGCTCGCCCAGCAGGGCCTTCATGTCGAGGCCCGGCAGCAGCACGCCGAACAGCTTGCCCAGCCGGGCGAGCTGGGAGAAGTCGCCGAGCAGCGCCTTGCCCGCACCCGGGTACTGGATCTTGACGGCCACCTCCCTGCCGTCGTGCCACACGGCCTTGTGCACCTGGCCGATGGAGGCGGCGGCCGTCGGACGGTCGTCGAACGACAGGAAGTGCTCCCGCCAGCCCTCGCCGAGCTGCTCCGCCAGAACCTTGTGGACCGTCGAGACGGGCAGCGGCGGGGCGGCTTCCTGGAGCTTGGTCAGGGTCGCGCGATAGGGACCGGCGATCTCCTGCGGCAGCGCGGCCTCGAAGATGGACAGGGCCTGGCCCAGCTTCATGGCGCCGCCCTTGAGCTCGCCGAGCACCTTGAAGATCTGCTCGGCGGTGCGCTGCTGGACCTCCTGGGCCACCAGCTCCGCCGACTTGCCTCCGATGCGCTTGCCGAGCCCCAAGGCGGCGCGACCTGCGAAGCTGATGGGAAGGGTGGCCAGTTTGGCCGAACGCGTGACAGCACGGCGCGGAAGATCGCTCACACTGATGCGCGGAACCTCGGCGAGATACCGCTTCCCCCCTTCGTGGTCGTTCTCTGAGCACGTCAGTCGCGGTCAGGTGCCATGACCATTCTTAGCGAATATGGATTGTTTCGCATACAACGACATTGAGGGTGTGCCTTCCACGACCGCCTTCTCCAGCGCCAATCAGGGGTTACGTCCATTGTGCCGTTGGTCACAGAGGGCTCCTTGCCGTCGAGGAAAGCAAGCGCATGACCGGACGCCTGGGCTGCGACGACGGTCGCGAGGGCCACGTCACACGCGATCTCTCCCGGCGGGTAGCCGCCCAAACGGGCCGTGACGATCGGCCAGTACGGGTCGCGGTCGCGCCGGGTGAGGTCGAGGCAGTGCAGGCACGCCGTGTCGCCGGGGAGGACGAGCGGGCCCACGATTCCGTGACCTTCGAAGGCGGCTACCAGGAGGTGGGGGATGCGCAGCGCGTTCAGGTCGTTGACCAGCAGCATGTCCAGTGGGCCGACCTGGGAGAGGATGACGAGGTCCGGCCGGTCGGACTTGTCGCCGAGGAAGGTCCCGCCGGCCACCGCCTTGGCACTCGGCCGACACCGCTCCTCGGCCGTGCTGGGTGAGGTGGTGGGGCGTGCGTCCCTCGGAGGCGTGGTGCGGGTAGCCGGCGGGGGCGTGGCGCGGGTGCCAGGTGGAGCCGAAGTGCGGGCGCCTTGCGACGGGGCGGCGGGGGTGCCCTGTGGAGGGGTGGTGCGGGTCCCTGGCGCGGGTGTGGCGCGGTTGTCGGGCGAGGGCGAGGTGCGGGCGCCAGGTGGGGGCGTGGTGCGGGTGCCCGGCGGGGGTGTGCGGGTGCCCTGCGGAGGTGCCGCGCGGACGCCTTGTGGAGGCGTGGCGCCCGTGCCAGGGGGAGGCGTGGAGCTGGTGTTTCGGCGTGCTGGTGAGGCGGTGGGCTGAGGGCCGGAGGGGACGCCGCCACCACCAGCACCACGCGGCGAGGCGCCGGATCGGGAAGCCGCAGCCCTGCTCGCCGCCGCAGCCCCACCGCCCCTCACCGACGGCCTCCCGAAGGCTCGACCGGCGGAGGACGAGGCCCTGGGAGGCCGTACGCCATCGGGGTCGCCGGGCGGGACAGGAGGGACACCGGCCACGTCGAGAGCCTGCCGATACTCCTCAGCGGTAGGTTCATCGCTCTCCATCGGCAGGCCACCCCCCGCCGTGAACCGCCTGGCGACCGCCACGGCCCCGTCCTCCCGGGACATGCCCACCTCCGCCCACGAGAGCCCTCCAGGCGTGATGTCCTGAGGCCGCGTCTCCTCGGGATCGAGGACGCGCAGATGCCCCACACCGGCGGCGGCGAGCAGGGCGACGATCTGAGCGCCGACGCGACCGGCCCCGTACACCCGCACGCGTGACCGCCGCCGGCGCTCGAAGAGGGCGATCATGCCGTCAGGGGCGGTGGAGCCGAGGTCGAGGGCGTTGAGCTCCGGTTTGAGGCGGTCGCGTTCTGCCAGAGGGAGGTCGCGCAGGGCGCCGGGGCCGGTGGCGGCGTCGTGGAGGGCGCCCTGGGCGGCGAGCTGGTCGAGCAGGGAACGGGCGCGGTACTCGTCGAGGCCCGCGAGGGCCGCCTCCCGCAGGACGGTCTCCAGATCGCGGGTGCCGTCGAGGCCCTCGACCCACTCCCGCACAGGTTCGGTAAGGCCCCTCAGCGTGACCGCGCGGAGAGGGTGGACGCCGAGTTGGAGGGTGCGCTCGTCGCGGAGAATGCGCCGCAGGGTGGGCTTCACACGTGGCCTCATGGCGGGAAAGGCTTCCACGACAAAGCAAGATCCCGAGCGGGTTCGGTGGCGGATGTGGATAACTTCGGGAATGGGTGCTCGGCCTGTGGATGAAGTAAATGACCGCGCCGCACAGCAGGCCGCACAGCAGGCCGCACAGCAGGCCGCACAGCAGGCCGCACAGCAAAGCCGCATGGCGACCCGCGCGGGTTACGCTTCCCCGCATGAACGAGCTCTCAGTTGATCGCAAAGACGACGGAGTCGTACTCGTCACCCTCAACCGTCCCGACATGCGCAACGCCATGACCGACACCATGACGGCCGAATGGCGCGCGACCATGACCGATCTGGCCACCGACAGGGACGCCCGCTGCGTGGTCGTGACAGGAGCGGGGTCGGCTTTCTCCTCGGGCGGCGACCTGTCGTGGCTCGGCGAGCGCGGCGCCGAGCCGGTGCCCCGGCTGCGCGAGCGCATGCTGGGCTTCTACCGCACCTGGCTGATGATCACGGAGCTGGAGATCCCCACGGTCGCCGCCGTCAACGGCCCGGCGGTGGGTGCGGGGCTGTGCGTGGCGCTGGCCTGCGACCTCGTGTACGCGGCCGACGACGCCAAGCTGCTGGCCCCGTTCACGTCGCTGGGCCTGCACCCGGGCATGGCGGCCACGTACCTGCTGCCGAGGAGGTCGCCGGGTCTGGCCCGGGAGATGCTGCTGGCGGGCCGGACAGTGACCGGGAGGGAAGCGGCGGATAAAGGGCTCGTAAATCAAAGTTTCCCGAAAAATGACCTAATGTCGGAAGTAGGCGACATCGCCACGAAGATCGCCCAGAACGCGCCGATTGCCACAAGGCTCACGAAAGTGGCCCTCAACCAAGACCATCAAGACCTGGAAGCCGCTCTGAGGTGGGAATCCTTGGCTCAGCCCGTGACCATGGTCTCCGCCGACATGGTCGAGGGCCTGACCGCGCATCGGGAAAGGCGCATGCCCAAATTCACCGGCTCTTAATCATCTGACCAGCAGAAACAACGTCCACCCTCTGTGGAATTTCGTCAGTCTCGGCTACCGTGCATATGTGCCCCCCGAGACAGTCGAGGTTCGTCGCAGTTCTCGTCGCCGGCGTACGGTGTCCGCATACCGCGACGGCGACAAGACGATCGTGCTCCTGCCCGCCTGGCTGAGCGGCGAAGACGCGGATGAATGGGTGAGCCGGATGCTGGATCGGCTGGCCGCCAAGGAGAGCCGGCGAAGGCCGACCGACGAGGCGTTGCTGGAGCGAGCCAAGGAGCTTTCGGCGAAATATCTGAACGGCGAGCCCGACCCGGTGAGCGTGCGCTGGGTCGACAACCAGCAGCACCGCTGGGGCTCCTGCACCCCGGAGACCGGCACGATCCGGATCTCCACCAGGCTCAAGGGCCTGCCGGAATGGGTCATCAACTATGTGATCATCCACGAGCTGGTGCACCTGCTAGTGCCCAGCCACGGGGCCAAGTTCTGGGCGCTGGTAGAACAGTATCCGAAGGCGGAGCGGGCGCGCGGGTTCCTGGAAGGCTTCTCCGCGGCGGCCCACATGGCACCGGAGGAGTGTTGACGCGCATCGCCGCGGTTCTGGTACGACAGCACATGGCGCAGGCCGCGCCCCCAGGCGTCGATCCGGCGCGCTTCCTGGAGGCGGTGGCGGAGGACACCTACGAGGTCGTGGCGGGTCTGGAGCTCGTCACCCCCGTCCTGATCACCAGTGTTCCCGGCCTGGACGAGATCGTCTGGCCCGGCACCGAGGTCATCACCATCGCCGAGGACGAGCCGCTCAAGCACATCCTGACCCGGCTCCAGCCCGATCGGGAGGGCGTCAACGACATCGAGCAAGCAGCGCAGGCCGATCAGGTCTGTGTCGTCAGCGCCGATGCCCCCGACCTCCCACCTCTCCTGATCGGCAAGCTGTTCAGGGAACTGGGCAGGGCAGAGATCACGATCTGCCCCTCGGAGAACGGCGGCGCCGTCGCCATGGCCTGCGCCCTGCCCGCCCCACCCTGGGCCGCCCCCGACCTCGACACGTACGACGTCGTCAAGGAGCTGCGCGCCCAGGCGCCGGGCCCGCGCAGGGTGGCCACCACCCCGGGCTGGCACCGCCTGCGCACGCCACAGGACGTGGAGCGCCTCGACCCGGGCCTCGAAGGCTGGGACAACACCAGAGCCCTGGTCAGGGCACGCTGAGCTCGGCCAGCACGGCCCGGTGATCGGTGCCGGGCACGTCACGCACGCTGACCTCCCGCACCCCGACCCGCTGATCCACCAGCACGTGGTCGATCGTGATGAGCGGCGGCACCCGCCTGTTCGCGGGCCACGTGGGGATCAGCCCGGCGCCCACCTGGTCGGCGGCGTCCTTGTAACCCCGTGACAGCAGCCCCCGCATGGCGGCGTGGTCGAGCGAGGCGTTGAAGTCGCCCGCGATGATCCTGATCCGGTCGGCCGAGGCCGAGGGGAAGGCTTCGAGCGCCGTGTTCCAGTCGCTCACCTGCGGCCCCAGCGGCGGGAACGGATGCGCGTCGATGAACTCGATCGGCTTGCCGCCGGGCAGCGCGATCGTCGCCGCGGGCATCTGGTGCCCGACGGGCGGCATGACGTCCCAGATCGCCTCCGCGGGATGCACGGAGTAGAGGCCGCTGCCGCCGGCGCTCCACTCGTCCTGGAGCACCCGGTGCGGCATGAGCTCCTTGAGCCCGGCCGCGTCGAGGTCGGCGACCGCGCCGGGGGTCAGCTCCTGCGTGCTCAGCACGTCCGGCCGGAACTCCCGCACCAGCTTCATGATCGTCGCGACGTCGGCCCTGCCGAACAGCATGTTGATCGTCATGACCTTGAACGGCCTGCCGGTGGTGGCCTCCGCGGTGCCCAGCGCCCTGGGCAGCACGCTGAAGCCGAGCGCCGTGGCCGACAGCAGCGCGACGGCGGTCGCGGCCCGCCTGCGCCCGACCGCGGCGATCAGGAGGGGGACGAGCGAGCCCGCCGCCGCGTACGGGGTCGCGGTCATGAGCTGCGTGGGCAGCGACCCGCGCTCCAGACCGGCCACCCTGGCCACCGCCCAGGCGGCGAACGGTGTCACCGCGACCCAGGTCAGTGCCGTTGCGGGAAACTTCCTGCGCTTGCGTACGGGTGTCACGATCGTGCCGCCGACGGCAGAAGTCTCCACGCAGGCCCCCCTTTTGGAACGACGCAACCGGACTCTAGCCAAGCATGCGCGAGCCCGTGCTGAGCGCGGCCTGTCCGCGTGCGGCCAATCTCCGTGTCGCCTCGTCGGACAGCTCGGGGATCTCGTCCACGGGGAACCAGCGCAGGTCGAGCGATTCCTCGCTGATCACGGCCTCGGCCCCGGCGGGCGCCACGGCGGCGTACTCGACGTCGAGGTGCCAGCTACGCGGCGGGTGGCACCACACGGCGTGCTTGTCGACCGCGAGCGGGCCGGGCAGCAGCCGCAGACCGGAGATCCCCGACTCCTCCCACGCCTCCCGCAGCGCGACCGCTGCCAGTGACGTGTCGGAGATCTCGCAGTGGCCGCCCATCGGCAGCCACATCTTGGCCTTCGGGTGCAGCGTGAGCAGCACCTTGGAGCCGTCGTGCGACAACACCGCGGTGGTCGCCGTCAGGTGGCCGGGCACGCATTCGCGCAGCATCGCGTCGTCGTGCGCGCGCAGGTGCTCGAGGAACTCGGCGCGCAGCGCCTCCTCCTCGGGCGTCGGCGCGGCCCAGGCGGACAGCACCTCCACCGCGTCGTCGTGCAGCGGGCTCAACCCTCGTCGCCCTTGCCCTCGCCGGCATCGGGGCCCTTGTCGAGTTGTGAGATGTCCCACGCCGCCTCGCCGCGGACGAACGCCTCGGGGTCGTCGAGGTCCTCGGCCGTCGGCATCAGGTCGGGGTGGTCCCACAGCCCGTCGCGGCCGTCGAGCCCGCGCGCGCTCTCCAGCGCCTGCCACAGCGCGGCGGCCTCGCGCAGCCGCCTGGGCCGCAGCTCCAGCCCGACCAGGGTGCCGAAGGTCAGCTCGGCCGGCCCGCCGGTGGCCCGGCGGCGGCGTACGGTCTCGCCGAGCGCCACGGCGGAGGGCAGCTTGCCTTGCGCGGCCTTGTCGACCACGGTGGCGACCCACCCTTCGACCAGGGCGAGCATCGTCTCCAGCCGGGCCAGCGCGGCCTTCTGCCGCTCGGTCTCCTCTGGCTTGAGCAGGTTGCCGCCGCTCAGCGCCTCCTGGATGGCCTGCGGGTTGTTGATGTCGAGCCCGCGGATCTGCTCCTCCAGGGCGGAGGTGTCGACCGTGATGCCCTTGGCGTACTCCTCGACCGCGCCGAGCAGGTGCGAGCGCAGCCACGGCACGTGCTGGAACAGCCGGTGGTGGGCGGCCTCGCGGAGCGCGAGATAGAGCCTGATCTCGTCGGCCGGGATCTCCAGGCCCTCGCTGAAGTGCGCGATGCCGCCGGGCAGCAGCGCGGCCGTGTCGGACAGCGGCAGGCCGATGTCGGTCGTGCCGACGACCTCGCGGGCCAGCGAGCCGAGCGCCTGCCCGATCTGCTGGCCGACCATCATGCCGCCCATCTGCTTCAGCATGCCCATCAGCGGCCCGGCCATCTGCTGGGCCTCGGGCGGCAGCCCGGAGCCGCCGAGCGCGCCGCCCATGGTGTCGACCATGCGCTCGGCGATCGGCTCGCAAAGCTTGCGCCAGATCGGGATCGTGTTCTCGATCCACTCGGACCGGCTCCAGGCCTGCGGGGTCGACACGCCGCTGGGCAGCGTCGTCGCCTCGTTGAGCCACAGGTCGGCCAGGCTGAGCGCGTCGACGATCTGGCGGCGCTCGCCTTCCATGACGCTCGGGTCGCCCTCGGCGACCACGGCGTGCCTGGCGATGTTCTTGGCCATGTCCCAGTTGACAGGGCCGGAGCCCTGCGGCGCCGACAACATGTCGGCGAACTGGCGCATCGCCTGAGCCATCTGCTCAGGGTTGCCGAACATGGCGAACGGGTTCTCGTTAGGGTCGTTTTCGCGACCTGGCAGGTCAGTCACCGGTCTACCTCATGCAGGATGGAGGAGGAATCCACATCCGCCACGTTAGTCGTCCGACGGCGGATCAGTGCAAAGTGAGGACCTGGTGCCTACCTCGAAACGCCCGCGTCAACCCGTCGTCGCCGTAACGGGGGCGGCCTCCGGCCTCGGCCGTGAGGTGCTCGCGAGACTCGTGAACTCCGCGGATTTCCGCAGAGTGGTGGCCATCGACGAAGAACGCGGTGACGTCCAGGAAGCCACGTGGAGAGTGATCGACGTACGAGATCCGCTCTTGGCGAACCGGATCTCCGACATCGACGTCCTGGTCCATCTGGCCGGTGACTACGCCGTCGACTCCGACCCCGCCGAGCGGCGGGCGTACAACCTGCGGGCCGCCCAGACCGTGCTGACGGCCAGCGCCGCCGCGCGCGTGCGCAGGGTCGTGCTGGTGACCAGCGCGATGGTGTACGGTGCCGCGCCCGACAACGAGGTGCCGCTGCCGGAGGACGCCCCGGTGGCGGCCGAGCCCGACACGGGCGTCGTCGGCGACTTCCTGGAGATCGAGTCGCTGGTGCGCCGCTCGCTGCGCAGCCATCCCGGCCTGGAGGTGACCGTGCTGCGCCCGGCCGCCGTCGTCGGCCCCGGCGTCGATACGGTGATCACCCGCCACTTCGAGTCGCCGAGGCTGCTGACCGTCAAGGGCTGCAGCCCGCACTGGCAGTTCTGCCACATCGACGACCTGGTCTCCGCGCTGGAGCTGGCGGCGCGCGGCGCCGTCACCGGGGTGGCGGCGGTCGGCTGCGACGGCTGGCTGGAGCAGGAGCAGGTCGAGGAGCTGTCCGGCATCAGAAGCCTGGAGCTCCCGGCGGGCCTGACGTTCGGCACGGCGCAGCGCCTGCACCGCCTCGGCATCACCCCGGCCCCGGCGACCGATCTGCACTACGTCGTCTACCCGTGGGTGGTCGACTGCGCGGCGCTGCGCGAGGCGGGCTGGAAGCCGTCCTGGACGAACGAAGCGGCCTTCGAGCAGCTCCTGGAGCTGCGGGAGAACCGCACGACGGTGGTCGGCAGGCGCCTGCCCGTCAAGGAGGCCACGCTCACCGCCGCCGGCGCCACAGTGGCAGTGATCGGCACCGCCGCGATCGTCCGCCAAGTACGTAAGAAGCGACGCGGTTGAACGGTTAGAGTCTTTCTCGTGGACGTCATCCGCTTGCTCGGCATTCGCGACACCTCGCTCTCCGTTGACGAGGTGCTGGCAGCCGTGGCCGACCACGCCGCGGGCGGCACCGCGTTCTTCGTGGGCACCGTGCGCGAGCAGGACCACGGAAAGCCGGTGACCAGGCTCGCCTACTCCGCCCACCCCTCGGCGGAGGCCGAGCTGCGCCAGGTCGCCGAGAAGGTCGCGGCCGACTTCCCCGTGACGGCGATCGCGGCCGTGCACCGGGTGGGTGAGCTGGAGCTGGGCGACACCGCCGTGATCGTCGCGGTGGCCGCGCCGCACAGGGACGAGGCGTTCAAGGCGGCCCGCCGCCTGATCGACGATCTCAAGGCGCAGGTCCCCATCTGGAAGCACCAGGTGTTCGCCGACGGCGAGACCGAGTGGGTCGGCGCCGGCGAATAAGCTCATCGACATGTCACGACGCGCCCTGACCCTGCTGCTCGCGGGATTCCTCGTGCTCGCGCTCGGGGTGATCGGCGCGTTCCGCCCGGTGCCGTACGTCGTGCTCAGCCCCGGCCCGACGGAGAACACGATCGGCGAGGTCGACAAGAAGCCGGTGATCTCGATCGACGGCAGGCAGACCTACCCGACCTCGGGCGCGCTGAGCCTGGTCACGGTGGCCTACCAGGGCGGCCCCGCCGCCCAGATCGACCTGCTGACGGCGCTGCGCGGCTGGCTCGACCCGACGGTGGCGGTGGTCCCGCAGGAGACGATCTTCGCTCCCGGCCGCGACGCGGAGGAGGTCGAGGAGGAGAACGTCGTCGAGATGACCAACTCCCAGGACTCCGCGACCGCCGCCGCGCTGACCGAGCTGAAGATCCCGTACACCGTGGGCGTGGGCGTGCTGTCCACCGAGAAGGGCAAGCCCGCCGACGGCAAGGTCCAGAAGGACGACGAGATCACCTCGGTCGACGGCAAGGAGACCAAGGACTCCGACGCCGTCCAGAAGGCGGTCAAGGCGCACAAGCCCGGCGAGAGCGTCGTGCTCGGCATCAAGCGCGGCGAGCAGAAGCTCGAGGTCACCCTGCAGACCGTGGCCGGCCCCAAGGGGCAGACCATCGTCGGCCTGACCATGGCGCCCAAGTTCAACTTCCCGTTCGACGTGGACATCAACGTCGGCGACGTCGGCGGGCCGAGCGCCGGCCTGATGTTCTCGCTCGGCATCTACGACAAGCTGACGCCCGGCGAGCTGACCGGCGGCAAGAAGATCGCCGGCACCGGCACCATCCAGCCGACGGGCGAGGTGGGCGCCATCGGCGGCATCGCGCAGAAGATGATCGGCGCGAAGGACGCCGGCGCCACGATCTTCCTGACCCCTCCCGGAAACTGCGCGGAGGCGATGAACGCGGTGCCCGACGGCCTGCGGCTGGTGAAGGCCGAGACCATGCACCAGGCGGTCCTCGCGCTCGACGCGCTGCGCACGGGCAAGGGCGAAGTGCCCGCGTGCGAGGCCGGCTGAAACTTCTGGCGATCGCCGTGCGTTAGTCGTAGGGCTGGCACAGCGGTGTAAGTTGCCAGACACGGACCGTTTTTCATTACGACGAGGGGTTGGCCTTGAGCTTCCGGACCCCAGGAGCCGGTAGGGCGATGCGCTTGCCCCGCCGACCGCGACTGCTTCTGCCTGTGGCGATCGCCCTCGTGGCGATCGTTGCGCTGTTCTTCCTGTTCTCGGGCATCTATACCGACTACCTGTGGTACGACTCGACCGGCTTCACGTCGGTCTTCAGCGGCATGGTGCTGACTCAAATCGTGCTGTTCCTGGTCGGAGCGGTGCTCATGGTCGGCATCGCCGGCGGCAACATGCTGCTGGCGTTCAAGACCCGCCCGATGTTCGGGCCGGCGATCTTCGGTGGCGGCAGCGGCGCCGACCGCTATCGCATGGCGCTCGACCCCCACCGAAAGCTGATCTTCATCGTCGGCATGGGGCTGCTGGCCATCTTCTCCGGCTCCTCCTTCGCGGGCCAGTGGAAGACGTGGCTGGAGTTCAGCAACGGCGCGTCGTTCGGCCAGAAGGACAAGCTGTTCGCGATGGACATCTCGTTCTTCATGTTCGACTACCCGTTCATCCGGATGGTGCTGAACTTCCTGTTCACCGCCGTGATCATCTCGATCGTCCTGGCGGCGATCACGCACTACCTGTACGGCGGCTTCCGCCTGCAGTCGCCCGGCGTGCACGCGTCCAAGGCGGCCAGGGTCCACCTGTCGGTGCTGCTGGGCATCTTCGTGCTGCTCAAGGCCGTCGCCTACTGGATCGACCGGTTCGGGCTGGTCTTCTCCGACCGCGGGTACGTGCACGGCGCCTCCTACACGGACGTCAACGCCGTGCTGCCGGCCAAGACCATCCTCGCGATCATCGCGTTGATCTGCGCCGCGCTGTTCTTCGCCGGCGTGTTCAGGCCCGGCGGCATGCTGCCCGGCGTCTCCTTCGGCCTGCTCGTGCTCTCGGCCATCCTGATCGGCGGCGTCTACCCGGCGCTGGTCGAGCAGTTCCAGGTCAAGCCCAACCAGCAGGGCAAGGAGTCGGCCTACATCCAGCGCAACATCGAGGCCACGCGCGAGGCGTACGACATCGACAAGGTCGAGGTCGAGACGTACAACGCGCAGGCCGACCCGGCCGCCGTCCAGGCCAACGGCGACACCTCCGTCTCCGGCGTGCGCCTGCTGGACCCGGCGCTGCTCGGCTCGACGTACGAGCAGACGCAGCGCATCAGGGGCTTCTACAGCTTCGCCGACCCGCTCGACGTCGACCGCTACCCCGACAGCACGGGCAAGCTGGTCGACCACATCGTCGGCGTGCGCGAGCTGACGGGGCCGCCCACCGAGCAGAACAACTGGATCAACCGCGTACTCAAGTACACCCACGGCTACGGCTTCGTCGCCGCGCCGGGCAACAAGGTCGACTCCGGCGGCCTGCCCGCGTACGACGCCAAGGACATGCCGGTCAACGGTCCGCTGGTCGACAGCACCAAGCTCAAGGAATCGCGCATCTACTTCGGCGAGGACGAGTCGGCCTCCGAGTACGTGATCGCCGGCGGCGACCCGAACAACCCGCAGGAGCTCGACTACCCGGAGACGGGTGGCACCGGCCAGAAGAACACCACCTACACCGGCCAGGGCGGCGTGCCCGTCGGCTCGTTCTTCAACCGGCTCCTGTACGCCGCCAAGTACAGCGAGGCGAACATCGTCCTGTCGGGCGACATCAACGACGCCTCCAAGATCCTGTACGTGCGCAACCCGCGTGACAGGGTCGAGAAGGTCGCGCCGTTCCTGACGCTCGACGGCAACCCGTACCCGGCGATCATCGACGGGCGGGTCCAGTGGATCGTCGACGGGTACACGACGTCGAACGACTACCCGTACTCGCAGAGCCAGAGCCTCGGCGACATGACGCGCGACACGTCCACCGACCGCCGGGTCATCGCCCAGCAGCCGAGCGACAAGATCAACTACATGCGCAACTCCGTCAAGGCCACGGTCGACGCCTACGACGGCACGGTGAAGCTCTACGCGTGGGACGCCAACGACCCGCTGCTGAAGACGTGGAGCAGCGCGTTCCCCGGCATCATCACGCCGGCCTCGCAGATGAGCGCCGAGCTGCGCCAGCACGTGCGCTACCCCGAGGACCTGTTCAAGGTGCAGCGCTTCACCCTGTCGCGCTACCACATCACCGACCCGGGCGCCTTCTACGGCGGCCAGGACGTGTGGAACGTCCCCGGCGACCCGACCCAGGGCGACAAGAACATCAAGCAGCCGCCCTACTACCTGACCACCACGATGCCGGGCAGCAACTCCTCGGCGTTCTCGCTGACCACGACGTTCGTGCCCCGGCAGGGGCCGAACCTGGCGGCGTTCATGGCGGTCAACTCCACGGCCGGGCCCGACTACGGGCGGATGCGGATCCTGCGGATGCCGCCGTCGAGCACCCCCATCCCAGGCCCAGGACAGGCGCAGAACGCCTTCCAGAGCCGCTTCGCGGGTGAGCTGAACCTGCTCGGCGTGGGTGCCTCGTCGGTCCGCTACGGCAACCTCCTGACGCTTCCCTACGCGGGCGGCCTGGTCTACATCGAGCCGGTGTACATCCAGGTGACCGCGGGCGGCGGGCAGGAGCCGTACCCGATCCTGCAACGCGTCCTGGTGTCGTTCGGCAGCAAGATCGGTGTGGCGCGCACGCTGGAGGAGGGTCTCGCCGAGGTCTTCGGCGGCGATCAGACGCAACAGGTGCCGAGCGAGCAGCAACAGGAACAGACCCAGCCCAACACGTCCAACTCGGCGCTCAACTCGGCGATCAACAACGCCAAGAAGGCCTACTCGGACGCGCAGAAGGCGCTGCAGGCCAGCCCGCCCGACTGGGACGCCTACGGCGACGCCCAGAAGCGGCTGGAGGAGGCGCTGCAGGCGCTGGAGGGGGCCAACGCGCAGCAGCCGACGCCCACGACCTCGCCCACGGCTTCACCGTCGGCCTCGCCGTCGGCGTCGCCGAGCGCCTCGCCCAGTGCCACGCCGACAGGCTCGCCGCCCGCGACACCGGCGGCTTCGCCGTCAGGCTGACGCATTCAGTTTGCGTACACCCCGCGCCGCCCGGTAGTCTTACAAGGCACAAGCGACGCGGGGTGGAGCAGTTCGGTAGCTCGCTGGGCTCATAACCCAGAGGTCGCAGGTTCAAATCCTGCCCCCGCTACCAGGCAGAGGCCCGGGATCCGGAAACGGAGACCGGGCCTTTCGCGTGAGTGCGGCAGGTATCTGGTTCGAGCACTACTCAGAGGCCTGTATAGTTATTACTGACACACCGACGCGGGGTGGAGCAGTTCGGTAGCTCGCTGGGCTCATAACCCAGAGGTCGCAGGTTCAAATCCTGTCCCCGCTACCAAGGAGAAGTCCCCGGTCGCCGGTTCATCCGGCGGCCGGGGACTTTTTTGTGCGCCCAGAAGATGATTACATCATTACATGACTGATGAGGCAGTGCCCACGCTCTACGCCTGGGCGGGCGGCACCGAGGCATTCGAGCGGCTGACCGAGGTGTTCTACCGCAGCGTCGTCAAGGACGACCTGATCGGGCCGCTGTTCGCGCACATGGACCCCGATCACCCGAAATACGTGGCGATGTGGCTGAGCGAGGTCTTCGGCGGCCCCGACCGCTACACGACCGAGCGCGGCGGCTACGCCCACATGCTCCGCCACCACCTCGGCAAGGCGATCACCGAGCCGCAGCGCCGCAGATGGGTGAGCCTGCTCATGGACGCGGCCGACGAGGCGGGGCTGCCCGACGACCCCGAGTTCAGGGCCGCGTTCGCCGGATACGTCGAATGGGGCACCAGGCTGGCCAGGCACAACTCCCAGCCAGGGGCGACGCCTCCGGGCGAGGCGCCGGTGCCGCACTGGGGGTGGGGAGTGGCGCCGCCGTACCAGCCGTAACCTGGAGGAATGAGAGGGCGGCTGCGCGTCTACCTCGGTGCGGCGCCCGGGGTGGGCAAGACGTACGCCATGCTGAGCGAGGCCCGCCGCGCCCGCGAGCGCGGCAAGGACGTGGTCGTGGGCCTCGTCGAGACCCACGGCCGCGCCCGCACCGCCGCCCTCCTCGACGGGCTCGACGCCGTGCCGAGGCGGAGCGTGACGTACCGCGGCACGACCTTCACCGAGCTGGATGCCGACGCCGTCATCGAACGCGCCCCCGCCATCGCCCTGATCGACGAGCTGGCCCACACGAACGTCCCCGGCTCCCGCCACGCCAAGCGCTGGCAGGACGTCGAGGAGATCCTCGACGCCGGCATCGACGTCATCACGACCGTCAACATCCAGCACCTGGAGTCGCTGAACGACGTCGTCGAGCAGATCACCGGCGTGCCCCAGCGCGAGACCGTCCCCGACGAGGTGGTGCGCGGAGCCGACCAGATCGAGCTGGTCGACATGGCGCCGGAGGCGCTGCGCCGCCGGCTGGCCCACGGCAACGTGTACCTGTCCGAACGGGTCGACGCCGCGCTCGCCAACTACTTCCGCGTCGGCAACCTGACCGCTCTGCGGGAGCTCGCCCTGCTCTGGGTGGCCGACAAGGTGGACGAACAGCTCGGCCGCTACCGCAGCGACCACGCGATCGCCGGCACCTGGGAGGCGCGCGAGCGGGTGGTCGTCGCGCTCACCGGCGGTCCCGAGGGCGACACGCTGGTACGGCGGGCCGCGCGCATCGCCGCCAAGGGCAAGGGCGCCGATCTGCTGGCCGTGCACATCACCAGCGCCGACGGGCTGACCACGAAGGGCGATCCCGCCCATCTGGTACGCCAGCGCGCCCTCGTCGAAGGCCTGGGCGGCACGTACCACCAGGTGGTCGGGCACGACGTGCCACGGGCGCTGCTCGACTTCGCCCGCGGCGCGAACGCCACCCAGCTCGTGCTCGGCGCGTCCAGAAGACGGCGGCCGCTCACCAGGGGCGTCGGCGTCACGACGGCCGCGCTCGCGGGGTCGATCGACGTGCACATCGTGCCGCACGAGGCGACGGGGAAGGGCCGGTTCGCGGCGCGGTCGGGGGCCGCGCTGACGCGCAGGCGGCGCGCGTCCGGGTGGGTGCTGGCGCTGCTCGGGATGCCGCTGCTGGCGATCGCGCTGCTGCCCGCGGGGCTCACGCTGCCCAGCGAGATCCTGCTCTTCCTGCTGCTCGTCGTGGCCGTCGCGCTGACCGGCGGCATGTGGCCCGCGCTGACGGCGGCGGTGCTCGGGTTCGGGCTGCTCAACTGGTTCTTCACGCCGCCGCTGCACACTCTGACGATCGCCCAGCCGGAGAACGTGCTCGCGCTGGCCATCTTCGTGCTGGTCGCGGTCATGGTCAGCACCGTGGTCGACCTGGCGGCCCGGCGCAGCAGGGAGGCGGCGCGCTCGCGGGCCGACGCCGAGGTGCTGTCCACGCTGGCGGGCCACGTGCTGCGCGGCGAGTCGGCGCTGCCGTCGCTGCTGGCCCGGATGCGCGAGACGTTCGGACTGGTCGCGGTGACCCTGCTCGAACGGGGCGACGCGGCGGAGGGCGGCCGGGGTGATGCGGCGGAGCGCGGCCAGGGCGATGTGGCGGAGCGCGGCCAGGGCGATGTGGCGGAAGGCGGCCGGGGCGATGCGGCGGCTGGCGGTGGGTGGCGGGTCGTGGCCACGTCGGGCGGCGTGCCGGCCACCAGCCCAGGCACGGCCGACCACGACGTCGCGATCGACGACCGGCTGGTGCTCGCCGCGCGCGGGCGACTGCTGGAGGCCGGCGACCGGCGGGTGCTGGAGGCGTTCGCGGCGGAGGCGGCGGTGGCGCTGCGGCAGCAGCGGCTGCGGGAGGCCGCCGACCGGGCCGGGCCGCTCGCCGAGGCCGACAAGATGCGGACGGCGCTGCTCGCCGCCGTCGGCCACGACCTGCGCACCCCGCTCGCCTCCGCCATGGCCGCCGTGGAGAGCCTGCGCGGCACCGACATCGCCTGGTCGGAGGAGGACCGCGCCGAGCTGCTCGCCACCGCCGACGAGTCGCTGATCAAACTGAACCGGCTGGTGTCGAACCTGCTCGACATGAGCCGCCTCCAGGCGGGCGTACTCGGCGTCAAGCTCGAACCGGTGGCCATCGAGGACGTCCTGCCACACGCCGTGGACGACCTCGGCCCGCTGGGCGACCGCCTCACGACCGAGATCCCGCCCGGCACACCGGACATCATGGCCGACCCCGCGCTGCTGGAACGGGTGCTGGTCAACCTGATGGCGAACGCCCTCCGGTACAGCCCGGCCGGCCGTCCCGTGCTCGTCGGCGCGAGCTGGCACGGCGAGCACGTCGAGATCCGCGTCACCGACAGGGGCCCCGGCATTCCGCCCGAAGCGCATGAAAGGGTGTTTCTGCCGTTCCAGCGGCTCGGCGACCGTGACAACCACACGGGAGTGGGGCTCGGCCTGGCGCTGTCGCGCGGTCTGACCGAGGCGATGGGCGGCACGCTCGTCCCAGAGGACACGCCCGGAGGAGGACTCACCATGACCGTCTCACTGCGGCGGGCCACATGACCCGCGTGCTCGTGGTGGACGACGAGCCCCAGATCCTGCGCGCCCTGCGCGTCAACCTGGCGGCGCGTCAGTACGAGGTCGCGGTCGCCCCCGACGGCGGCACGGCGCTGCGCCAGGCCGCCGACTGGCACCCCGACCTGGTCATCCTCGACCTGGGCCTGCCCGATCTCGACGGCGTGGAGGTCATCCAGGGCCTGCGCGGCTGGACCTCGATCCCGATCATCGTGCTCTCCGGCCGCGCTGACAGCACCGACAAGGTGGACGCGCTCGACGCCGGCGCGGACGACTACGTGACCAAGCCGTTCAGCATCGACGAGCTGCTCGCGCGGGTGCGCGCCGTGACCCGCCGCACCGGGCAGCACGGCGAGGAGAACGCGACGGTGCAGGTGGGCGAGCACGTCGTGGACCTCGCCGACAAGACGATCTCCGGAGGGGTGCGCCTGACGCCCACCGAGTGGCACTTCCTGGAGATCCTGCTGCGCAACCCCGGCAAGCTGATCAGCCAGCGCCAGTTGCTGACCGAGGTCTGGGGCGAGACATACCTGAAGGAGACGCACTACCTGCGTCAGTACATGGCCCAGCTACGGCGCAAGCTCGAACGGGACCCGGCGCACCCCGATCACCTGCTGACCGAGCCGGGGATGGGGTACCGCTTCCAGCCGTAGGCGGTTCACGCCCTGCTGAGCATGCGGGCCGCCTTGCCCACGGCCCAGGCCAGCAGCAGCAAGCCGAAGATGACCTGGACGACGCGCATCCAGAACGGTGAGCCTTGGTCGGCATAAATCACGATGCCCACCCACATCAGGCCGAATATCCCGACCATGACGATTGCCGTCCAATTCAGCCCCCGCTGCCACATATGCGGAGTCTTACAGGCCGTCCGCCAAGGGTGGGTATGCCCGGAGTTGTCACGGCGTCAGTGCGTGGCAACTTTGTCCCGTTTGTTCGCGGGGGTGGGGATCCGGCGTGTTCAGCGGGGGAGCGGAGACCTGGTGTGCTCAGCAGGGGAGCGGAGACCCGGCGTACTCAGCGGGGGAGCGCGCGGCCGGTGCCGACGCAGCGGCGCAGGCGCATGCCGCGGGGGCGCGGCTTCGGGGTCTCCGTCAGGCAGGCGAGCAACGCGGCCGCCGTACGGGCGTCGGACAGGATGCGCTGGACGGCCTCGCCGTCCTCCGGCATCTGACCGCGCTCGGCCAGCTCGTGCTTGAGGAACGCCATGGGATCCGGCAGGTCCGCCAGGTCGGCGGCGGCGCTCGCCCTGGCCGCCGTCAGCAGGCGCAGATAGTGCGTGCGCAGGACCGCCTCACGCATGCGAGCGTGTTCCAGGTCGTCGATCAGAGTCCTGGCGACTCGCAGCAGATCTCCGGCGTGCGTCGCCCCGTCGGCGAGGAACGCGCGGATGTCGTCGAACTCCGACCTTGTCATGTCGGCCACCTCCGAGAGCGCAGACTGCTCGTAGGTATTTCGTACCGGGGGACGATTGCGGATGACTTGCCGTCGGCTTGCCCGCTGGTGTCCGGGCAGGTGGCATTGGCGAGGTTTGAGGGTCAGGTGGGGAGGGAAGAACCATCTGATTACCTGAGTGGGCCGAAGCGGGTGCGCCAGGCTGCTAGAGTTGCTTCCCGCAGGGCGATCCAGAGCCTCCTGGAGTCTCGGAGCCGCCCGGCAAATCCCACTACCTTCAGGGTCGTCCGGCGACGGTGCAAACCACTTCGAACGGGCTGGTAAGTTAGAGGGGTTGTCTCCGAAAGGGGGCAGGGATTAATTCCCGCAGGTCGAGCAAGTCCGGTCAATTTGACAGGAACTTGAACGGCTGAAAGAATTAAGACCACAACGACGAAATGAA
>NZ_BAAAQX010000015.1:0-252962 GCF_039531895.1 Nonomuraea monospora
GTGTCGTTCTGTGACCCAAGGAGTTGACGTCGGATCTTGTCTTCCTAAGACCGCTTGGCCTCCGACTTGACCCACCTACCTCGCCGCCTAACCCCACCTACCTGACCGCCCAACCGCGCTTCCTGACCGCCAACCCACCTACCTCGCCGCCTAACCCCACCTACCTGACCGCCCAACAGCGCCTCACCCCGCGACTGCCTCACCGGCCCGCTGAGACCTTCACGCCTTCCTCACGCACCTCCCCGCCGACCGGTGAGGCCCTCGCTTCGTCCGACGTGCACTTACGCAGGGACCGACGTCGCCGAGAGCCGACCAGCCATCCCGCACGTCCCACCACCCGCCATCCGCCATCCGGGCCCACGCCATCAAGCCCGGTCAACCCACCACAAGCGTCACGTGTGACGACCACTCAGCAGGGATATGTCTCTTCATATGACCGACGTGCGAATCGTCTTCAGAAAATACGGCGGCGCATTGCACTGGAACCATCGCGCTCGACTACTTGGTGAGGACGAGCACGGCCTTTGGGCCGAAGTCCCAGGTGGCACGGTCGCCCGCAAGGGCGAAGGCCCACCTGTGACCTGGGAGACAACCGCAATCATGCTGTTCCCCCGGGACGCCTGGTGGACGGCGTCCTTCAACAGCCCACCCCACAAAAGCGAAATCTACGTCGACGTCACAACAATCCCGGAATGGAACGACGACGAGATCACGATGCTCGACCTCGACCTAGACGTGATTCGCATGAGAGACGGGCGACTCATCCTGGACGACGTAGACGAATTCGCAGAGCATCAGATTCTACTGCGCTACCCACCTGAATTAATCACACAAGCAGAAGAGACCGCACACTGGCTACTCGATGCAGTAGGCGAAAGAAAAGGCCCGTTCGGCGGCGCACACATGGAATGGCTATCAAAAACACTCTAAGGTGAACACATTCTAACACGAGACCGGCCAGCAGCACGCCGATCCGAGCGCCATCACGCGGCAGCCGAAACCAGCCCGCTCTCATATGCCGCAATAACGAGCTGCGCCCGATCCCGGGCCTCCAGCTTGGACAACAGCCGCGTGATGTGCGTCTTCACTGTAGCCGGGCTGACCTGCAAGTGAGCAGCAATCTCCCGATTGGACAGCCCCCGCGCAATCAACAGCAGAACTTCCCGTTCCCGCTCCGTTACGCCCTCCAGCCCTTTAACCTGAGGCAGAACGGGAGTACGTGTGAACTCTTCGATCAGTCTACGCGTGATTGTAGGCGCCAGCAGCGCCTCTCCCCCGGCCACCACCCGTACAGCGGCCAGCAGATCGGCGGGCGGCGTATCTTTCAAGAGAAATCCACTCGCTCCGGCCCTGAGCGCATCGTACACATAAGCATCGAGGTCGAACATCGTCACCACGAGTACCCGAGCAACATCCTTGATACGACGAGTCGCTTCGATTCCATCCATTCCCGGCATGCGCACGTCCATGAGTACGACATCCGGCCGCCGTTCCAGCACGACGTCAACAGCCTCGGCCCCAGTCGCCGCCTCTCCCACGACCTCCAGGTCGGGCTCGGAGTCGACCAGCACCTTGAAGCTCCCCCTGAGCAACGCCTGATCATCGGCAATGACCACTCGGATCACGAGACCTCCTCATACGGCAATGTGGCGAACACGCGAAACCCACCCTGAGGCAGACTCCCAGCCTCGAACGCACCGCCGTACATCGTGACCCGCTCTCGCATGCCGATCAGACCATGTCCAGCACCGTCACCAGGCAACGTGCGCCGCCCCGGCCCGTCATCGACCACTTCAATTCCAACCTCCTCGCGCCCGATGACGAGCGACACGCGGCAGCGAGTCGGCGCGGCATGCTTGACCACGTTGGTGAGCGCCTCCTGCATGATGCGATAAACCGCCAAGCCCACGCCGTCAGGCAGCCGTTCCCAGGCTTCTTCCTCCTCTTGTCGCGCAGCCGTCCGCCCTTGCGACACCGCACCAGCAGACGACTCTCCCCCTTCCTGCCGCCGCACGACGTCCGCCCATGCCGGCGCCGCCGCTCGCCGCCCTGCTTCTGCTCTCCCTAGCGCCGCATCTGCGCGCGAAACCTCTGCCCGCCCCGGCGCCGCCCGCTCCCGAGCCGAATCCGCTCTCCCCGGTTCCGCCTCCCTCTGCCGCGCACCCGCACGTCCAGATGCAAGCTCCTCCCCGAGAAACTCCCCTTGCAGCCCTGCCGCTTCCTCCTTCGGTAGCGCCCCAGCGCCTGCTCTCTCGCCGGCCTCCACGCGAAGATCGAGCTTCACCTCAACCCCGGCCAGCCGAGCCTGCTCCACCAAGTTGTGGATCCCCGCCAGGCCAGGCATGGGCACGCCGTCGGGCACCGACGTAGATCTGAGCACACCAAGCAGGTGCCGCATCTCGACCAGAGCGCTCCGGCTGGCGGTCTCGATCACGCGCAAGGCGTCGTGCGCCTCTTCCGGCCTGGTCGCCATGACGTGATTGGCGACCCCGGCCTTGACCGCGATCAGCCCCACGCTGTGTGTGACCACGTCATGCAGCTCACGAGCGATCCTCAACCGCTCATCCGCCACGGCCTGCGCCGCCATCCGCTCCGCGTCACGTACGGCATAGGATCTGCGCTCCTGTACGGCCCGGCCGATCGTCCACGCCCCTCCCAGCGCCGCGATGCCCAGGAGCGGCTGGTCGAGGTGCAAGAGCCAGTCAGGGGCCACGTCGCGAGGCGTACCCGCCACCGTCATGCCGACGATGGTCACCAGGCTCACCACCGCGATGGCCGACGTCGGTACCGCAGGGCCGAGTCTGTCGGACAACGCGACGATGTACAGGGCGTACGCCGGTGCGAGGTACACGAGCCCCGCCGCACCCATCAGCGCGGCGTAGACGGCGACCACCAGGGTGAAGCAGAAGACGGGCAGGGGGCAGAGTCTTCGCAGAGCCAGTGGCAGGCCCAGGCCGGCGGGAAGAGCAAGCCGCATCCATGGTGGCAGCGCCTCGGCATGCACCGTCACGGTGAAGAAGATGAACGCCGCGCACGCGCCCGCCGCCGCATCGAGCATGACCAGCTGGCGACGGCTCATGCGCCTGGCGTAGAAGGGGTGGGTGTCGTTCACGCGTTGAACCGTAGTCGCTGAAGTGGGCTTCGCACGTCAACCCAGGGTCTGACCTTGAAGTTCGAACCGTGGTCCGACGCGCCGCCGCCCCACTTCCCCGCATCCTTTACCGCGTGATCGAACTCCACCATCTCACCAAGCGCTACGGCGCCACCGTCGCCGTAGACGGCCTTTCCTTCAAGGTCGAGCCCGGCCATGTGACCGGGTTCCTCGGCCCCAACGGCGCAGGCAAGTCGACCACGATGCGCCTGATCCTAGGCCTGGACGCGCCGACGTCGGGCCAGGCGCTGGTCAACGGCCGGCGATACGCCTCACTGCGCGAGCCGATGCGCGAGGTCGGGGCGCTTCTGGACGCGGGCGCCGTCCACGGTGGCCGCAGCGCCTACAACCACCTGCTGTGCCTGGCCCGCACCAACGGCATCGGTCCCAAACGCGTCTTCGAGGTGCTCGATCAGGTCGGGCTGGCGAGTGTGGCGCGTAAACGGGTGAGCGGATTCTCTCTGGGCATGAAACAGCGGCTCGGCATCGCGGCGGCGTTGCTGGGAGATCCCGGCATCCTGATGTTCGACGAACCAGTCAACGGGCTCGACCCCGACGGTGTGCGCTGGATCCGCGATCTGATGCGCTCGCTGGCCGCCGAAGGCCGCACGATCCTGCTCTCCAGTCATCTGATGAGCGAGATGGCCCTCACCGCGGAGCGCATCATCATCGTCGGCCGTGGCCGGCTCATCGCCGAGGCCACCGTCGCGGAGCTGACGGCCCGCTATCCATCTCTTGAGGACGCCTACATGGCTCTGACTGCCGACAGCGTGCAGTACGGAGCGGCCCGATGAAGACGGTCCTGTCCTCCGAATGGCTGAAGCTCCGCTCAGTGACCTCGACATTTCACACCATCGGCGCAGCGGCCCTGACAGTGCTCCTGGGCATCGTTTGGACGCTGTACGTGGCCGCCCTCGCCGACGAACGCGGCACACTACGCGCGGCGGCCCCCGAGCAAGGATTCCTGCCGCTCGTCCAGATGAGCCTGGCACTGCTCGGCGTGCTCGCGATCACCTCCGAGTACGCCACAGGCATGATCCGCACCGCCCTGATCACCGTCCCACGGCGCAGCACCTTATTTCTGTCCAAGGCAGGAATCGTCGCCGCGGTCACTTTCGTGGCCGCCAACGTGATCCTCTTCCTCACGTACGCGACCAGCCGTCTACTCGCGAACGGCCATCACCTGGGCTTCAACCAGGTCTCGTTCACCGACGGGCTGCCCATGCTGCTCGCCTCGGGCTTGTCGGTGTCCGCCCTGGCTCTGGTGGGCCTCGGCCTGGGCACCGCCATGCGATCCACAGCAGGCGCCATCATGTCGGTCGTCGCCCTGCTGTTCGTCCTTCCCGGCGTGGCCACCTACCTGCCGGCACCGTGGAACACGCGTATCGCCACGTTCCTCCTGCCGAACCTCGTCCCCCAGATGGCAGGCCAACGGCTCTCCTCCCGTCTAGGAGAAGGCCTCCTACCTCCCTGGGCCGCGCTGCTCGTGCTCCTCGCGTACCCGCTCGTCGCCCTCACCGTCGGCTACTACCAACTGAAGCGAAGAGACGCATGACCGTACGCACTCTCAGACCTCACTCAGCTCACCCGGACGCCCCTCTGTCACATGGATGCGCCCGGACATCCGAACCGACGCACCCGAGATACGTCTCCATCCCCATGCTGAGCACATCCGCTGGCTCGCCAGGCCGACCGCACGAACGTCCCCGAACCGCAACGGCTGACGCGGCACAACACTCAGTTCTCCGCCGCACACGCACTCGTCCGAATCTCTCGCCTGAAGGAACGCGGATATGACCGTCCTCACCTCCGAGTGGCTGAAGATCCGCTCTGTCCGCTCGACCTACTTGATCCTCGGGCTCGGTCTGAGCACCGTCCTCCTCGGCCTTGCCCTCGCCGCAGCGGCGGCCGGCATGTACGACACCGCTTCGCCCGAGCAGCAAGCACGTGCCCGGATCGCGGACCTGGAGGAAGTGTTCACGATCATCCCTCAGCTCTGCATGGGCATCCTGGGCGCGTTGGCCATCACGTCCGAGTACACGACAGGCTTGATCAGAACCAGCCTGGCCCTCGTCCCACGGCGCTGGCCCGTTCTCGCCGCCAAGGCCGTGGTCGTGGGCGGCTTGGGCCTGCTCGTCGGTGTGGTGGCGGTCTTCGGCACCTATTTCGTGGCCCGCGCCGCAGTCGGCGACCGTTTCTCCGGTGCCTACACCACCGCCTTCAGTGACCGGCTGCCGTTGCTGCTCGCGCTGAGTCTCACGGTGCCTGTGTTCGCACTGCTCGGCGTAGGACTGGGCGCGATCCTCCGCTCCGTGGCCGGCACGACGGCCATCATCGTCGGTCTCGTCTACGTGATCCCGATGATCATCGGCAGAATCCCGGAGCCATGGAGTGAACGCCTCGGCTCCCTCATGATCGGCGCCCTGCCCCGCCAGATCACCGGTGACATCATCACCACCTCGGTGTACGGCTCACTTCTGTCACCACTGGCAGCCGCAACAGTCATGCTCGCGTACGCGGCCATCCCCCTGTGCGCCGCCGTATTGCTACTCCGCCGCAGGGACGCGTGACGTGCCGTCTCTGAAAACCTCACTCCAACGGCTGCGCGATGTCTTCGCACGCACGCGGGACGCCATGGCCCGTCGGCTCAGACGAAGGAGCCGTGACGAACGCGGACAGAAGTGCCGTGTGAGAACGCGGCGACACGAGACAGGCGCCAGCAGACCGACCACTGTCAGTTCTGGCGCTGACATGACGCTGGAAGCACCTGGCGGCGGCCTCTCATCGGTTCACAGAACCGAACGGCGAACCGCCCTGACCAGTCATCACAGGCCACGAGTCCGGCATCGCCCGGCGCAAGACCCGCGCGCCGAACGTCCGCAGGAGGCACAGGCCGAACTCCCACAGAAACCGCAAAAAGCAGCCCGGCCAGGCCCCAGGCCGGAACGACCCCAGCGACTACAGGTTGAACCTCCGCAGGTACGGCAGGCGGAAGCACCTGCCGTACCTTCCGTAAGAGGCTCAGACCTCGACCACCACCGGAATGATCATCGGCCGGCGCCGGTAGGTGTCGCTCACCCAGCGCCCCACCGTACGACGTACCACCCGACGGATCTCCTGCATGTCGACCACACCGTCCGCGGCCTTCTCCGCGAGGGCCCGTTCGATCTGCGGGATGAACTCGTCGAACTGTGCCGGATCAATGCCGGATCCACGGGCGTGGATCTCGGGGCCGGCGGTGAGCTTGCCCGTGTTCGAGTCGACCACGACGACCACGGAGATGAATCCCTCGTCCCCGAGAATCCTGCGGTCCTTCAGGGAGGTGTCGGTGATCTCGCCCACCGAGGAGCCGTCGACGTAGACGTACCCGGCGTGAACCGCACCGACGATCCGCGCGCGACCGTCGACCAGGTCCACCACGACGCCGTCTTCGGCGATCACGATGTGGTCGTCGGGCACGCCGGTGAGAGCGGCCAGCTTGGCGTGGGCGCGAAGGTGGCGCCATTCACCGTGCACCGGCATGAAATTCGAGGGACGCGTCAGGTTGAGCACGTAGAGCAGCTCGCCCGCGGCCGCGTGCCCCGAGACGTGCACCTTGGCGTTGCCCTTGTGCACGACGCGGGCGCCCCACCTGGTCAGGCCGTTGATGACCTTGTTGACCGCGGTCTCGTTGCCCGGCACCAGCGACGATGCCAGCAGCACGGTGTCGCCCTCGGCGATGCGGATCGGATGGTCGCGGTTGGCCATCCTCGACAGCGCGGCCATCGGCTCGCCCTGGGAGCCGGTGCAGATCAGCACCACGTCCTCTGGCGGCCACTCCTCGATGTCGCGCGAGTCGACGATCAGGTCCGGCGGGACCTTCAGGTAGCCGAGGTCGCGGGCCACGCCCATGTTTCGCACCATGGACCGGCCGACCAGCGCGGCCTTGCGACCGTGCCTGGCGGCGGCGTCCATGACCTGCTGGATGCGGTGGACGTGCGAAGCGAAGCTCGCCACGATGACGCGCTGCTCGGAGGTGCGGATCACCTCGTCGATGACCGGCGCGATCTCCCGCTCGCTGGTGACGAACCCCGGCACCTCGGCGTTGGTGGAGTCGGACATCAGCAGGTCAACGCCCTCGGTGCCGAGCCTGGCGAACCCACCGAGGTCGGTGAGGCGGCCGTCGCTCGGCAGCTGGTCCATCCGGAAGTCGCCGGTGTGCAGGACGATGCCCGCAGGCGTCCTGATGGCGACGGCCAAGGCGTCGGGAATGGAGTGGTTGACCGCGAGGAACTCGCAGTCGAACGGCCCGAACACGTGCCGTTCGCCCTCGATGACCTCGACCTTGGTCGGTTGGATCCTGTGCTCGGTCAGCTTGGCCTCGATCAGGGCAAGCGTGAGCTTGGAGCCGATGAGCGGAATATTGCGCCGCTCACGCAGAAGGTACGGCACCGCCCCGATGTGGTCTTCGTGGGCGTGCGTCAGGACCACGGCTTCGACGTCGTCGAGCCGGTCCCTGATGTATTCGAAGTCAGGCAGGATGAGATCGACACCCGGCTGGTCGGGCTCGGGGAAAAGCACCCCGCAGTCGACGACCAGCAGGCGACCGTCATATTCGAAGACGGCCATGTTTCTGCCGATTTCTCCCAGCCCGCCCAGCGCGACGATGCGCAGGCCGCCTTCAGGCAGCACCGGCGGGGGGCCAAGCTCAGGATGCGGATGGCTCATGCCTGGCCCCCACGGTCAGATCTTGTTCTCAAAACTCCCGGTTCCTCCCCGTTCCTATGCGTCTGTCAACTTCACCCCGCCGGCTACCAGGCAAGCACGCAGCTCGGCGATTTGCTTCTCTGTGGCGTCCACGAGCGGCAGTCGTACCGGACCGACCGGTACTCCCACCATGCCCAGTGCCGCCTTCGCCATGATTGCGCCGCCCGCCCGCAACATGATCCCGTCCACCACGGGGGTCACCTGAGTGTGCACGGCCAGGGCCTGGGCGACGTCGCCGTTCTTGTGCAGGTGGATCATGCGGGCCAGCTCGGCGCCCACCACATGCCCGACCACGCTGACGAACCCGGCCGCGCCGAGAGACAGCCAGGCCAGGTTGAGCAGGTCGTCGCCGGAGTAGAAGGCGAGATCGGTCGCGGCCATCACCTGGCTGGCGGCGAACAGGTCACCCTTGGCGTCCTTCACGGCCACGATGCGCTCGTGCTGCGCCAGCCGCAGCAAGGTCTCAGTTTTGATCGGCACGCCACTACGTCCGGGAATGTCGTACAGCATCACCGGAAGGTCGGTTGCATCGGCAACTGCGGTGAAGTGCTGGTACAGACCCTCCTGCGGAGGCTTGTTGTAGTAAGGCGTCACCACCAGCAGGCCGTGCGCGCCAACGCGTGCCGCTTGCTTCGCGAGCTCGACGCTGTGGCAGGTGTCATTGGTGCCCGCCCCCGCCACCACAGTAGCGCGGTCGCCGACCGCATCGAGGACGGCGCTGACGATGCGCTGCTTCTCCTCGTCCGAGGTGGTGGGCGACTCCCCGGTCGTCCCGTTGACGATCAGTCCGTCATTGCGCTGCTCGTCCACCAGATAGGCGGCAAGACGTCGCACAGCCACATAATCGACCTCGCCGTCGGAGGTGAACGGCGTGACCATCGCGGTCAGCATACGGCCGAAGGGCGCGTCGGTGGTTCCAGTTGGCGATGCCATAGTGCGAACGCTACCTGGATTCGGAAATCCATTGGACGTCGCCACCCCGCTTCGCCTGCCTGGAGCCGCTTTTTGCCCACCTCCACGGGCCCCTGGTTGCCAGGCCGCATCGTCCGGATCGACCTGCGCGAGCCGGACGGATCAAGCCGATGTGCGGCGTTGGCCGGGCCAAGGCGCTCTTCCCCGGATTTCAGGGGTGTCCTGCATGGCCAAGCCGACCGAATCTCCTGTCGCCGAAGTCACATAAACAACACGCGTATGGCATGGAGGTCACCTGCGCGGCTCGGCCACCTCCGACGTCATCGAACATCGGCCGGAAGATCCTTATCGGGGCAGTTCGATCTGGTAGCGAATGAAACCCCGGTTCTCCGCGACCTTGTCGTACAGGTGTCGTGCCGTGCTGTTCGACTCGTGCGTGTTCCAGTACACGCGAGAACAGCCGCGTTGCCGAGCCCAGTCGGTGACGGCCTCGATCAACGCACGCCCCACGCCCTTGCCTCGGACGTCACCCGCCGTGAACAGATCCTGCAAGTAGCAGACATCGGTGTCGGGCGCGGAAGTGCTTCCGTGGGTCAGGAAGTGGGTGATGCCGACCAGCCGGCCGTCCAACCTCGCGCCGAGGGCGTGCAGGCGGGTGTCCGCCTGGAATTCCTGCCACGCTCGCTCGTACATCTCGTCCGGTTCGACGCGTTCGTAGAAGTCGATGTACGCGCGGAACAAGCCCTCCCAGACATTCCGGTCGGAGGGGAGGAGCTTGCCGATGTCGATCATGTAGGCCCTCTTGGTGGTGCAGCCCAGCGCGGTGCAGGACGTGTACGGAGATCCGGTGGAGGATGAAAGGGTTCGCTGTCACAACCTAGGAAGAGGTGTCTGTCCGGGGTACGGCCAATCGGCTGCGATACCTGGTGACCACTTAGACGCTTGGTGGTCTGAGGGCTTGCGCTGGGTGAGGGCACTGGCGTGTGGAGAGGCCGCAGAGGTGAGAGCCCGGAGTTGGGCCGCTTGGTTGATCACCGCGATGGGGAGAGTTGCTTCGTGGCGGACAGCTGGCTCATCGCAGCGGCTGCTCTGGATGGCTTGCGTATGAGCAGGTTGATGCCCGTATTTCGCGGAGTCGACAAGGCGGGAGGCCCTACTCCAGGGGTCAAGCAGCCAACGAAGCATGAGGTCGAAGGCGGGCAGTCGCCTTACTTCTCTGCTGCTTAGTCCGCCAATGGGTCTCCTGTCGACTTTGCTCGGCATGTACGTATTGAGCACCATTCGGCGCTGCGCCTTGTTGTCCCCGCTGCCTGGTGGTTGCCACCACGGCCAGCGACTTGCGGCCCTGCTCACAGGCAAGGCAGGTCTTGTCGTGAGAGCGGTCGTCCACTTCGACGTACGCCCGTCTGCCTGAACCGTCGGCAGGTGCGACTGCAGGACGTCTGCTACGCGTCGGTGAGGCGTCCACTTTGGGCGCTGGAGACGTAGGGATCCGCCTCGCTGTCGCACAACGGGCGTGCGGCGCTCTGCTCCGGTTCACCCCCGCTTGGCCTGATTCACCTGCGCATCTCTCTGTGGCAGAACAAAACCCGGGGAGGAAACACGCCGAGGACCGGGAGAAAGATTCACACCCGCCGCCGCCTCCTGCGCAGCCGTACGCGCCCGGGTATGTCACTGTGCTCATCGACAGACCCCGACGCCAGCCGGCACGGGATCTCCCTTCTCCCCTGGTAAAGGCAGGCAGTGCGTGAACCTAGAGGCACTGATCCTCGACCTGATGCTGCGCATCCGGACGCCCGAGAAGAGCGCCTGCACGGGCGTGGACATCACCGCGATCGGCATCCTGCTGGTGCTGAGTGAACTCGCCGACCTGCGCACCGAGATGAGACAGGACATCGCCGCCCTCGGCGATGAGCTTGCCGGGCTCCGTCGGCATATGGACGAGCACCTGAGCATCCTGTACTACGAAATGGTGCACCGGATCGGGGCGCTCCAGCAGACCGCGGATCAACTTGCGAGGCGAGACTCAGCCGACCGCTGAGCTGGGAGGAGACCTGGTCGGCGTCCCATTCACCTCGTAAGAGGCCTAGACCAGGCCGTTTCAAGACACGTCCCCGCGACGTCGTTCACAGGTGATCGTTGTGACGGTGGGACGCGCGTGGACGGCGCGTATTGAAGGTGGCGACACGCACGGACTCGGCTGTTGCACGGACGCCCAGCAGCGAGCGGGCAGCGGCGTGGCGGCCCGATGGAACGGGGCTAGCCAGCTGGTGGGACGACGTGACACGCACCGAAGGGAGCTTCGGGATCCGCAGCTGGCCCGCGTCTGGCCTGGATCTTCGTAGGTCCTGGAGGCGGCGGGTGCGGTGGGCGGGCATGGAAGAGGTCGCCGATATGTGCTCGGGGGTACACACATCGACGACCTCTACCGGAGAATCGCGACCCCTTACATCTGCGTTACAAGGTTTCTCCGATAATTTTCCGCCATCGCAAAGTTGGGGCTCCAGCGGTCATCGATGACGGTCGGTTACCTGCCGAATACGGCAACATGGGGCAACGCCTCACACGAACCCCCAGGGATGGACTAGTGGCCACCTCAGATCCGGTCTACCTGCGTGTCGTCGAAGACATCCGGCGACAGATCACCGACGGCACCCTTCCCCCCGGCGCGCCGATCCCCTCACGCGCGCAGCTGACCCGCAAGTATCAGGTCGGTGAGACCGCCGCCCGCCACGCGCTACGCGTGCTCGCGGGTGAGGGCCTCATCATCGGACGCGTGGGCTCGGGTCATTACGTAAGGGAACGCCCCGATCTAACACCGCTGTACCGATGGCGTTTTCTCGATCACCCTGCCCCGTTCGCCGCCGATCTGCAGTCCCAAGGCAGGCGAGTGACATGGGACTGGCACAGCGAGCCCACCGAAGCGGGCCCCGACATCGGCAGACGGCTGCGGCTGCCCGAGTCCGCCACGCTGACCAAGACGCATTACGTCTTCCGCGGGGACGGCAGGCCGCTGCAGCTTGCGACGTCGTACGAACTGCGGGAGTTCACTCCTCACACGGAGGAGGAGCGGCGGAGCATCGTGGCGCGTATGTACGCGCACGGCATAAAGATCACGGAGATCGTGGAGAGCGTCCACACCCGCATCCCCCGGCCGGTGGAGAGCGATGCGCTGGATCTCGCGGCGGGTGTGCATGTTCTGCATGTGGAACGTACCCATTGGGCGGGCGATCGTCCGGTGGAGACCAGCGACATCGTGATTCCGGGTGATCGGTTCCGCATCACGTACAGCATGCCCGTTTAGGACGGGAGGCTCCGGGTGAGCGTTACCTTGCCCGGAGCTTCCCGACCTGACGCGGCTGCGAAGGTTGAGATGGCGGGGATGGCTGCTTGTGCTTGGGTACGCGGTCGCAGCCACCTTGCCGCAGGGGCACTTCTGCTGAGGATCATCTGATTACAGGCCATGGTGTGGCGCCCTGATGAGAGTGCCCCATGGTGTCTGCGTCCAAAAAAGGACCATCTGGCCGCGTCCAGCGGCGTACTTCTTGGTGAAGAGCTCCTTGGCCACGCGCAACGCCGCGTGCCGTTACGAGACCGTCCCCCTGTCGCCTCCCGGCCGGCGCGCATGCGGATTCAGCCGTAGTGGCGGACTCGGTGGCCTTGCGAGGGGTACGGCAAGCGAGGCCTCAGGCAGGGCGTAGGCCACATCGGTCATCGCGGGGTGGTGCGTCCTTCGCGAGTGCAGGGTCGCCGCCGTCCCGCGCGCCGTTGCAACGTGGGCACATTCCGCTGCGCCAAAGGCGCACATACAACCACGCATGGGACGCCGACCGCGGCCATGAATCCGCAGGTCAGAGATTGTCGGTGCGCGTTGATACAACGGTTGCGGAGGTTGCCGATGCGAGTCAAAGACCTGTCCGAACGTGACCGGCCGCGCGAACGGCTCATGTCCAGCGGTGCCGCCGCGCTGGCGGATCGGGAGTTGCTGGCCGTGCTGCTCGGCTCGGGGTTTCGTGGGGCGAGCGCCCTCGACCTGGCCACGCAGGTGATCGAGACCTGTGGAGACCTCGATGGGCTGAGCCGGTCCGACCCGCACCGGTTACTCACCATGCGTGGCATCGGTCCCGCCAAGGCTGCTCGGGTGGCTGCGGCGTTTCATCTCGTTCGCCGGGCGGAGGAGTGGCCCGAGCGTGAGCGCATCACCAGCACGTCCGATCTGGCTCATGCGTGTGCGCCGCTGCTGCGTGATCGCAAGCACGAGCGGTTGGTGATGGTGGTGTGCGACACGCGCGGGCGGATCCTCAAGCGGGCGGTGCTGACCGAGGGTGGGAGTGATCACACTCCGATGCCTGTACGGGAGGTGATCACGGAGGTGCTGACAGCCGGCGGGGCGCTGTTCGGGCTGGCTCACAATCATCCTGGCGGGTCGCTCGATCCGAGCCCGGAGGATCTGGAGGCTACGGCCAGGCTTCTCGAGGCCGCGCAGACGGTCGAATTGCGGCTGCTCGATCACCTCATCATCGCGGACGAGTCTTGGAGGCGGATTCCGCTGTAAATCCATTCCATGGCGGATTATGACCGCAGCGAATCACAAAAGGCATCATCCCGCTTATAGCGCCGAACCGTGGTTTTCCAAGAGACGGCCATGAGAACCTAATGGCGCGGGTAGGCCGTAACGGACGTCAGCCGGCAACTACTCGTCATGACGTGGTCCCCATGCCTCGTGGAAGCAGGGGGCCACGTCCATGGTCTCGCGTAGGTCCAGGGTGGGGCCCATGCCTTTGAGGTTGTGGGCAGGCGTGCCATCCAGGGTCCTGCGCGAACGCAGGGTGCGCCGACCGCGATGCCCTGTTCGCGTTGTCGCCAGCGGTGTCCGGTTCGCATGAGCGGTGGCATGGCACGAACAGGGTGTTCGGGGCACCTTTGTCGCCGGACGGGGCGCAACACCCGTCCGGCGACAACGCGTTCCTCTCTTGACGATCGTGTTCCGACAAAGTCGGAGCCACTGGTCATGAAACTCTTCACTTAGCGGCCTGTAGGCGGCAGACTGTTGTTTGCGGCCATCGCACTCGGAGTCCTCCAGAACTGCGTCTTCGGAGGATCGCGATGGCCGTCACCATTTTCGCGCGCTTGAGCCTCTTTCTTTGTGTCGTGCAGATGTTACGCGATCCGGGTTGTCGTGAGACTTGTCCTCTGATGGCTTCAGTTATCGATATATATGCTGTGGCGGGGGCAGTTGCTCTTATGTCTGACCTTCGATGGGTTGCGCATAATCGGCTGGTTTGTGGCTGCCGGAGCAAGTGGGTGGCAGGTTTTTGGTAGATCTGCTGCGCCGGACCCTGCGCAGGCATCAAACTTGGTCTGAGGCCGCCGCCATTCTCCTTCTCTCTGAGTTACTGCTTTGAAGGAGTGTGCGCGGTGGCGGCATCGCATGGTTACGGCGAGACCGGCCTGCGATGATGTGAGGAGAGCGTGCGCCTGCGGAAGCGGCACCGCAGGCGCACGAGCCAGTCGCGGCATTTCGCGGGCGATGGCCAAATGGTGACGGCCATCGCGCTTTCCGAGCTTTCCTTCGAGGGTCTGGTTGAGATCGAAGAGAATAGCGATGCAAGGCGATGGCCGTCGGACTTGATTCTGGTGGCTGAGGATCTCGCTGGTGCGGGAATGTGGTATCGGGAACTCCGACTTCTCAAGCTGGTGCTGGGGTTCGGGGTTGTTGTGCTCGTCGGCTGAGGCTTGGTTTATTGGACGGCTTGCGGCTTTGGTCGCGGTTTCGGTGCAGGGCGAGCGTTGATTCTGGGATCGGTCCGAGCGTGGGCTGGCTGGCGACTCGGCGCAGAGCGCACGGGCCTGGGTCCGACTTGGACCGGGGATGGGGCAGGTCGGGCCCCGGCCTTGGGTGCGGGTGAGCCAGGCTTCTGCCGCGTACCTGGTGGCCAGCCCGAAGCTGTGCCGGCCGCTGAACGGAACCCCTTCACGATGAGCCAGAGGGCTGAGTAAGAGCGTTCAGTTGTGGATCGCTACGAGTGCTCTGCCGACTGGGGCAAGGGTGATTGCGAGCGTTCCGTCGGTTGTTAGCGGAGCGTGACGATGCCGGCGGTGATGGTGGCGACTCAACGCGACGGAGGCCGTCGTAGCCGAGGGCGGTGCTCTCCTACTGCTTCTTGACGACAAAGAACAGTGCGAGCGCAGTGCCGACGATGGCGAGGACGCCCTCCAGGAACGCGCCTCACAGCACTCGGGTGTCGGCTCCGGAGTCGGCGATGTAGCCGGGATTGTCGGGAGTCGGGGCGTGCAGGAGGAGTGGGGCGATCGAGGTGTTTACGTGATGGGAGAGAACGTGCGGGCAGCGGCTGCGATCCTGTCGAGGTCACCGGAGCTGCTTGGGGCGGTGCAGGGGTGGGCTCCAGGCGGGATGTGGGGGTGCGTGTGACGTTCGCTGTGTCGGAGTGCGGAGGTCGTGGCAATTATGGCTGGGCAACTGGTGCAGCGGGAGGCGGGGTCCGTGGGGGGCGGATGGCTTCGGTCTCTGCGTCTGCCATCGCCAAACGGCCGGGCACCTTGCGATTCCTCTACGCGGTGGGCATGAGGGGCCGCGGGCCGTGGTGCCGGGAGCTTGGGAGAGCAGGTGGGATCCGGGGGCCGGTCTGGCGGCAGGAAGGGTCCGGCCCCCGGATCGATCAGGGGTTTCGCCCCGCTGTGGGGCTCGTTCTTTCAGTGACCCTGCGTGGCTTGCTAGCGCGACTATATATCGAGCGTCTCTTTAGGTCTAGAGACCGTATGCGTACGCTCGTAAGGCGTCTGCTTTGAGCGAGCATGTACGGTTTCGTCTATAATCCGGGCGTGCTAGATCGCGAAGGCCCCGTGCCCATCTACAAGCAGGTCGCTGACCTGGTCCGCGATCAGATCGAACGCGGCGAGTTGAAAGCCGGCGATCCTGTGCCCAGCGAGGCGACTCTCGAGAAGACGTACGAGATCGCCCGGACGACCGCCCGCAGGGTGGCGCGGGAGCTGCGGGAGCAGGGGCTGGCGTACACGATTCAGGGCGAGGGTACGTTCGTGGGGCCTCCCGGGACGCCTCGATCGCCCAGGAAGCTGCCCATTTATCAGAAGATCGCCACAGAGATCATCGAACGGATCCAGCGTGGCGAGATCCCGTCCAACAGGCCCATTCCCGGCGAGAAAGCGATGATGCGGCAATATGGCGTCGCAAAGGTGACCGCGCGGCAGGCCGTCGCGCATCTCAGGGAGCTGGGGTGGGTGTTCACGGTGCCATATCGGGGCACATACGTGACTGAGCGCGAAAAATGGCCCAAGAATCAGGGTTCTTAATTTCCCTTCGTTTGACCGCACCATTGGATATCCTTGGAGCGTGCTGAATCGCGAGGGTGACACCTATCTATATCTCCAGATCAGCGAGGTCCTCAGATCGCGTATCCGCGCGGAACTCGCGCCAGGAGACCCCGTGATCAGCGAGGCGGAGATCCAGCGGGAGTTCAAGGTCGCGCGGACAACTGCGCGCCGCGCGATCCGCGTGCTGCGGAACCAAGGGCTGGTGCATACACGGCAGGGCGAGGGGACGTTCGTCAACGCTCCTGGGCAGTTGGGGCCCGCTGGGCGGCAGGCCCCGTTTTATCGGCACATCGCCGGGGAGATCCGGGAGCGGATCAGGCGGCATGAGTTCGTGTCACGGCAGCAGATTCCCAGTGAGGTTGAGCTGGTGCGGCAGTATGGGGCCGCTCGGGAGACTGTGCGGCGGGCCATCTCGCTGCTGCGTGATGAGGGGTGGGTGTACAGCATCCCGCATCGAGGGAGTTATGTGTCGCCTGAGGAGCAGTGGCCTGGTTGAGGTGGTGGCCCAGCTGAGGAGCAGTGGCCTGGTTGAGGTGGTGGCCCAGCTGAGGAGCAGTGGCCTGGCTGAGGTGGTGGCCGGCCGAGGTAGTGGTCCGGGGCTGGGCCGCAGGGATGAGCAAGAGGCGCGGGCAAGAGTACGAGGTTTGAGGTAGAGGGAGCGGGCGCGGGAGCGGGCGGTGGCCGGGGAGAGGTTAGCGAAGGCCACGTCATGCGAGCGGGACCGGGCCAATGCGGGCGTGACTGAGTTGGTGCGGGGCATGGCTGGGCTGGTGCAGGCATGGCTGAGGTGGGAAGCGGGCGTCTGCGGGTTGGTGAGGCGTGGCCCAGCCGAGTCGAGTGTGACCGAGCCGGTGGCGGCACGGACGAGCTGGTGCCGAGCGTGAGCGGGCCGGTGCAGGCGTGAGCGACCTGGTGCAGGCGTGAGCGACCTGGTGCGGGCGTGAGTGACCCGGTGTGGGCGTGAGTGACAAATGCGGGTGTGGTTGGATTGCGGTGGCGGGGAGCGCGGGCGAGGGGAGCGACGGCTGCTCGCCGTAATGCGGACTGCTGAATGTGGCCGAAGGTATAAAGGACTGGGTTCTGAATCGGCTGTTGTTTGGCGGGAAAACGCGTCGGGTTGCCTGCCCGGTAGACCTCAAATCTCGAGCGTTAGAAGACCGGAATTATCTCTTCGGGATCGATGAAGTCCACCCGGACGCCTTCGAGATTCAACTCGGGAATAGCCGGGAACGCGATCCCCCACCGCTCCACGATGGCCCGGATGTGCGCCATGGCCACCCGCCAGTTCTCCGCCTGTTCCTCCGTGGAGAGGACCCCGAGGCCCGCCTGCCGGGCATGATCCATGAGCACCCGGTGGTTGGCGAGGAAGTACGGCGGTAGTTCCCAGAAACCTTCGGGCGGCTCCCAGAGGATCATGCTGAGGAAGACGAACCCTGCCCTGAGCTGGCGGGTGATGAGGGAGCGGGTCTCGTCGGTGAGGCCCGGCCATTCGTTCTCGAGGATCGTCATGCAGATCTTGAGGTGGCGGGACTCGTCGCGTCCGATGCGCTCGAACATCTTGCTGAAGACCGGATGCCGGGTGCCTGACGACATGCCTCTGAACAGCGTGGACGCCGCCATCTCGCCCATCATGAAGCTGGTGAACAGTACCGGCAGCGAGTACTTGCCGACAGCCGAGTTGTAGCCGGTCCAGTAGCGGCCGCCGTTGTGGTAGAGCCAGCCGATGTTGTTGTGGGCGGCTGATTCGAGGTCGTCGGAGGGGGTCCAGTCGAGGGGGCCGCCCGGCCAGAGCTTGGCGATGGTGCGCTGGCAGCATTCCTCGTGGTTCATCTCGTCGCGGGTGATCGAGAAGAAGCACTTCCTGACCGGGTCCTCTTCGTGCTTCTCGAAGGCCTGGATGGTGGCGCGGGCGAACACGGCCGGCCCTGAGGCGTCGAAGTTCGCCAGGACCGCGAACCAGTACATGATGCCCAGGCGTTGTTCTCTGGTGAAGTCGTCCGGGTTGAGGCCGTCCCAGGGCAGGTCGGCCGGGTTCCAGAGCTCGCGCTTGGACTTCTCGTAGATGGCGGCGAGTTTCTCCGTCTCCACCCGCCATTCCATGGGATAGATGTTGGGCTGCGGGATCTCCGGCGCCGGCCAGAAGCCGCCTTCTGGGATGGTGAGGTCCGCCATGGTTGTGACACCTCCACTGTCATCCTGCGGGGCGGCGTCACGGCTTTCAAGTACAGGCGCGCTGGAGGCTGGTCAAGTGCAGGAGTGCTGGGCGCTGCTCAAGTGCAGGCGTGCCAGGCGCTGGCCAAGTGCAGCCGCGCGGGACGCCGCTAGGGCGCAGGCGTGCCGGGCGCTGCTCAAGTGCGCGTGCGCCGGGCGCTGCTCAAGTGCGCGTGCGCCGGGCGCTACGCAAGGGTGGCGTGCTGGACGCCGCTCAAGGGCGAGGTGCGCCAGGCGCTGGGCAAGTGCAGGCCGTGCCGGACAAGGGCAGGCGTGCCGGGCACTAAGCGAATACAGGCTGTGCCCGGCGCTGCCCAAGTGCAGCCGCGCGGGACGCCGCTAGGGCGCAGGCGCGCTGGGGTGACGACCAAGCACGCCACAACGGCCGCTGCTCACGTACGAGCGCGCTGGGTGACCGCCACGCACACCAGGACGGCCAGCGCCGCCACCACCGTCAGCGCCCCGAACCGCTCCCCCAGCAACAACCACGCCCAGGCGATCGTCATCAACGGCTGGGTGAGCTGGGTCTGTCCCGCCCGGGCGATCCCGCCCTTGGCAAGCCCCGCGTACCAAGGAATGAACCCCACGAACATCGAGATCACCGACACGTAGGCGAAGCCGGCCACGGCATCCCAGGTGAGGGTGATGGGGGTGGTGAAGGAGAGGGCGGTCGTGACGGGGATGGTGAGTGGGAGGGAGAGGACGAGGGCGTAGGAGATGACCTGCCATCCGGGGGTGTGTTTGGCGAGGCGGCCGCCTTCCGTGTAGCCGATGGCGGCCGAGACGAGGGCGCCGAGGAGGAGCAGGTCGGGCCAGGAGGGTGTGCCCTGGTGCTGGATGAGGGTGAAGGCGGTGATGGCGGCGGCTCCGGCCGTACAAGCTGCCCAGAACAGGGGGCGGGGGCGTTCGCCGGCGCGCAGGACGGCGCAGATGGCGGTGGCGGCCGGGAGGAGGCCGACGATGACGGCGGAGTGGGCGGTGCTGGCGCCGAGGCCGAGGGCGAGGCTGCTGAAGACGGGGAAGCCGAGGACGACGCCCAGGATGATCAGGGCGTAGGCGGGCCACTGGGATCGGGGTGGGAGGAGGGGCTGGCGGGCGGCTTTAAGGCAGATTATGGCGATAAATCCGGCGATGACGGCTCGGCCGATCGCCACGAGCCAGGGGTCGAAGCCGCGGATCGCGAAGACGGTGGCCGGCATGGACCCCGAGAACGCCAGGACGCCGAGGAACGCCAACCCGGTGCCACCGCCCGGCCGGACAGGAGGCGGGACCGCTACTCCCCTGACGTCAGTAGCGCTATTCTGGACTTTCATGAACAACGATAGCAGTATCGTCCAGATCGCCGCGATACTGCGCGAAGAGGCCGACCGCCTCGGCCCTGGCGCCCGGCTCCCGTCCAGCCGGGAGATCATGCGCCGCCACAACGTCAGCCCCGTCACTGTCTCCAGGGCCATCGGCCAGCTCGCGGCGGAGGGCCGGGTGGTGACGAGGCCGGGCAGCGGGGCGTTCGTGACGGGGCGGGCGGGCAGTACGCAGGACGTGCCCGACCTGTCCTGGCAGACCGTCGCGCTGGGCGACCGGGTGGTGGACGAGGGCCCCGTGTCGGTGCTGCTGGGCGCGGCGCCCGAGGGGGTGGTGCCGCTGACCGGTGGGTATCTGCGGCCGGGCCTGCGCCCGGACAAGCAGCTCGCCGCCGCCGCGGCGCGGGCCGTGCGCAGGCCGGACGCCTGGGCGATGCCGCCGCTGACGGGCCTGCGGGAGCTGCGGCGGTGGTTCGCGACACAGGCGGGCGGCGACGTGACGGACGCCGACGCGCTCGTGGTGAGCGGCGGCCAGGCGGCGCTCACGCACGCGTTCAGGGCGCTGGCGGCCCCGGGGACGCCCATCCTGGTCGAGACGCCCACGTATCCGGGCGCGTTGTCGGCGGCCAAGGCTGCCGGGCTGCGGGCCACGGCGGTGCCCATGGACCGTGACGGCGTCCGTCCCGAGCTGCTGGCGGAGGCGTTCGCGGTGACCGGGGCTCGGGTGTTCTTCTGCCAGCCGACCCTGCACAACCCGACGGGCGCCACGCTGCCGCCGGAGCGCAGGGAGCAGGTGCTGGAGGTGGCCAGGGCGGCGGGGGCGTTCGTGGTGGAGGACGACTTCGCCCGGTACCTGACCCCGCAGCCGCCCGCGTCCCTGGCCTCCATGGATCGGCACGGCACCGTGGTGCACATCGTGTCGCTGACGAAGATCCTTTCGCCGAGCATGCGGGTGGCGGCCGTGATCGCCAGGGGGCCGGCGGCGCACCGGCTGCGGGCGAGCCAGCTCGTGGAGTCGTTCTTCGTGGCGCGGCCCTTGCAGGAGACGGCGCTGGAGTTCGTGGGGTCGCCGGCGTGGCGGCGGCATCTGGCGGCGGTGCACGCCGAGATCGCGGCGCGCCGAGACGCGCTGGCGGCGGCGCTGGCCGAGCGCATGCCGGAGGCCGAGCCGCACCTGCTGCCCGCGGGCGGGATGCATCTGTGGGTACGGCTGCCCGCCGACGTGGACGAGACCGCCCTGGTGGAGGCCGCCAGGCGGAACGGGGTGCTGGTGAGCCCCGGCAGGCTGTACTACCCGTCGGAGCCGCCGGGGCCGCGGATGCGGCTCACGCACATGGCCGCCGCGCACGTGTCGGAGCTGCGTGAGGGGGTCAGGAGGCTCGCCGAGGCGATGGCGACGATCGCGGGAAGCTGAGGAGGCGCGGCAAAGAAGCGGCGAAGAAGGGCGGTCACGGGCTGAGGAGACACGCCGAAGCGACGCACGTCACGGCTGGGGAGGCGTGGGCAAGCCATGGCGATCACGGGCAAGTAGAGTGACGGGCATGCTGTTCCCCGCGGAGCTCGTACGAGACTTCGTGAACACGTTCGACGTCGAGGCCCAGGCCGACGAGCTGGCCTCCCCCGCCGAGCTGGCGGTGTGGCTGCGCGAGCACGACCTCATCGGCCCGCGCGACCGCGCCACCGACGACGACCTGCAGATCGCGCACGCGCTGCGCGAGGGCCTGCGGGCCGCGTTGCGGCGCGATCGGGCCGACCTTCCGGACCTGCCGCTGCGGGTCGCGATGCGGGCGGAGGGGCCTGAGCTGGTGCCGGAGGCCGACGGGGTGCGGGGCGGGCTGGCGCGGATCGCGGCGGCGGCGCTGGGCGCGGCGTGGGACCGGCTGAAGGTGTGCGCGGAGGGATCCTGTCAGCAGGCGTTCATCGATCTGTCGAAGAACCGTTCCCGCTCGTGGTGTTCCATGCGGGTATGCGGCAACCGCACCAAGACACGGGCTTACCGGGCGAGGAAGCGGGGTTCGCGTCGTCTGCAAGGCTCAAACACCGATACGGTGTAACTCGTGCCTTGTGGCATGGACGGCAGGCGAAGGAGCGGGCCGAGATGGCAGACGTAGGCGTCCGGGCGGCCCGGCGCGAGGATGTACTCCAGGTTGCGAATTGTCAGATCCGCGCCTGGCGCTACGGCTATCGGGATTTCCTCCCGGAAGGTCCTCTCGAGCAGATGACTGGCGCGGCGGCCGAGAAGATGTGGCTGCGCCAGTGGGACGAGGCGATCGTCGCCCCGCCCAGCCCCATGCACCGGGTGCTGGTGGCGGTGGAGACCATCCTCGACACCGAGGGCTTTCCCGCCCTCGGCGCGGGCGGCAGCGCCGCCCTGGTCACGCCCCGCGGCGGGGAGCGCGTGGTCGGGCTGGTCTCGCATGCGCCCGCCGAGGACCCCGATCTCGACCCCGGGCGGGTGGCCGAGATGCTGACGCTGCTGGTCGACCCCGACTTCGTCCGGCGCGGCCACGGCAGCCGCCTGCTCAACGCCACCGTCGACTACATGCGCGAGGACGGCTTCCGCCAGATCGTCACCTGGGTGTTCGCGGAGAACTACGCGATGCTCGGCTTCCTGGAGTCGGCCGGCTGGGGCGAGGACATGGCCGAGCGCGTCCTCGACATGGGCCGTCCGGTCCGGATGATCAGGCTCACGACCGACATCAGCTAGAGGTAGAACGACAACATGGCAACCCCCGCCCAGTGGATCGCCGGAGCCCGCCCGCGCACGCTGCCCAACGCCGTCGTGCCCGTCATGGTGGGCACCGGCGTGGCGATCGGCGAAGGCGGCTTCGTGTGGTGGCGGGCGGTCCTGGCGCTGCTCGTGGCCCTGTCGCTGCAGATCGGCGTCAACTACGCCAACGACTACAGCGACGGCATCCGCGGCACCGACGACCAGCGGGTCGGCCCGATGCGGCTGGTCGGCTCGCGCGCGGCGACGCCCCGCGAGGTGCTGACGGCCGCGCTGGCCTGCTTCGCGCTCGCCGCCGTCCTCGGCCTGGTCCTGGTGCTGGTCACGCGGGCGTGGTGGGTGCTGCTGGTGGGCGCGGCGGCGATCGCCGCCGCCTGGTTCTACACCGGCGGCAAGCGCCCGTACGGCTACCGCGGCCTCGGTGAGGTGGCCGTGTTCGTGTTCTTCGGGGTCGTGCCCGTGGTCGGCACGGCGTACGTGCAGACGGAGCAGCTGAGCTGGGCGGCGCTGCTGGCCTCGATCCCGGTGGGGCTGCTGTCCTGCTCGATGCTGGTGGTCAACAACCTGCGCGACGTCGGCACGGACGGCCAGTCGGGCAAGCGCACGCTGGCGGTGCTGCTGGGGCCCGAGCGCACCCGTACGCTCTACGTGGCCTGCCAGGTGCTGCCGTTCGCAGTGGCGCTGGCGATGGTGCCGATCACGCCGTGGGCCGCGCTGGTGCTGCTGGCCGCGCCGCTGGCGATCTCCCCCATCAGGGCGGTGCTGGGCAAGGCCGTGGGCCCCGCGCTGATCGCGGTGCTGCAGCAGACGGGCAAGCTCCAACTGGCCTACGGGACACTCTTCGCGGTGGGGCTCGCGATCATCTTCTAGGGTGGGACGGTGAAGGATTTCATCGCCGGTCTGCCCAAGTGCGAGCTGCACCTGCACATCGAGGGCACGCTGGAGCCCGAGCTGAAGTTCGAGCTGGCCGCGCGCAACGGCCTGAAGCTGCCTTACTCCTCCGTGGAGGAGATGCGGGCGGCGTACACCTTCGACAGCCTGTCCTCGTTCCTGACGATCTACTACGAGGGCATGAAGGTGCTGCGCACCGAGCCCGACTTCTACGACCTGGCCATGGCCTATCTCCGCAGGGCCGCCGAGCAGAACGTCCGCTACGCGGAGATCTTCTTCGACCCGCAGGCGCACACGTCGCGCGGCGTGCCGTTCGACGTGGTGATCAGGGGGCTGCGGCGGGCGCTGATGGACGCGCACGCGCAGCTCGGGGTGCGAGCCCAGCTCATCATGTGCTTCCTGCGCGACTTCCAGGCCGAGTACGCGATGGCGACGCTGCTGGAGTCGCTGCCGTACAAGGAGTGGATCGCCGGCGTCGGGCTCGACTCCGACGAGCGGGGCAACCCGCCGCGCAAGTTCGCCGCGGTCTACGAGCGGGCCAGGCAGGAGGGCTACCTGCTGACCATGCACTGCGACGTCGACCAGGACGACGCGATCGAGCACATCAGGCAGGCCATCGAGGAGATCGGCGTCGACCGGATCGACCACGGCGTCAACATCCTGGAGGACCAGCGCCTGGTGGAGGCGGTGCTGGCCCGCGGCATGGGGCTGACCTGCTGCCCGATCTCCAACGGCTACGTCACCGAGTCGATGAAGGCCGAGGGCATCCGCAAGCTGATGGACCTGGGCGTGCGGGTGACGGTCAGCTCCGACGACCCGGCCTACTTCGACGGTTACGTGCTGGAGAACCTCGTCGCCCTGCAGGACACGCTGCAGCTCTCGCCCGAGGAGCTGGCCCAGCTCCAGCGCAACGCCTTCGAGATCACCTGGCTGCCCAGGCATCTCAAGGATGCTTATCTGGCCGAGGTCGACGCCTACATCTCGTGAGTGCGGCGTCGAACGGCTAGCCTGGAAGTACTCCGAGCGATCGCGAGGGATCGTGGTGAACCGGCCGAGCATGCCCACCGACATCGAGGAGTTCGAGCGGGCGCTCACTGACTGTGTCACCATCGCCGACCGGGCGATGCCCGACTGCGCGATGCTCAGCATCGCCCTGTGCGGGGAGGACGACCTCCACACCGCGGCCTGCTCGCACGCGCGGGCGGAGCTGCTCGACGGGCTGCAGCAGGCCACCGGGCAGGGGCCGTTGCTCGACGCGCTCGACACCGGCAAGCCGGTGACGGTGCTCGACCTGGCCTCCGACACGCGGTGGCCGCGCTTCTCGGCCGGGGCGCCCGAGGTGCGGGTGGTGCACTGCGAGCCGCTGGAGTACGACGGCGTGCTGCTCGGGGTGCTCAGCGTCTACTCCTGCGACGCCGAGGGGTTACCTGAGGAGGCGTGGGTGGCGCTGCGCGTCACGGCCTCGCACGTGCCTGTGCTGTTCCGTACGGCGCTGGACGCGGCCCGCATGCGGGAGGTGGCGGCGCAGCTCAAGGAGGCGCTGAACACCCGGGCGATCATCGATCAGGCGCTCGGCATCGTCATGGCGCAGCGGCGGTGCACGGCGCGGGAGGCGTTCGAGATACTCCGGCAGGTCTCCCAGGACAGGAACGTCAAGCTGCACCAGCTCGCCGCCTCGATCGTGGAGAAGGTCAGCGGGCAGCCGCCGCAGCGTTCGCGCTTCGAGGAACCGCCGCAGCGCATCGCCGGCCGCAGGACATAATGGCCCCTGTGCCCGGCTCAGGACGCCGCTGCGGGCCTCGTCCGCGCTGCCGCGTCTCAAGGGGTGGACGGCCCGGCCGAGGGCCGTACGGGCATCATGGAGTGAGCGACCCGAGGAAGGAACCTGACCACGTGCGGCACGAGAAGAGCCCCGTCCTGGCGGTGACCCCGGGGCCGGGCGCGGGGGTCAGGGGGGCGATCGCCGGCAACCTGCGGCGCACCCGCCTGGCGCGCGGCCACAGCGTGCGGGAGCTGGCCGAGCTGACGGGGGTGAGTAAGGCGCTCATCTCGCAGATCGAGCGGGGCGTGGCCAATCCGACGATCGAGGTGCTGACCAGGCTGGCGGGCGCGCTGGAGCTGACGTTCGCCGAGCTGACCAGGACGCACCTGCTGGAGCCCGAGGTGATCAGGCGCGGCGAAGGCGCCACCGAGGTGGTCGGCGACACGACGGTGCGCAGCCTGTTCGCGGCGGCCGACCGGCGGCGCTTCGAGCTGGCCGAGGGTGATCTGCCGCCGATGACGCGCAGCGCCAAGAGCGCGCACGGGCGCGGCTCGATCGAGCACGCGTACGTCGTCGCGGGCGAGGTGAGCGTGGAGACCGACGCGTGGACGGTGCGGCTGGGCGAGGGCGACGCGGTGCGGTTCGCGGCCGAGCTGGACCACGTCTACGTCACCGGCGGGGCGGGCTGCCGGGTGCTGACGCTGATCTCCTTCTCAGAGGACTAGGGCCAGGCGCGCGAGCCGTCGGGCACGCTGGCCAGCAGGTCGCGCGTGTAGGGGTGCGCGGGGTCGTCGAGCACCTGCCCGACCTCGCCGCTCTCCACGCACTCGCCGGCCCGCAGCACGTAGAGCCGGTCGGCGAGCTGGCGCACCACGGCCAGGTCGTGGGTGATGAACAGCAGGCCCATCGACAGCCGCTCGCGCAGCCCGGCGAGCAGGGTGAGCACCTGGGCCTGCACCGACACGTCCAGCGCCGAGACGGGCTCGTCGCAGACCAGCAGCCGCGGCTCGCCCGCGACGGCGCGGGCGATGGCCACCCGCTGCCGCTCGCCGCCCGACAGGCCCGCGGGGCGCATCGCGGCCAGCGCGGGGTCGAGGCCCACCAGTTCCAGCAGTGCGGCCACGTCGGGCGGGCGGCCGTCGGCCTCCAGCGCCTCCTTGAGGGTGGCGCGGACGGTGCGGGCGGGGTTGAGGGTGGAGTACGGGTCCTGGAAGATCATTTGTGCTGTACGGCGGGCGCGGCGGACCGCCTGGCGGGACATCCGGGTGTAGTCGGAGCAGTCCTCGCCGCCGAGCAGGATCGTGCCGGAGTCCGGGTTTTCCAGGCCGGTCACGCAGCGGGCCAGCGTGGTCTTGCCCGATCCCGACTCTCCTACGACGGCCACGATCTCGCCGGGGGCGACGGTCAGGCTCACTCCGTTGAGCGCCGGTCTGGTCGCTCCCCGGTACGTTTTGCGCAGGTCGCGGACGTCGAGGATCGCGTCGGCGGGCGCCCGTACGGGGGCGGTCACGGCCGGTGGGGGCGGGGCCGGGACGGGCAGCTCATCGGCGCGCACGCAGGCGGTCAACCAGAGGCCTCGTGCAGGCGGGGACGAAGGCGCGGGCTCGGGGGCGGGCTCGGGGGCGGGGGCGGCTTTCAGCTCGGGGGTGCCCGCCAGGCACCGGGAGTCGGCGTGCGCGCACCGGTCGGCGAACCCGCACCGCCCCGCCACCGCGTCGTGCGCCGGCACGGACCCCGGCACCGAGGGCAGCACCGCCAGGCGCCGGTCGGCGGGCGGCTCGGCGGCCAGCAGCGCCCGCGTGTACGGGTGCCGCGGCCGGGCCCGCAGCTCCGCCGCCGTGCCGGCCTCCACCACCCGCCCCGCGTACATCACCACGACCCGGTCGCACATCGAGAACGCCACCCGCAGATCGTGCGTGATCAGCAGGAACGTCATGTCCCTGTCCCGCTGCACGCGCCGGATGAGCGCCAGCACCTCCCGCTGGGTGGTGGCGTCCAGCGCGGTGGTGGGCTCGTCGGCGACGAGGACGCGGGGCCCGGCCGCGAGCGCCGCCGCGAGCCCGACGCGCTGCCGCATGCCGCCGGAGAGCTGGAACGGGTACCGCCCCGCCACCTCGGCCCCGAGCCCGACCTCGGCGAGCAGCCTGGTCACCTCGGCCGTGCGGTCGGCGCCCCGCGGCAGGCCGTCGGCGATCTGCCTGCCCGCCTTGCGCAGCGGGTTGAGCAGCGTGAACGGGTCCTGCATGAGCAGGGACACGGTGCCGCCGCGCAGCCCGCGCAGGGTCCGGGGGTCGTCGTCCACGCGGTGCCCGTCCACGCGCACCTCGCCGGACGACTCCAGCCCGGCGGGCAGCAGCCCGAGCAGCGCCCGCACGGTCAGCGACTTGCCCGAGCCGGACTCGCCCACGATGGCCACCGACTCGCCCGGCGCGGCCTCGAAGGACACGCCGGACAGCAGGGTGCGCCCGGTCGCGGGCTGCCGGACGGTCAGGCCGTTGGCGCTCAGCATGTCAGCGTGCCCTTCCGCGCCGCTCGACGCGCTCGTGCAGCCAGTCGCCCACGACGTTGAGCGCGACGGCGGTGGCGATCACGGCCAGGCCGGGGGCGATCACGGCCCACGGGTTGGCCAGCAGTTGCGTGCGGTTGTCGGCCAGCGTCCGCCCCCAGTCCGGCGACCCGGCGGGCACGCCGAGGCCGAGGAACGACAGGGAGGCCAGCGAGACCAGCGCGTACGCGAAGTTCACGAACGCCCCCGCGAGGCTGACGGAGGCGATGTTGGGCCAGATGTGCCTGGTCATGATCCGCCAGGAGGAGAGGTTCTTGAGCAGGGCGGCCTCGACGTAGGGGCGGTGGCGCTGCTCCAGTACGGCGCCGCGCACGGCCCGCGTGTCCGTGGGCGCGAACAGCACCACCAGGACGGCGATGGCCAGCGCGTACCCGCCGCCGAGCACGCCCGCCACGACGATCGCGACGAGCAGCGCGGGCAGCGAGAACATCAGGTCGGCCCAGCGCATGGCCAGGGTGTCGACCCAGCCGCCGAAGTATCCGGCGGCGAGCCCGGCGAGGTTGCCGATGAGCATCGAGCCGGCGGCCACGGCGAGCGCGCCTGGCACGGCGGTGCGGGCTCCGGCGACCAGTAGTTGCAGCACGTCGCGGCCGAGGTCGTCGGTGCCGAGCGGGTGCCCTGGGCCTGGCCCGGTGATGCCGGTCATGAGGTCCTGGGCGGTGGCGCCGGGCACGAGCCAGGGCGAGAACGCCGCCGCGATGCCGACGACCGCGAGCACGGCCAGCGCGGCGTACGGTGGCCGCCTCATAGCCGTACCCGGGGATCGACGAGCGAGTAGCCGACGTCCACCAGCAGGTTGACGGCGGCGATGAGCAGGGTGAGCAGCAGCGCGAGCGCCTGCACGACGGGCACGTCCTTGAACGTCACCGAGTCGACCAGCAGCGACCCCATGCCCGGCAGCGCGAACGTGACCTCCACCAGCACGGTCCCGGCCAGCATGCCGGTGACGACCAGGCCGGTGGCGGTGAGCACGGGCACCAGCGAGTTGCGGGCGGCGTAGTACAGCACGAGCGGCCCGCTGAGCCCGCGGGCGCGGGCGAAGACGACGTAGTCCTGCTCCAGCTCGCGCACCAGCGCGGCCCTGCTGAACCTGACGAGCATGCCCACCGCGCCGGCCGCCAGCGCGGCGGCGGGCAGCGTGAGGTGCCACAGGCCGCCGGTGCCGTAGACGGGGAACCAGCCGAGCCACAGCGCGAACACCACGAGCAGCAGCAGCCCGACCGCGAACGGCGGCGCGCTCAGCCCGACGACGCCGGCGGTGACGGCGAGCCGGTCGGCGATCCGGCCGCGCCGCACCGCCCCGAGCACCCCGAGCGGCAGCCCGGCCAGCGCGGCCAGCAGGGTGCCGTAGCCGACCAGGCCGAGCGTGAGCGGCAGCCGCTGGCCGAGCATGTCGGCGACGGGCGCGCCGGTCCTGATGGAGGTGCCCAGGTCGCCGCCGAGCACGCCGCCGAGCCAGCGCAGGTACTGGACGGCGGCGGGGTCGTCGAGGTGGTAGCGGGCCTGGATGGCGGCGATGGTCTCGGCGGTGGCGGGGCGGGTGCCGAGCAGGGTCTGCTGGATGGATCCGGGGGCCAGGTACAGCAGGCAGAACACGCCGATCGACAGCAGCAGCACGACGACGGCGGTGCCCGCGAGCCTGCGCAGCAGGAAACTCACGACACCCCCAGCCAGTGGATCACCCGCCGCGCGGCGTCGGCCCGGTGCGCGGGCTCGACCAGCTCGTGCCCCTCCCGAGGGTAGACGACCAGCTCAGTGCGTACGCCGGCGGCGGACCAGGCGCGGTAGAGCTGTTCCGCCTGGCCGAGCGGCGTGGTCCTGTCCTGGTCGCCGTGCAGGATGAGGGTCGGCGTGGCGGCCTGGGCGGCGTGGTAGACGGGCGAGCGGGCGGCCAGGCTCTCCCTGCCCTCGGGCGTCGCGGGGTCGGCGCCCGCGTGGTAGAGCGGGTCGAAGCCGCCCGCCAGGTTGCTGGCGGTGGCGAAGCTCAGCCAGTCGCTCACGCCCGACATGACGACGGCGGCGCGGAAGCGGCCGGTGCGGGTGACGGCCCAGGCGGTCAGGTAGCCGCCGTAGCTGAGGCCCATGACCGACAGGTGGGCGGGGTCGGCGACGCCGGTCGCGACCAGGTGGTCCACCCCCCGCAGGACGTCGGTGAGGTCGGCGTCGCCGACCAGGCCGATGACGGCCCGCGCGTACGCCTGGCCGCGCCCGCTGCTGCCACGCGGGTTGGGCAGCAGCACGGTCGCGCCCGCGTGCGCGAGCGGCAGGGCGAGCTGGTTGGACTCGGCGGGCGCGAACGAGCTGGACCACAGCCAGGTGGGGCCGCCGTGCGCGATGACCACCAGCGGCCCCGTACGGTCCGGGTCGGCGCGCAGGAGGAGGCCGGAGACGGGCAGGCCGTCGTGTCCCGACCAGGTGATCTCCTCCTGGTGCACGGCCAGCGGCGCCAGTTCGGCGTTGAGCGCGGTGATCGGGCGCCAGTCGCCGGTGTCCAGCGCGGCGACGGCGAGCTCGGGCGGCTGCCCGGCGGTCTCCCAGGTGGCGGCGGCCAGCCGTCCCGCAACGGACAACGAGGGCTGGCCGTCGCGCCCGCCCAGCGTGCCCCACGCGGTCCAGCGGCTCGTGACGCGGCCGTCCTCGATGACGCCGCCGTGCACGCCGGTGCCCGACCAGCCGGTGAACCACAGGGTGCGCTCGTCCAGCCAGCCGAGGTCGGTGACGTCGTCCAGGTCGGGGATCGGGCGGACGTCGCCCGTCACCAGGTCGGCGTGCATGACGCGGCCGGAGACGATGGACAGGCCCTCGACCACGACCGCGGCCCTGCCGCCCGGCGCGAGGCGGGGGCGGCTGAGTTGCCAGGGGGCCTGGTAGAGCGATCTGACCTCGCCGGTGCGAGCGTCGGCGAGGTCGAGACGGGGGCGGTAGAAACCGGCGGGGGTCTCGTCGGCGGAGGTGACGGCGAGCGCGCGGCCGTCGCGCCAGTCGGCGTCCCACACGGTCAGGCCGGGCAGCTCGATCTCCCTGAGCCGGTCGTCGCCGACGTGCGTCCAGGACAGGCGGCGCAGGCGTCCCCCGGGGGTTCTGACGAACGGGTCGCCGGGGTCGTGCACGCGCAGGCCGAGGTGGCTGCCGTCGCGTTCGCTGCCGTGGTCGGCGTGGCGGATGAGCAGCGTGCCGTCGGGCGCGGGGATCAGGTCCTCGATCTCGCCGTCCACCTCGGCCCGCCAGACGGGCCGCAGGCCGGCGTCCAGCACTTGTACCTCGTTCGAGCCGGACGCGAGCAGCAGCCGCCCGTCGGGCAGCCACCGGGTCAGCGCGTGCTCGCCACCGGGAAGCGCGGTCAGCGTGCCGTCAAGGGGGGCCACGTGCGCCACGCCCTCGATCACGCAGGCCACGCGGTCGCCGTCCGGGTGCAGCGCGACGGACTCGGGGTAGCGCAGCCCGGCCAGCGCCGCGTGCACCTCCAGGGGGTCGCGCGTCATCGGGTGGTCGTCTTCGCGGCCCACGGGCCGACGAAGAAGTAGGGCCCGAACTCGCCGGCGGTGACGGCCTTGCCGAACGCGGTGGCCGCCTCGCCCCACCACAGCGGCTGGTACGGCACGTCGGCCGCCGCCTTCACCAGAGCCTGGCCCAGCAGCTCGCCCCTGGCGGCCTCGTCGGTGCTCGCCTTCGCCTCGTCGAGCAGCCGGGTGACCTCGGCGTCGTCGTACTCGGCGATGTTCGTGCCGTTCTCGCCGGTGGCGCCGCCGTGCAGGAGCTGCTGGGTGTACTCGGCGGGGTCGCCGGTGGTGGCGAAGTACCAGCCCAGGTAGATGCCGGACGCGTGCTTGCCGAGGTCGGCGATCCACTGCTCCAGCGGGACCTCCTTGACCTCCAGGTCGATGCCGATGCCCTTGAGGTTCTCGGCCAGGGTGAGGGCGGCGCGGCCGAGCTGAGGGCCGCTGCCGGGGTAGGTGAGCACGTCGGAGAAGCCCTGCGGGGTGGCCGACCTGGCCAGCTCGGCCTTGGCCTCGGCGAGGTCGAAGCCGTACTGGGGGATGGCCGAGTACAGGTCGGTGACGGCGGCGGAGTCGAGCACGCCGCCCCACTGCGCGGGGTCGGGGATGGTGGCGGCGACCTTGCCGTGCCCGCGCAGGACGCTCTTGACGATGCCTTCCCTGTCGACGGCGTGCGCGACGGCCTTGCGGACGTGCACGTCGTCCCACGGCTTCTTGGCGGTGTTGAACGCGAGCGTGACCAGCGACCGGTCGCCCGCGGTCTTGACCTGCACGTCGGGGATGGCCTGCCACTGGTCGAGCTGCTCGGCGGGCACGTTGAGCGCGACGTCCACGGAGTCGCCGCGCATGGCCAGCAGCCGGGTGGACTCCTCGGGGATGAAGTCGATCCTGATCTGCGCGAACGGCGCCTTGCCGCCCCACCAGGCGTCGTTGCGCTGCAGCGTGACGTGCGAGTCGGGGGCGAACTCCGCCACCTTGTACGGCCCCGTCCCGAGCAGCTTGCCCTCCGGCGTGCCGATGCGCTCGCCGGTGGCCTCGATGAACTTCTCGCTGGTCACCAGCAGCGTGCCAGGGGAGGGCGTCCAGGCGAAGGACGCATCCGGCTCCTTGAGCTTGATCGTGACCTCGGCGTCGGCGGTGGTCTCGACGCTCTTGACGTTGGCGTAGGCGTAGGCGAACGCGGTGGTGGAGCCCTTCTTGGCGTGCAGGTTCAGGCTGGCGACGACGTCGGCGGCGGTCAGCGGCGCGCCGTCGGAGAACCTCACGCCGGAGCGGATCTTGTAGACGTAGGTGGTCGCGTCCTTCCTGGCCCACGACTCGGCCAGGGAGGGCTGGAGGCTGCCGTCCTGCCCGACGCCGACCAGGGCCTCCTGGACGAGGAGGGCGACCACGTAGTTCATGATGCCCGCCTCCTTGGCCGCGTCGAGCGAGCCGATGGAGGACGGGAGGGCGACCCGCAGCGTGTCCAGGGCGCCGCCGCCCTGGGCGGTGGGCGTGGCGGGGTCGTCGGAGCCGCAGGCGGTCGCGAGTGCGGGGAGCGCCGCGACGAGCGCGGCGGCCCGCAGGAGTGAACGCCGGGAGAGGGGCAGTTCGGCCACCGGGGGATCCTCATTTCACGCCTACCGGCAACCCGCCTAGCTGCAGTGTCTACCGGAATCATCCAACTGGCTCATGAGAGTATTCGCTGGTGGCATCGCCGGTCAAACCCACCCGTCGGAGGGGGAAATAGGTCAGGGGACGCGGTGCATGACGACGCGGGGGGCAACCTCGATCCCCAGGTCGCGCTCCTGCCGCACGAGGTCGCGCAACTGCGGCCCCCACTGCGCCTCGGGCATCCTGAAGAAGCCGTGCCGCTCGTACCACGGCGCGTTCCATGGCACGTCGCGGAAGGTCGTCAGCGTCACCCGGGGAGCGCCCGCGGCCCTGGCGTGGTCGAGCACGGCGGCCATCAGCCGCCCGCCGATGCCCTGGCGCATGTCGCCGGGACGCACGGCGAGCTGTTCGAGGTGCAGGTTGCCGTCCACCCAGCCGATCAGCGCGAACCCGGCCGGCGGCTCGCCCTCGACGAGCACCACGTCAGGGTCTCCGACCTCCTCGATCTGCGTCGTGCCCGGCGGGAAGACGATGCCCACCTGTTCGAAGAGCCCGTCGGCGGCCAGCTCGATCGCGACCAGCCCGGGCAGCTCGCTCTCGCGCGCCCATCGCACCATGGCGACACGATCTCATGGTTCAGGCGGATCTCGCCGCCCGTATTAGGGTTGATGATCGTAGGCCCGGCTGTGCGGAGCCGGGACCCTCTCCTCACGACGTGCCCACGCCCTCGGGGTGTGGGCACGTCGTGTGCGTCTCACAGGTCGAGCAGCGGCTCCAGGCCGACCGTGAGGCCGGGCAGCTCGCGCACCCTGCGCACGCCGAGCAGCACGCCCGGGGTGAACGCCGCCCTGCTCATCGTGTCGTGCCTGATCGTGAGGGTCTCGCCGTCGCCGCCGAGCAGCACCTCCTGGTGCGCGATCAGCCCGGACAGGCGCACCGCGTGCACGTGCACGCCGCCCACGTCGGCGCCGCGAGCCCCGTCGAGCGCGGTGCTCGTCGCGTCGGGCATCGCGGCCAGGCCCGCCTTGGCGCGCGCCTCGGACACCAGCTCGGCCGTGCGCCGGGCCGTGCCGGACGGCGCGTCGGCCTTGTTGGGGTGGTGCAGCTCCACGATCTCGACGGACTCGAAGTAACGGGCCGCCTGCTGCGCGAAGTGCATCATGAGGACGGCCGCGATGCCGAAGTTGGGCGCGATCAGGCAGCTCGTGCCCGGGTTGGCCGCCAGCCAGCCGCGCACGCTCTCCAGGCGCCCCTCGTCGAACCCCGTCGTGCCCACCACCGGACGGATGCCGTGGCCGATCATCCATTCGAGGTTGCCCATCACCACATCGGGATGGGTGAAGTCGACCACCACCTCGGCGCCTTCGAGCCCCTCGATGGGGTCGTCCTTGTCGAGCGCGGCCACCAACTCCATGTCGGTGGCCGCCTCGACCGCCTTGCACACCTCGACGCCCACGCGCCCCTGGGCGCCGAGCACACCTACCCTGATCACAGGGAGACCCTATCGAACGGCGTCGGAGAAGTCCTTGTCGCCGTACGGGCCGATCACGGCCAGCGTGAGCGGCCGGTTGAGCACGTCGTGCGCCACCTCGGAGATCTCGTCCGGGGTGACGGCCTCGATGCGGGCCAGCACCTCGTCCACCGACATGAGCTCGTCGTAGACCAGCTCGTTCTTGCCGATGCGGGACATGCGCGAGCCGGTGTCCTCCAGGCCCAGCACGAGCCCGCCGCGCATCTGCCCCTTGCCGCGCATGATCTCGTCGGCGCTCAGGCCCTCGGCCACCACCCTGGACACCTCGTCCCGGCAGATCTTGAGCACGTCGTCGATCTTCGACGGCAGGCAGCCCACGTAGATGCCGAACTGCCCGGTGTCGGCGTAGGCCGAGGTGTAGCTGTAGGCCGAGTAGGCCAGGCCGCGCTTCTCCCTGATCTCCTGGAAGAGCCTGGACGACATGCCGCCGCCCAGCGCCGCGTTAAGCACGCCGAGCGCGAACCTGCGGTCGTCGGTACGGGCCAGGCCGGTCGTGCCGAGCACCAGGTTGGCCTGCTCGGTCGGCCGGTCGAGCACCGCGACGCCGGAACGTGTCGCGGCGCCGGGGCCGCTGGTGCGCGGCGGCGCGAACTCGGCGGGGCCGCTCAGCATGCCCGCCCGCTCGTACGCCCTGGTCACCAGCTCGACGACCGCTTCATGCCGGACGTTGCCCGCGACGGACACGACCGTGGTGCGAGGCCGGTAGTAGGACCGGTAGTACTCGGCGATCCGCTCCCGCGCCAGCGCGTTGATCGAGTCGACCGTGCCCAGGATGGGCCGGCCGATCGGCGAGTCGCCGTACAGCGCCGCCGCGAACTGCTCGTGCACCACGTCGGACGGGTCGTCGTCGTGCATGGCGATCTCTTCCAGGATCACGCCCCGCTCGGACTCGACGTCCTGCTCGGTCACCAGCGAGCTGGTCACGACGTCGGCGAGGACGTCCACCGCGATCGGCAGGTCCTCGTCGAGCACCCGCGCGTAGTAGCAGGTGTACTCCTTGGCGGTGAAGGCGTTGATCTCACCGCCGATGCCCTCGATCGAGGCGGAGATCTCCATCGCGTCGCGTGTGGGCGTGCCCTTGAACAGCAGGTGTTCGAGGAAATGGGTGGCCCCCATGTGCTCGGGGGCCTCATCACGCGAGCCGATGCCGACCCACATGCCGACCGCGACGCTTCGCACGGTCGGCATGGTCTCGGTCACCACGCGCAGCCCACCCGGGAGGACGGTGCGCCTTACCACCCCGGCTCCGTCCTTGCCGGGGTGCAGCGTGGTCGTCGTCACGAGTTCCGGTCGTCTCCCTCGGAGCCGCGGGTGCGCACGCGGGTGCGGGTGCGGCGGGGCCGCTCGCCTTTGTCGTCGCCGGCGGGGGCGGCGGACTCCGGCTGGTCGCCGGACTCGGCCGGGGTCGCGTCGCCGGAAGCGGCCTTCTCGGCGGCCTCCTTCTCGATGACCTCGACCGGCACCAGCGAGAGCTTGCCGCGGCCGTCGATCTCGGCGATCTCGACCTGGATCTTCTCGCCGACGCTCATGACGTCCTCGACGTTCTCGATCCGCTTGCCGCCGTGCAGCTTGCGGATCTGGGAGACGTGCAGCAGGCCGTCCTTGCCGGGCATGAGCGAGATGAACGCGCCGAAGGCGGCGATCTTGACGACCGTGCCCAGGTAACGCTCGCCGACCTCCGGCATGTGCGGGTTGGCGATGGCGTTGATCGCCGAGCGGGCGGCCTCGGCGGCGGGCCCGTCGGTGGCGCCGATGTAGATCGTGCCGTCGTCCTCGATGGTGATCTCGGCGCCCGTGTCGTCCTGGATCTGGTTGATCATCTTGCCCTTCGGGCCGATGACCTCGCCGATCTTGTCGACAGGGACCTTGATGGTGATGATGCGCGGCGCCGTCGGGTTCATCTCCGCCGGGGAGTCGATGGCCTCCTGCATCACGTCGAGGATCGCCAGGCGGGCGCCCTTGGCCTGCTTGAGCGCGCCGGCCAGCACGCTGGCGGGGATGCCGTCGAGCTTGGTGTCGAGCTGCAGGGCGGTGATGACGTCCTTGGTGCCGGCGACCTTGAAGTCCATGTCGCCCATGGCGTCCTCGGCGCCGAGGATGTCGGTCAGGGTGACGTAGGTGTCGCCCTCGCCGATCAGGCCCATCGCGATGCCCGCGACCATCTCCTTGAGCGGCACACCGGCGTCGAGCAGCGCCATCGTGGAGGCGCAGACCGAGCCCATCGAGGTGGAGCCGTTGGAGCCGAGGGCCTCGGAGACCTGCCGGATCGCGTACGGGAACTCCTCGCGCGTGGGCAGCACGGGGATCAGCGCCCGCTCGGCCAGCGCGCCGTGACCGATCTCGCGGCGCTTGGGCGAGCCCACCCGGCCGGTCTCACCGGTGGAGTAGGGCGGGAAGTTGTAGTTGTGCATGTAGCGCTTGGTCCGCTCGGGGTTGAGCGTGTCGATGACCTGCTCCATGCGCAGCATGTTCAGCGTGGTGATGCCCATGATCTGGGTCTCGCCGCGCTCGAACAGCGCCGAGCCGTGCACCCGGGGCACCACGTGGACCTCGGCCGACAGGGCGCGGATGTCCTTGGTGCCGCGGCCGTCGATGCGGACGCCCTCGTTGACGACCCGCGCGCGCATGAGCTTCTTCATGACCGAGCGGAACGCGGCGGAGATCTCCTTCTCGCGGCCCTCGAACTCGGGCAGGAGCTTCTCGGCGGCCAGCGCCTTGACCTTCTCCAGCTCGTTCTCGCGCTCCTGCTTGCCGGCGATGGTCAGCGCGGCGGCCAGCTCCGTCTTGATCGCGGCCTCGACGGCGGCGTAGACGTCCTCCTGGTATTCGAGGAAGACCGGGTATTCGGCCGTCTCCTTGGCCGCGACCCGCGCGATGCGCGACTGCGCCTCGCACAGCACCTTGATGAACGGCTTGGCGGCGTCGAGGCCCTGCGCGACCGTCTCCTCGGTGGGCGCGACGGCGCCCTCGGCGACCAGCTTCAGCGTGTCCTTGGTGGACTCGGCCTCGACCATCATGATCGCGACGTCGCCGTCCTCCAGCACCCGCCCCGCGACGACCATGTCGAACGTGGCGCGCTCCAGCTCGGGGTGCGTCGGGAAGGCCACCCACTGGCCGTCGATCAGCGCCACCCGGACGCCGCCGATCGGGCCCGAGAAGGGCAGCCCGGCGAGCTGGGTGGACAGCGACGCGGCGTTGATCGCGACCACGTCGTAGAGGTGGTCGGGGTTGAGCGCCATGACCGTGGCGACGACCTGGACCTCGTTGCGCAGGCCCTTGACGAACGACGGGCGCAGCGGCCGGTCGATCAGGCGGCAGGTGAGGATGGCGTCCTCGGAGGGACGGCCCTCACGGCGGAAGAACGAGCCGGGGATGCGGCCCGCGGCGTACATGCGCTCCTCGACGTCCACCGTCAGCGGGAAGAAGTCGAACTGTTCCTTCGGCGTCTTCGAGGCGGTGGTCGCCGAGAGCACCATCGTGTCGTTGTCGAGATAGGCGACGGCGGAGCCCGCCGCCTGGCGCGCGAGACGACCGGTCTCGAACCGGATCGTGCGCGTGCCGAATGAGCCGTTGTCTATGACGGCTTCAGCAGTGTGGACACCCTCCACGGGGGACCTCCTTGTGGTCGGTCACCCGCGCCCTCTTCTCACCGGCACCCTCGTTAGGTGCAGCGCCGGTCTTCGATCGAAGCGCCCGGTCAAGTGCGTTCTTACCGGAAGCCACTACCGAGGACCGGCCCGCAGGCGTCGCGGGTCGCATGGTGCTGAACGGACGCGGGGGCTGTGTCTCGGATCTTCAGTTGTACGTCAGGCGCGGGGGCGATTCACGCCGCCACGCGTCCGACCGTATGGGGTCCTACCCCATATGAGAAGGGAGCGGCGCGGACGCCGCTCCCTTTTCACGCTATCGGCGCAGACCGAGCCGCTCGATGAGCGAACGGTAGCGCTGGATGTCGACCTTCTGCAGGTACTTCAGCAGGCGGCGCCGGCGACCCACGAGCAGCAGCAGACCACGACGGCTGTGGTGGTCGTGCTTGTGCGTCTTCAGGTGCTCGGTCAGCTCGCTGATGCGCTTGCTGAGCAGCGCGATCTGCACCTCGGGCGAACCGGTGTCGCCTTCGGCCGTCGCGTACTCAGTGATGATGGTCTTCTTGGCAGCGGTGTCGAGGGACACGGCTCTCCTTCGATCTACGGACACGCGCGAATGAGATGGAAGCGCGAACGACCGTGCGTGCCTACAGTCGCCGCGTGAAGGCCTTCATGGGCAGCGCGCAGCGCCACCGCTACAGAGCCGACATGCAAGGTTACCACCTCATGTCCGATGCACGGACGCACGCGAAACGGGCCTGCCCGCCGGCTCTCAGCGCGTGACCCGGCGGGTGGCGTCCACGTCGGCGTGGATCTGGGCGATCAGCGCGTCGATGGACTCGAACCGCGTGTTCCCGCGCAGCCGCGCCGCGAACTCCACCGCCACGTGCACCCCGTACAGCTCCAGGTCGTCCCGGTCCAGCGCGTACGCCTCGACCGTGCGCGGCACCCCCTCGAACGTCGGGTTCGTGCCCACCGAGATCGCGGCCGGCCAGCGCTCACCCGCGTAGACGGCGGGCAGGTTGGCCACCGGGACGCACTCCATCCAGCCCGCGTAGACGCCGTCGGCCGGGATCGCGGTGTACTGCGGGGTCTCGACGTTCGCGGTGGGGAAGCCGAGCTGGCGTCCGCGCTGGTAGCCGCGGACGACCACGCCCTCCACGCGGTGCGGCCGGCCGAGCCACTCCCTGGCCCGCGCCACGTCGCCGTCCACCAGCAGGTCGCGGATCGAGCTGGAGGAGACGCCGTCGAGGAGCGGCACGGCCTCCACCTCGAAGCCGTACATCTCGCCCAGCGTCCGCAAAGTCTCGACATCGCCCTTGGCGCCCTGGCCGAACGCGAAGTTCTCCCCCACCACCACGACCGCCGCCCGCAGCCGCTCGGCCAGCACGCTGTGCGCGAACTCCTCCGGCGGCGTGCGTGACAGCCCCAGCGTGAACTCCAGCACGTCGACCTCGTCCACGCCCAGCTCCACCAGCAGCTCGCTCCTGCGCCGCGCGTTGCTCAGCCGGAACGGATGCGACCCGGGCCGCACCACCTCCTCCGGATGCGGCTCGAACGTCACGGCCACACTGCGCAGGCCCCGCTCCCTGGCGACGGCGACCGTGCGCTCGACCACCCGCTGGTGCCCGCGGTGGACCCCGTCGTACACGCCGATGGTGACGACAGACCTCTCCGAACCCTGCACGCTAGGCCCCATTCGCTTGTCCCCGGATCAACCCGTACAAGCCTGCCATGCGCCGCGCCCTTCCCTCCAATCGAGGGGGTTATCATCGGGCATCATGCCTCGTTACGCGCTTCTGATCCTGCCTGCCTTCAACCGGGTCTACGGCGAGAGCTCCATCCGGCTGACCCGCGCCGAGCTGGCCGTCTTCAGCACGCGCGCCCTCGACGGCGACGTCCTGGACAGCGAGGAGACCCGCATCGGCGGCGTCCCTTACGTGACGTTCGAGACCGCCCGCCCGCTGAGCGAACCCGACGTGCGGCTGCTGTCGAACCTGTCGTCCGTCTACGCGGTGTTCGGCGTCGAGGGCGACCTGCTCAGGCCCCTCACCATGAGCCCGCGCGACCGGCTGAGCAGCGACCTGCTCACCATCCAGAAGTACGCCGGCAAGACCAACGAGCACTTCACCAAGCTGCTGCTCAACGTCACCGCGCTGGCGGGCGAGAAGGGCCTGAGCGACGGGCTGCAGGTCTTCGACCCGCTCTGCGGCCGTGGCACCACCCTCAACCAGGCTCTCATGTACGGCTACGACGCCTACGGCATCGACGTGGACGGCAAGGACTTCGAGGCCTACAGCGGCTTCATCAAGACCTGGCTGCGCAACAAGCGGCTCAAGCACACCGCCGAGACCGTGCCGGTGCGCCGCGACCGGGCGCTGGCCGGGCGGCGGCTCAACGTCACCTTCGGCCTGTCGAAGGAGGCCGTCAAGGCGGGCGACGTCCAGCACCTGGCCGTGGTGAACGCCGACACGCTGCGCAGCCGCGAGTTCTTCAAGCCCCGCTCGTTCGACCTGCTGGTGACCGACGCGCCCTACGGCGTCCAGCACGGCAGCAAGGGCGGCGGCGGGCTGTCACGCAGCCCGCTGGAGCTGCTGGCCAAGGCCGTGCCCGGCTGGGCCGAGCTGCTGCGGCCCGGCGGGGCGATGGGGATCTCCTGGAACACCTACGGCGGCAAGAGCGCGGAGCTGGGCAGGATCCTCACGGACGCGGGGCTGGAGGTGCTGGAGTACCCGGACTTCGAGCACTGGGTGGATCAGGCGATCGTCCGCGACATCATCGTGGCCCGTAAGCCCGCACCGTCTCCAGGAAGCGGCTCCACTCCTCGCGGCTGAAGTCGAGGATCGGGCCGTCGTCTCCCCCCTTACTGTCCCTGACCTTGACGCGCCCCTCGTGCATGGCCACCTCCACGCAGTTGCCGCCGTTGCACGCGCGCTGCCAGGCAAGGTCCACGATGCTCCTCCGCAGTCAGATGGCTACTCTGCGTGAAGCATACTGGTCGATGAGCCGCGCCGAGGCCGCAGGGGACAGCGCGACCTTCTTCAGATCCTTGATCGCGTCACGATAGATCGCGACTGTGGCGGGTTTCTCCAGGTACTCGACCGAGTCCATGGCCTCGACGAAGACGACCGGGGTCGGCATCGGCTCGTGCATCTCGTACAACATGAACGAGCCGTCCATCCCCCTGTAGGCGCCGCCGCAGAACGGCATCACCTGCAGCGTCACCCGGCGCTCCGCCGTCATGCGCAGCAGGTGGTCGAGCTGCCGGCGCATGACGCGCGTGCCGCCCACCTCCCTGCGCAGCGCCGCCTCGTCCACAAGGGCGCAGTACGGCAGCGCGGGCTCCTCCCACAGCCGCGCGCGGCGCTTCATCCGGGCCTGCACCCGCCGTTCGAGCATCTCCGTGGCCAGCCCCGGCTGGATCCCCCGGATGAGCGAGCGGGCGTACTCCTCGACCTGCAGCAGCGCGGGCAGGTAGGAGATCTGCACCTCGGTGATCGCGAACGCCGCAGCCTCGATGTCCATGTGCGTGTACATGACGGCGTGCCCGAGATCCCCGAACTCCTGCCGCAGCCCCTGGTACCGCGACTCCGACGCCAGGGCGATCAGCGTGTCCACCACGCGCTCGTCATCGACGCCGTAGATCTCGCTCAGGTTCCGGATGTCGCGCGGGCTGGCCCCGCGCCGCCCGTTCTCCATGCGGCTGATCTTGGTGGCGCTGGCCGGCAGCCGACCGGCGACCTCTTCGATGGTCATCCCGGCTTCCTGCCGCATCTTGCGTAACTGGCTCGCAAGCTGACGTCTGCGCAGCGTCAGGTTCGATGTGGGCACATGTCACCCCGAGGATCGGCGATGCCCCCCTTATCCCCGGTCTTCCTGCCGAAGATGCCGGGCACCGCCAAGTGGCAATTGCCAACAGGGCCCCGCCATCTTTACGAGCGGCGCCCGGCGGTGACACTCCTCCTGCGACTCGCATACCGGAAAGGGTGATACACAACCATGAGCACACAGCGGTCATCACCGGCGTCCCGGGCTCCACAGCCGGTGATCGTCATCGTTCTCGTGCTGGTCATCGGGTTCCACGCCGGATACAGCCCCGACCAGCTCCGGGAGATCGTCTCCATCGTCCTCGTCGCGCTCATCGCACTCGTCGCGGCCCGGGCGGTGCGTCTGTCGGCAGCCGACTAGACGCACGCTCACTCGCCTCGACAGAGCCGTCGGACGAGTGACGCGCCCGCACCCCCTACCCGACGAACACCGCGAGGGGCTTGGCCACCCGGCCCTGCTCCTCGACCAGCGCCAGCAGCTCGCCCTCCGGGCCGAAGACCCCGATCGGCCCCTTGCCGAGCCCCACGGAGGGCAGCCGCCCGCCGTGCCCGATGACGCGGGCCTCGTCGGCCGTGACGTCGCGGCGCGGGAACGCCGCCGCAACCGCCTCGCCGATGGGCAGGATCACGCACTCCCCCGCGAGCTGCTCGATGCTCCTGGCCAGCGACAGGTCGTACGGCCCCACCCGGGTGCGCCGCAGCATCGTCAGATGGCCGCCCACGCCGAGCCCGGCGCCCAGGTCGCGGGCCAGGGAGCGGATGTAGGTGCCGCTGGAGCAGGTCACGACCGCGTCCACGTCCACGACGTCGCCGCCGTGCCTGACGCCGAGCACGTCGAACTGCCGCACCGTGACGGGCCTGGCCGCCAGCGCGACCTCCTCGCCCGCGCGGGCCTTCTTGTAGGCCCGCTCGCCGTTCACCTTGATCGCGCTGACCTGCGGCGGGACCTGCATGATCTCACCGGTCAGCGCGGCCACGCCCTTGGCGATCTCCGCCGCCGTGACCTCCGACGCCGAAGCCGTGGCGACGACCTCGCCCTCGGCGTCGTCGGTGTTGGTGCTCACGCCGAGCCGGATGGTGGTCTCGTACACCTTCTCCGTCAGCGTCAGGTGCCCCAGCAGCCTGGTCGCCTTCTCCACGCCGACCACCAGCACGCCCGTCGCCATCGGGTCGAGCGTGCCCGCGTGGCCCACCCGGCGGGTGCCCGCGATGCGCCGCATCTTGGCCACCACGTCGTGGGAGGTCCAGTCCGCCGGCTTGTCGACGATGATCAGACCGCTCTCGGCCATTCAGGAAACCCTCCGCAGCTCGCGCCGGAACTTCGCCATGGTCTCCTCCACGGTCTCGTACGAGGTGTAGCCCGCCGCGTTGTGATGGCCGCCGCCGCCGAGTGCCGCGCACACCGCGGCCACGTCGATCGTGCCCTTGGACCGGGTCGAGACCTGCCAGTCGCCGTGGTCGTCCTCCTTGAGCACGACCGCCACCTCGGCCTCGTCGGCGCGGCGCACGATGTCGATGATGCCTTCCAGCTCGGAGTACGGCAGCCCGTACGCGGCCCGGTCGACCCGCGAGACGTACGTCCACACCAGCCGGCCCTCCAGCGTCACCCGCTCCAGCGCGTTCGCCAGCACCTTGAGGTAGCCGAACGGGGAACGGTCCCACAGCTCGCGGGCGATCTCGTCGGTACGCAGCCCGGTCGCCACCAGCCTGGCGGCCATCTGGTGCACGGCGGGCGTGGTCGAGGAGTAGCGGAACGACCCGGTGTCGGTCACCAGCCCCGCGTACAGGCAGGTGGCGATGTCGCGGTCGAGCCGGCCGCCGAGCCGGTAGACGAGCTGCTCGGCCAGCATGGCCGTGGCCGCCGCGTCGGCGTCGATGAGGTCGAGCGTGCCGAACCCGGTGTTGGACGGGTGGTGGTCGACGACGATCACCTCGCGCGCCGAGGCGGCGTTGGCGCCCAGCAGCCCCACCCGCTCGAACGTCGAGCAGTCGAACACGATCATCAGGTCGGGCGCCGCAGGGTACTCCTCCGGCGGCACCAGCATCTCCTGCCCCGGCAGGAACCCCAGCAGCCTCGGCACCGCGAAGATCCGGTCACCGAAGGAGGCCACCACCCGCTTGCCCATCGAGCGCAGCACGAACGCCACGGCCAGCATCGACCCGAGCGCGTCGCCGTCGGGGTTCACGTGGCAGGCCAGCGCGACCTCGTCGGCCTGGCCGATCAGCCGCAGCGCCCGATCCCACGAAGAATCGGGGATCGGGCAGCCCTCGCCGGGAAGCCGCCCGAGGTTCGCCGGGCGGTCGGTCCTGTCGCGTACGTCGGGCGTCACGCCTGATCGTCCCTGCTCACCTCGGCGTCTTCCTCGTCGTCGGGCTTGCGGTAGGGGTCGGCCTCCCCGGCGTAGGAGGCGGCCTCGGCCTGCCGCGCCACCTCGGCGTCCCGCGCCCTGGCGGCGTTGATCAGCTCGTCGAGGTGCCGGGCGCTGTCGGGCAGCGGGTCGTGCTTGAACGTCAGCGTCGGGGCGAACCGCACCCCGGTCTGGCGGCCCACCTCGGAGCGGATGATCCCCTTGGCGCTTTCGAGGGCGGCGGCGCTGTCGGCCCGCTCGGCATCGGAGCCGAACACCGTGTAGAACACCGTGGCGTCACGCAGGTCAGCGGTGATGCGCGTGTCGGTCACGGTGACGAAGCCCAGACGCGGATCCTTGATCCGGCGCTCCAGCATCTCGGCGACGATCTGCTGGATGCGGTCGGCGAGCTTGCGTGCTCGTGCTGCATCCACCATGTTCGCTCCCCCTCACGCACGACCTGGCCGTGCAGTCGTTCAATCTTCTTCATCGTTGTAGAGCCGGTGCCGGGCCGACAGGAGCTCGATCTCGGGGCGGAAGGCCACCATGCGCTCGCAGGCGTCCAGCACCTCCTTGCAGTTACCCGCAGAGGCGGAGACAACCGCCACGCCGACCTCCGCTCTGCGATGCAGGTCGAGATGGCCGGTCTCAGCCACCGCGATGCTGGGATAACGGCGCTGCAACTCGGCGATCAGCGGCCGTACGACAGAGCGCTTCTGCTTCAGCGATCTGACGTCGCCGAGCAGGATGTCCAGGGTCAGAGCACCCACATACATCGTTGGTCACCACCGCTTGCCTGGGTGTGTGAGCACGCCGGGCCTGCTGCGGTGGGGACCAGGCCCGGGCGTGCGAGAGGCGCCCGGCGGATGTCCCGCCGGGCGCCCGGCCGCGCGTCACACGCGCGGCTTCTCCCGCATCTCGAACGTCTCGATCACGTCGTCGATCCTGATGTCGTTGTAGCCGACACCGATACCGCACTCGAAGCCCTCGCGGACCTCGGTCGCGTCATCCTTGAAGCGACGCAGGGACGAGACGGTCAGGTTGTCCGCGATGACGACGCCGTCGCGGATGACCCTGGCCTTGCTGTTGCGGACGATCAGACCGGAGCGGACCAGCGAACCGGCGACGTTGCCGATCTTCGGCACCTTGAAGACCTCGCGGACTTCGGCGGTGCCCATCTGGACCTCTTCGAACTCGGGCTTGAGCATGCCCTTGAGCGCCGCTTCGATCTCCTCGATCGCCTGGTAGATGACCGAGTAGTAGCGGATGTCGACGCCCTCGCGCTCGGCCAGGTCGCGCGCCCGGGGCTCGGGCCGGACGTTGAAGCCGATGATGACCGCGTTGTCGTCGGCGACGGCCAGGTTGACGTCGTACTCGGTGATCGCGCCGACCGCGCGGTGCAGGACACGGAGCCTGACCTCGTCGCCGACGTCGATCTTGAGCAGGGCGTCTTCCAGGGCCTCCACCGAACCGGACACGTCACCCTTGATGATGAGCTTGAGCTCGTCGACGCGGCCCTTCTCAAGGTCGCTGAACAGCTCTTCGAGGGTGCGGCGACGGCTCGACTTCGCCATGTCGGCGCTGCGCTTGCGCGCCGCGCGCTGCTGGGCGATCTGCCGGGCCATCCGGTCGTCGGTGACCACGATGAAGTTGTCACCGGCGCTCGGCACCGCCGTCAGACCCATCACCAGGACGGGACGCGACGGCGTGGCCTCCTCGACCGGCTCGCCGTTGTCGTCGAGCATCGCGCGGACGCGGCCGAAGGCCTCGCCACACACGATCGAGTCGCCGACGCGCAGCGTGCCGCGCTGGACCAGGACGGTCGCGACGGGGCCGCGGCCACGGTCGAGGTGCGCCTCGATCGCGATGCCCTGGGCGTCCATCGTCGGGTTGGCCCGCAGGTCGAGCTCGGCGTCCGCGGTCAGCAGGATGGCCTCGAGGAGGTTGTCGATGCCCGTGCCGTTCTTCGCCGAGATGTCGACGAAGAGGGTCGAGCCACCGTACTCCTCGGCCACCAGGCCGTACTCGGTGAGCTGGGCACGGACCTTGTTCGGGTCTGCGCCCTCCTTGTCGACCTTGTTGACCGCGACCACGATCGGCACCTCGGCCGCCTGGGCGTGGTTGAGAGCCTCGATCGTCTGCGGCTTCACACCGTCGTCGGCCGCGACCACCAGCACCGCGATGTCGGTGGACTTGGCGCCTCGGGCACGCATGGCGGTGAACGCCTCGTGACCCGGGGTGTCGATGAAGGTGATCTTCCGCTCTTCGCCCTCGTGCTCGGCGGCGACCTGGTAAGCACCGATGTGCTGGGTGATGCCACCCGCCTCGCGCGCCACCACGTTGGTCTTGCGGATGGCGTCGAGCAGCTTGGTCTTACCGTGGTCGACGTGACCCATGACGGTCACGACCGGCGGACGCGCGGCCAGGTCGGCCTCGTCGCCCTCGTCCTCGCCGAACTCGATGTCGAAGGCCTCGAGAAGCTCGCGGTCCTCCTCCTCCGGGCTGACGACCTGGATGTCGTAGTCGAGCTCCTGGCCGAGAAGCTGCAGCGTCTCCTCGTTCACCGACTGCGTCGCGGTCACCATCTCGCCCAGGTGCAGCATGATCTGCACGAGCGAGGCGGGGTTCGCGCCGATGCGGTCGGCGAAGTCGGACAGCGACGCGCCGCGCGGCAGGCGGATCGTCGCGCCGTTGCCACGGGCGACCTGCACACCGCCGATCGCCGGCGCCGACATGTTGTCGAACTCCTGGCGCCTCTGACGCTTGGACTTGCGGCCACGCGCGGGACGGCCGCCGGGACGCCCGAAGGCTCCCGCGGTGCCGCCACCACGGCCACGGCCACCGCCACCGGGACGGCCGCCGAAGCCACCGCCGCCGCCACCGCCGCCGGGACCACCGGTGCCGGTGCGCGGACCGGCGCCGCCGCCACCCGGGCGACCGGCGAAACCGCCGCCGCCACCCGGACGACCGCCGCCACCACCGGGACGGCCACCGCCGCCACCGCCGGGACGACCGCCACCGCCGCCACCGCCACCCGGACGGCCACCGCCGCCGGGACCGGCAGGACGACCCTGCGGCATCATCATCGGGTTGGGACGCGGGCCACCCGGACGGGGACCGCCCGCGCCGCCACCGCCGCCGGGGCCCGGACGCGGGCCACCACCGGAGGGCGGGCCGGGACGCGGGCCAGGAGTGGGCCTGTCGCCACCGCGGCCCTGCGGCGGACGCGGCATCGCGCCGTCGCGCGGCGGGCCGTCACGACGCTCGCGCTGCCCGGGACCGCCGCCTTCGCGGTTGCCACCGGGACGCGGCGGACGGGACTGGCCCATGCCGCTGGCGTTGGACGAGAACGGGTTGTTGCCCGGACGCGGACCACGCGGACCAGGCCGCGGACCGGGGCCGGGACGCGGACCGCCACCGGCGGGCGCGCCGGGACGCGGCGCGTGCGCCGAACCGCCGCGGTCGCCACCACGGTCGCCGCGGTCGCCACGCTCAGCGCGGTCACCACGGTCGCCGCGCTCACCACCGCGCTCGCCGCCACGCTCACCGGGGCCGCCGGGACGCGGGCCGGGCTTGGGGCCTGGACCGGGACGCGGACCGCCACCGGCGGGCGCGCCAGGACGCGGGCCAGGGGTCGGCCGAGCGGGCGCACCGCTCTCGAAACGCGCCTGCGGGGCACCGGAGGTCTCGCCGCGAGCGGCCTCGGGGGCCTGCTGCGGCTGCTGGTGCGGCATCGGCACCGGCGGGCGCGGCTGACCGCCGCCCTGCTGGCCACCCTGCTGACCACCCTGCTGGCCGCCCTGCTGACCGCCGCCCTGCGGGCCGGGACGCGGACCGGGCTTGGGGCCCGGACGCGGTGGAGCGGGAACCGGTGCCTGCCCGGCACCGTTACCGGCCTGGCCTTCGGCCGGCCGGGGCGCAGCCCTTGGCGGCTGCGGCTTGTTGGACGACTGACCGCCGCCCCTCGAGGAGCCTCCCTTGGAGACCCCTAGCGCTTCGGTGAGCCTGCGGACCACCGGCGCTTCGATGGTCGAGGACGCCGAACGGACGAACTCTCCCATCTCTTGGAGCTTGGCCATGACGACCTTGCTCTCTACGCCGAACTCCTTAGCGAGCTCGTATACCCGGACCTTCGCCACTGCACTCCCTTACTCGGCCCGGGAGGCTGGCTGTGCCGTCCGGACCGTCGCTACCTTGACGTCTTCATCGCCGCGTGCTCATCAGGCGCTCATAGCAATCTGACTCCGCCCATCAACTCGGCGTCCTACATGACATTTCTTGGTCTCCCTCCAGGTGCGCTCGCACGGGCGAGCTGTCAAGCGGCCCCGGCACGCGGAACGCGCGCGGGAACGCTCGGCGCCGCTCGGCAAGCTCCAGACAGCTCAGGGCCGGGTGCAGCGATGCACCTCGACCCGGGAGCCGTCCGCGCAGGTCAGGGACCACTTGGCCCTCGACCCGCACCAGACGGAGCAGCTCGGACTTAGCCTCGCGAGCCCGGCAGCCCACACAGGTGCGCTGTGGGACCGCTCGGCCACCATATTCCAGCTTACCGTGTTGACGCATCTACGGAACCGGCGGCGTCCTCGGCTTGTGTATCGGGCCGGATGTCGATCCGCCACCCCGTGAGCCTCGCGGCCAGCCGGGCGTTCTGTCCCTCTTTGCCGATCGCCAGCGAGAGCTGGTAGTCGGGCACCGTCACCCGCGCGACCCGGCCGTCGAGATCGAGAACCTCGACGTGGGAAACGCGCGCCGGCGACAGCGCATTCCCGACGAACTCGCCCGGATCCTCCGACCAGTCGATGATGTCGATCTTCTCGCCGTGCAGCTCCGTCATCACGTTGCGCACCCGCGAGCCCATCGGGCCGATGCAGGCGCCCTTGGCGTTCACGCCCTGCTTGCGCGACCTGACGGCGATCTTCGTCCGGTGGCCCGCCTCGCGCGCCACCGCCGCGATCTCCACGGTGCCGTCGGCGATCTCCGGCACCTCCAGCGCGAACAGCTTCTTGACCAGCCCGGGGTGCGTGCGCGACAGGGTGACGGACGGGCCCTTGTGGCCCTTCTTCACCTGCACCACGTAGGCGCGGATGCGCTCGCCGTGCACGTACTCCTCGCCCGGCACCTGCTCGGCGTGCGGCAGCACGGCCTCGATCTTGCCGAGGTCGACCAGCACCACGCGAGGGTCCTTGCCCTGCTGGATCACGCCGGAGACCAGCTCGCCCTCGCGGCTGGCGAACTCGCCGAAGTTGATCTCGTCCTCGGCGTCGCGCAACTGCTGCAGGATGACCTGCTTGGCGGTGGTCGCGGCGATCCTGCTGAAGTTGTTCGGCGTGTCGTCGAACTCCCTGACGACCTCGCCGTCCTCGTCGAGCTCGGCCGCCCAGATCGTGACGTGACCGCTGCCCCGGTCGAGCTCCGCCCGCGCCTTGGACGCGGCGCCGTCGGTGCGGAAGTACGCGATCAGCAACGCGTCCTCGATCGCCTTGACGACCAGGTCGAAGGAGATGTCCTTCTCCCGCTCCAGGCTGCGCAGGACGCTCATGTCGATGTCCACGACGGCTCCCCCTTAGCCTTCGTCGCCGTCGACGTCGTCGATTCGGCGGAATTCCACCTGCACCCGTCCGCGGGTCAGGTCCTCGAAAACAAGCCTGCGCGGCGCGCCCGAGACGTCGAGGTCGACGCCGCTCTCGTCGGCGGCCACGATGCGGCCCTCCACCACGGATCCGTCTCTCAGCTCCGCCTTCACCAGCCGCTTGGCGGCACGCCGCCAATGGCGCGGCTCGGTGAGCGGGCGATCGACGCCCGGCGAGGACACCTCCAGCGTGTACGCCGCCTGGCCCATCGCGTCGTCGTCGTCCAGCGCCGTGGAGACGGCCTGGCTCACGTCGGCCACGTCGTCGAGGCTCACGCCGCCGTCACGATCCACGATCACGCGCAACAGCCGTCTCTTGCCTGCCTGGGTGACCGTGATGTCCTCCAGGTCGAGGCCCTCCGCGCTGACCACGGGCTCCAGGAGCTTCATCAGGTGGTCGCGGGGTGATGCGCTGCCCATATCGACCTCCCCTATTGTCATGTCTCAGCCGGGCGGACCTCGCCTCTGGCTCTCCCGCCGTCTGGCCGCTCAGCCAGCGACGACAGTTGACACCCTATCCGTATGAGGGCACGGAGAGAGCGCCACTCGTCACGGTCGAATGGCGGAGCGTCGCCGGACGGCGATCGCGGGCACTGGCCGTACGATGCTACCGAGGCCTCAACGGGCCGGTGACACCTGGAGGTTCGAGTCCGTGCGCGCGCGTCAGCTCTCCCGTCGGGTCCTGCTGGCGGGCGGGGCCCTGCTGACGGGCGGGGCAGCCGGGCTGACCGGCTGCAGCGACTCAGGGCCCGCGCGGCCGGCCGCCTCCCCGCCGCCCGACTCGCCCGAGACCGTGCTGCTCAAGGGGCTCATCGCGGAGAAGGAGCGGACGATCGCGCTCTACTCGTCGCTGATCAGCGACGGAGCCGAGAAGCTGGGGCCGTTCCGCGACCGGCACCAGGCGCATCTGGACGAGCTGCGCAAGTACGTCCCCGCCGCCTCGGCTTCGGCCTCTCCCTCCCCTACTGCCTCGCCGGTCAAGGCGTCGCTGTCGCGGCTGCGGGAGCTGGAGCGCAAGGCCGCCGCCGCGCGGCCACGCCAGCTCGGCGGCGTCTCGCCCGGAGTGGCCCAGCTCATCGCCAGCATCGGGGCCTGCGAGGCCGCCCACGCCGTCGCCCTTCCTAAGTCCCTGTGAGGTTCTCGGTGAGCTCTGCCGACGACATGGAGAAGCTGCGCAAGGCCCTGGCCGCCGAGCACGCGGCGGTGTTCGCGTACGGGCTGCTGGCGGCGCGCACCTCGGGGGAGGTGCGGCGGCGGATGAGCGCGGCCTACGACGCGCACCGGGCGCAGCGCGATCGGCTCCGCACGCTCATCACGACCCGGGGCGGGCGGCCCGCCGAGCCTGACGCCTCCTACGCGCTGCCGTTCTTCCCCTCCGACGCCAAGCTGGCCGTCAAGCTGGCGGTGCGGTTGGAGAACGGGGTGGCGGCGGCCTATCTGGAGCTGGTGTCCGCGCGGGATGTGAAGGTGCGGGAGCACGCGGCGGTGGCGATGCAGCAGGCGGTGACCCGGGCGTACAGCTTCAAGCCCGATCCGCCGGCGGCCTTCCCCGGCATGCCGGTGGCGGCATCGCCGCCCGCCTCGCCGTCGGCGGGGTCCGCCGGCGGCTGAGCGGTGTGTGCGGCGGTCAGTGGTACAGGACCGACAGGAGGTCCCGGCCGAGGCGTTGCACGGCGTCGGCGTCGAGCTGGTAGTAGACGACCGGCCCGCGACGGTGCGTGTGCACCAGCCCCGCCTCCCGCAGCCGCCGCAGGTGCCGGGAGACCTGCGGCGCCGTCATCCCGAGCTGAGTGGCCAGTTCGGACGTGGCCACCGGGTTGCGCAGGATGGCGTGGCACAGCCGCAGCCGGGTCGGGTCCTGGAGGGCGGCCAGGCGGCGCCGGGCGGTGTCCAGGCTGGGGGTCTCCGCGGCGTCGACGCTGTACTGGATGACGACCGGATAGCCCGGGTAGTGCTTGATGACGAAGTGCGGCCGCCCGTGGACGGTGGGGACGAGAAGGCAGGGGCGGGCGGCGGTGACGCGGGCGGTGGCGTTGTAGAGCTTGTCGAAGACGACGCGCAGGCGCCGCCCCGACGGGGCGCCCGCCGTGGCGGCCGGGAAGCCGGACAGGGTCGCGGTCGGGAAGTCGGACAGGGTGGCGGTCGGGAGGCCGGACAGGGTCAGGGCGCCTCTTCTGCGCAGGTCGCGTTCGCGCAGGGCGCCGTCGTGGCCGAGGGTGCGGCGCAGGGCGGGCCACTCGGCGGAGAAGGCGGCGCGGGCGAAGGCGGCCAGGAAGTCCAGCAGCTCCGCGCGTACGCCGTGCGGGTCGGCGCGCAGCCGGCCGCCGATCTCCTGGCGGCTGGAGGAGATCAGCCGGAGCCTGTGCAGGGTCTCGTCGCTGAGGCGGGGCGCCAGCTCGGTCTCGTTCATGCCGATCAGCGCCTGCACGGTCATGGCCACGAAGTCGCCGATGGGCAGCTCGGCCACCTCGCGCAGCTCGTCCTCCAGAGTGCGCCGGTGACCGGCGGACAGCGGGAGGAGATAGCGGGCGCGGAAGGCGCCGTAGAGCGGCGCCCAGCCGGCGGCGGTGGCCAGCAGGCCCGCGCCGAGCCGCGCGTGCGCCCTGGCCACCCAGCCCGCGCTGAGGGGGTGGTGGCCGGGCTCGTCGAGGGCGTGCAGGCAGGCGCACAGCTCGGCCAGCGGCGACTGCTGCACGGCGATGGGCACGGTGCTGTGGGAGGCGGCGTCCGATGGGTCGCGGATGTTCGATGAGCCGGGGGTGTCGACGATGAGCGTGACGGCCACCCTGCAGATTACCGCGCAGGCGTCAATCCGCTTGTGGACCGGCCAGCGTTCCCGCAGGCTGTCGCCTCATGGCTGAGGAACTGCACGTCGTCAGACATCCGACCGGCTTCTATTCGGCGGGCGCCACGACCGTCTTCGCGTCCCGGCACGACCAGAGGTTCTCCTACTGCCTGTACGTGCCGTCCGCGCACGCCCCGGGCGGCGAGCCCCTCCCCCTGGTCGTCCTGCAGCACGGGACGGGGCGGCGCGGCCCGCAGTACCGGGACCACTTCGCGAGGTGGGCCGAGGAGCACGGCTGCCTGGTGCTGGCGCCGCTGTTCCCCGCCGGCATCGGGCAGGACCCGGAGGACCTGCACAACTTCAAGTTCCTGCGCTACGGCGACATCCGCTTCGATCTGGCCCTGCTGGCCATGGTCGAGGAGGTGGGCGAGCGTTTCAACGTCCGGACGGAACGGTTCCTGCTGCACGGGTTCTCGGGCGGCGGGCAGTTCGTGCACCGGTTCGCCTATCTGCATCCCGAGCGGCTGGCCGGGGTGTCCATCGGGGCGCCAGGGCGGATCACCTACATCGACCGGGACAGCCCGTGGTGGGTGGGGTTGCTGGGGTTCGAGGAGGAGTTCGGGCGTGCGCCGGGGGTGGCGGAGCTTCGGGACGTGCCCGTGCAGATGGTCGTCGGCAGTGCGGACGTCGAGACCTGGGAGATCAACAACCCGGGCGACTCCAACTGGATGGAGGGCGCCGACGCGTTCGGGGTGACGCGGGTGGAGCGGCTGATGGCGTTGCGGGACAACTTCGAGGAGCACGGCATCGGCGTGCGGTTCGACGTGGTGCCGGGCGTGGGGCACGAGCCGATGCTGCTGCTCGGGCCGGTCAAGGACTTCTTCGCCGCGATCCTCGCCCGCCGGTGAGCTCGCGGCTGGGCCTGCCGTGAGCCCGCCGTGAGCTCGCCGGTAAGGAGCCCTCCCCGGGCAGGAAGGGCTCCGTCCGTACGGGAGGGTCAGGCGTTGACGGCGGCCAGGACGCGGTCGGCGGCCTCGGCGAGGGGGATCTCGGACTTCTCGCCCGAGACGCGGTCGCGCAGCTCCACGACCCCCTGCGACAGCCCGCGCCCGACGACCACGATCGTCGGCAGGCCGAGCAGCTCGGCGTCCTTGAACTTGACGCCGGGCGAGACCTGCGGCCGGTCGTCGACCAGGACGCGCAGCCCGCGCGACTCCAGCTCGGCGCCCAGCTCCAGGGCGGCCTCCACCTGGTTCTCCTTGCCGGTGCCGACGATGTGCACGTCGGCGGGCGCGACCTCGCGCGGCCACACCAGGCCGAGCTGGTCGTGGGCCTGCTCGGCGATGACGGCCACGGCGCGGGAGACGCCGATGCCGTAGGAGCCCATGGTGATGCGGATGGGCTTGCCGTCGGGGCCGAGCGCGTCGAGGCCGGCGGCGTCGGCGTACTTGCGGCCGAGCTGGAAGATGTGGCCGATCTCGATGCCGCGGTCGATGGACAGCTCGGAGCCGCATCGGGGGCAGGGGTCGCCCGCGCGGACCTCGGCGGCCTCGATGGTGCCGTCGGGGGTGAAGTCGCGGCCCGCGACCACGTTGGCGGCGTGCTTGCCGGGCTCGTTGGCGCCCGTCACCCAGGACGTGCCGGTGACGACGCGGGGGTCGACGAGGTAGCGGATGCCCAGCTCGCGCAGGACCTGCGGGCCGATGTAGCCGCGGACGAGGCCGGGGTGCCTGGCGAAGTCGGCGGCCTCGAAGATGGCGGGCTCGCCGGGCGCCAGTGACGCCTCCAGGCGCTTGAAGTCGACCTCGCGGTCGCCCGGCACGCCGACGATGAGCGTCTCGACCTTGTCGGAGCCGGGCGTGGTCACCTTGACGACGACGTTCTTGAGCGTGTCGGCGGCGGTGACGGACAGGCCGTGGTGCTCGTTGACGTACGACACCAGCGTCTCGATGGTGGGGGTGTCGGGGGTGTCCATGACCTGCTGCGCGGGCAGGTCGTCGAAGGAGCGCGCGGCGGGGGCGGTGGTGACGACGGCCTCGGCGTTGGCCGCGTAGCCGCAGGAGTGGCAGGCGACGAACGTGTCCTCGCCGGTGGGGGTGGGCGCCAGGAACTCCTCCGACGCGGAGCCGCCCATCGCGCCCGACGTCGCGAAGACGATCTTGTAGGTGATGCCGAGGCGGTCGAAGGTGCGGATGTAGGTCTCGCGGTGCTGCTCGTAGGAGCGCTTGAGCCCGTCGTCGTCGAGGTCGAAGGAGTAGGAGTCCTTCATCAGGAACTCACGGCCGCGCAGGATGCCGGCCCTGGGCCGCGCCTCATCGCGATACTTGGTCTGGATCTGGTAGAGCGTGACCGGATAGTCCTTGTACGAGGAGTATTCGCCCTTGACCATGTCGGTGAAGAGCTCCTCGTGGGTGGGGCCGAGGAGATAGTCGGCGCCCTTGCGGTCCTGAAGGCGGAACAGGGTGTCGCCGTATTCGGTCCAGCGGCCGGTCGCCTCGTAGTATTCGCGGGGCAGCAGGGCGGGGAAGAGCACTTCCTGGCCGCCCATGCGGTTCATCTCCTCGCGGACGATCTTGGCTACGTTCTCCAGGACCATTTTTCCGAGGGGGAGCCAGGAGTAGATCCCGGGCGCGACGCGGCGGACGTAGCCGGCTCGGACGAGGAGCTTGTGGCTCGGCACTTCCGCGTCTGCCGGGTCGTCCCGCAGGGTGCGAAGAAACAACGACGACATGCGCAGCAACACGGCTACTCCTTGCTCGAACCTGGATGTGGAGGACTGCAGAGGACTACAGAGGACTGCAGAGGTCTACAGGCTATCGAGTCGGAGGAGCCCCGCGCTCGGGCTTATCCTGGCGGGCTCAGACGGCCAGGGGGATCCAGCCGGCGACGAAGGCGGCCAGGCAGACCGTGAACAGCCCCGCGAACACCGCCGACACCGCCAGCGCCCGCACCCGTCCCCGCGCGTTCCTGCGCAGCCCCAGCACCAGCACCACGGACGCCAGCCCGACCGCCACCGCGGGGCCGGGCCAGAACGACTGGTCGCTGTCGATGAACCCGGGCGTCGCCCGGTCCACCACGTCGGCGATCAGTGCCGCGCCGACCGCTCCCGCCGCCACGTCGCCCCAGCCGTCGTTCCTGCGGGTGGCGTACGCGAGCAGCCCCAGCCCCACGAGCAGGGCGAGCGTCCAGTTGAGCCCGGCCGCGCTGCCGCCGATCACGTCGAAGGCCTCGTCGCCGCGCAGCGCGCCCGTGCCCATCGCGGCGACCAGCGTGGACACCGCCGCCAGGAACGTCGTCACCAGCGCCCAGCCGAACCCGGACGCGGTGGCGCCGACGATCAGCGAGAGGGCGAGATAGGCGTAGGGGTCGTAGACCTGGCCGAGCCAGGCGGGGCCGTTCCCGGAAATGAGCATGCCGGTCAAGCCGACGGCCAGGCCGCCGGCGAAGGCCGCCAGCAAATGGCGTTCGATGGCGCGCTGCCGCCGGTCGTATTCGGCGAAGTCGGCGTAGTCGATGGTGGTGTTGTTCATGTCCATTTCCCTGGTCAACCCCTCCCCGTGAATTGTCTGGGGATGACCACATCCAGATTATGTGACCATACAAAAAAGGCAAATTTCGGTCATGTCCATTCAAAAACAAGCAACCGCTTGGTTATGATCTGTCGCGTGGCACTCGCCGATGAGCTTCGCGCCGCCGTCCGCGACTATCTGGCCGGCCGTCCCGGCGCGTCCTGGCAGGCGTTCGCCCGGGACGTGGGGATCGCCGGGCTGCTCGTGCCCGCCAAGCACGGCGGCGCGGGCTGCGGGCCTGCCGAGATGGCGGCCGTGGCGGAGGAGCTGGGGCGGGTGCTGTCACCGCACCCCTTCCTGCAGTCGGCCGTCATGGCGGTGGAGGCCGCCGCGGCCTGCGGGGCGGACGAGCTGCTGGAGGAGCTGGCGGGCGGGGCGAGCGCCACCGTGGTGCTGCCGGGCGACGGGGAGCTGCGGCTCGACGGGGACGTGCTCACGGGGGTGGCGCCGTACGCGCTGGAGGGGGAGCTGGTGCTCGCCTACGCCGGCGGGGCGCTGGTCCAGGCCGCACCCACGCGGCGGACGCGGCACGTCACCATGGACGAGAGCCGGCCGTTGCAGCGGCTCGACTTCGACGGCGTCCCGGTGCGGCGGCTGGGCGACGCGGCGTCGTGGAGCCGGGTGCGCGACCTCGGGATCGCGGCGCTGGCGGCCGAGCAGGCGGGCGGGGCGCGGCGGTGCCTGGAGATGGCGGTCGAGCACGCCAAGCGGCGGCACCAGTTCGGGCGGCCGATCGGGTCGTTCCAGGCGATCAAGCACAAGCTGGCCGATCTGCTGCTGGTGGTGGAGTCGGCGCGGTCGGCGGCGGGGGCGGCTTCCGAGGACGAGGTGGCGGCGGCCGTCGCGGGGTCGTACTGCACGGAGGCTTATTTGATGGCGGCCGGGGAGAACATCCAGGTGCACGGGGGGATCGGGATCACCTGGGAGCATCCCGCTCATCGGTACTTCAAGCGGGCGACCTCGGACGCGCAGCTCTTCGGGCCGCCGCAGGGCCACCGCGCCCGGCTGGCCGCGCACGCCCTCGGGACGGGCTGAGGACTCCTGGCCCACGCCCCCGCCGTACTCCGGCGAGGTCCTTCTGGACGACGAAGGCAGTGAAGGCCGAGCCCGGCCGATTCACCGGCACAGGCACGACGCGACGCGGGCACGACGGCGAGGCGGGCACGACGTGGCGTGAGGCGCGTGGCGTGAGGCGCGTGACGTGAGGCGCGTGACGTGAGGCGCGTGACGTGAGGCGCGTGACGTGAGGCGCGTGACGTGAGGCGCGTGACGTGAGGCGCGTGACGTGAGCCCGGGCCGGGGTGGGTGGGTCAGCCGCCGAGGAGCTCTTCCCAGGGGTGGCGGGTGTTGGTGCGGCGGGTGGTGTCGAGGGCCTCGGCCAGCCGCCAGAGGCCCGGCCGCGCGCGGACCCCCGCCCGCCCCATCGGATCGACGGCCCGCAGCTCGAACCGCACGCCCATCACGTCGAGCACCGCCGACCCGCCGTCGGAGGGCCCCGCGCGGGTGACGAGGGAGCCGTCGTAGTCGGGGTCGCGGACCTGGTCGGCCAGCAGGGCGGCCACCTCCGAGGCGAAGGGCCCGTCGCGCCACTCGATGTGCCAGCTGTGGTCGGCGCCGCGCCACCACGTCAGGTCGCGGCACGACTCGATGAACTCGGCCTCGGAGGCCAGCGCGGCCATCACGCGGCCGAACGCCTCGTACCGGCGGGCGCTGGTGAGCGAGAGGTCGTCGCCTTGGTCCGGAGACGTGCCGCTCTTCGGCCGCCGCAACGCGTGCTTTCGCTTCACAGGCATCCACTCTGATCGCCGCCGCGCCCTTCCCGCAAGTCTTTGCCGCTGATACGCTCTACCAAGCGAGCGCTTGGTTTCCTATTTCGCCGGAGGCGCGATGACGTCGTCCCTACGGATCAGCCTGGGGTATGAGCTGGAGGTACGCGGTCGCACCCGCGAGGTCGAGCAGCAGGCGTTCCAGAACGTGATCGACCAGGTCGTCCTGGGCGACCGGCTGGGCTGCGAGGCCGCCTGGTTCGTGGAGCACCACTTCACCAGGGGTTTCTCCCACTCCTCCGCGCCCGACCTGGTCCTGGCCGCCATCTCGCAGCGCACCGAGCGCATCCGCCTGGGGCTCGGCGTGGTGCTGCTGCCGTTCCAGTCACCGATCCGCACGGCCGAGCGCGTCGCCACCCTCGACGTCCTGAGCGGCGGCCGGGTCGAGTTCGGCACCGGGCGGGGCGCGTCCCCCCTGGAGTACCAGGCCTTCCAGCGGCCGTTCGAGAAGTCGCGGCAGATCTGGGAGGACTCCCTGGAGGCCACGCTGGCCATCTGGCAGGCCGACGGCGAGCCCGTCAGCCGGTCCAACGAGTTCTTCGAGATCCCCGACGTGGCCGTCTACCCGCGTCCGGCCCAGCGGCCCCACCCGCCCGTCTGGGTGGCCTCGACCTCGCTGGAGGGGTATCTGGCCGCCGCCAGGCACGGCTACAACCTGCTCGGCATGACCATGCTCAAGGGCATCGACGACGTCGCCGCCGACATCGCGCGATATCGGGAGTGCCTGGCCGAGCACGGTTACGACCCCGCCACCCGCCGCGTCGCGCTGATGATCCCCTGGCACGTCGCCCCCACCCGCGACGAGGCCACCGCCACGGCCGCCGACCCCGTCCTGTGGTACATCCGCCGCCAGGTCAACCTCGTCACCCCGCCCGACTACTACGACGCCCGCCACGCCACCCACCGCGTGCTCGGCCAGCTCGCCGCCGGCCTGCCGCCGGAGGAGGCGATGGCCACGCTGCGCGAGCACCTGATGGTGGTCGTGGACGACGTGGAGGGCTCGCGCAAGGCCCTGGCCAGGATCGCCGAGGCGGGCGCGACCGACCTGATCATCCAGGCGCAGGTGGGCGGCCTGGCGCACGAGCGGGTGTGCGAGTCGATCTCCCTGTTCATGAAGGACGTGATGCGTTGATGGCACGCTGGCTGACCCGGGACGACCTCGGGGCCGCCGCGGGCTCGGCCACCGGGCTGCTGCTGGTCTCCCCCGACGTGTCCAGCGTCTTCCCGCTGTCCCCCGCCGACCGTACGGCGGCGGCGGGTCTGACGGGGGCGGCGCTGCGCGAGGCGGGGGTCGGCGAGCGCGACCGCGTCGTGGTGGCCCTCGCCGAGCCGGCCGGCGCGCTGTGGACGTCGGCGGCGGCGGACGTGGCAGGGGCCGCCGCCTGCGTGGGCCCGCGCGGCCGGATGCGCCTGCACCACGCGCTGAGCGCGCTGAAGGCCACCACGCTGGTCGCGACCCCGACGGGCGCGATGGACTTCCTGGCCCGCCTGCATCTGGAGTTCCTGCTGGACCCGCTGGACCTCGGGCTCAGGAACATCGTGCTGACCGGCGAGATCGCCGCCAAGCGCACGCTCGGGCACCTGGCCGGCGAGTTCGGCGCGACGGTCACGGAGGTGCTGGCCAGCCCGTTCAGCGGCGGCGCGCTGGCGTGGCGCGGCTCCGAGGAGGAGCCGCTGCGCCCGCTGGCGGACGGCGTGCTGGGGCTGGCCGCGCTGGCCAAGGACGGCCCCCCGGACGGGGACGGGCTTGCCGAGCTGGTCGTCACCCCGACGGCGCACTCGACGCTCGGCGACGCCGTGCTGCGCATCGGGCTCGTCGCCAGGGTCACGGACGCCGAGGGCGTCCCCGCTCCGGCTCACACGGCAGGCGAGCACGTGCTGGTCAGGGGCGTGTGGCTGGCGCTGCCGCGCATCGACAAGGCGTTGTCGCGCATCGACGGCGTGGCGGGGTGGGAGCTGGCGATCAGCCGTCAGGGGACGCTCGACACGGCGGCGCTCACGGTGACGTTCGCCCGGCGGAGCCTGGTCGGCAACCCCATGTGGAAGGCGCGGATCGAGCAGGCCGTGCGGGCGCTGACCCCCGTGTCGATCGCCGTGGAGATCGCCCAGGAGGTCTCCGAGACGCCCGCGCCGGGCACCGTGAACGACCTGCGCGGCCACCACCTCGGAAGGGACCGAGCGCTCATCACCTAAGGGGCAGCCGATGGGATCGATGCCGGACTGGGGGACGCTCCCCCGCATGCTGCGCGACCAGGCCGGACGCCATCCGGGCCAGGTCGTGATCGCCGATCCCGCGGGCCCGCGGCTGACGCTCGCCGGGCTGCGCGAGGCGGCCTCGCGGGTCGCGCGCGGGCTCATCGCGCTCGGCGTGCGGCCGGGTGACAGGGTGGCGCTGTGGGGGGTGAACTCGTCCCACTGGGTGGTCCACGCGTTCGGGATCTGGGACGTGGGAGCGGTGATCGTGCCGCTGTCGCCCCGCTACAAGGGCATCGAGGCCGCCCAGCTCCTCACCAAGACCGGCGCCGAGGTGCTGGTCGCGGAGGACTCCCTGGCGGCGCTGCTGCCCGAGTTGCCCGGCCTGCGGCACGTCGTGCCCGAGGTGGGGGGCGGCGCGCCGGCGCCCGTCCAGGAGGCCGAGGAGCGGGCGCTGGCCGTACGGCCTGACGACCTGTGCGAGATCATGTCCACCTCCGGCACCACCGGGACGCCCAAGGGCGTGATGATCGACCACTCCCAGGTGCTGCGCGGCTACTGGGACTGGTCGGAGATCGTCGCCCTCGACGAGCACGACCGCTACCCGGTGATCGCGCCGTTCAGCCACGGGTTCGGGCTCAACGCCGGGCTCGTCGCCTGCGTGCTGCGCCGCGCCACGATGATCCCGGTCGCGGTCTTCACGCCTGACGCGCTGATGTCGCTGATCTCCGAGGAGCGGGTCACGGTGCTGGCCGGGCCGCCCACGCTGTTCCACCGCATGCTGGACGAGCTGGACCGCGGCTCCTGGGACGTCTCGTCGCTGCGGGTCGCCATCTGCGGGGCCGCCGCCGTGCCCGCCAGTCTGATCAGGCGGCTGGTCGAGCAGGCCGGGCTGCAACGCATGATCAACGCGTACGGGCTGATGGAGGGCACGGTCGTCTCCATGACCAGGGCGGGCGACCCCATCGAGGTGATCGCGAACACCACCGGCAGGCCCGTACCGGGCATCGAGGTGGCGGTCGTGGACGACGACGGCAAGCCGGTCGCGCCCGGCGAGCGCGGCGAGATCCTGCAGCGCGGCTACGGCGTGATGCGCGGCTACTGGGACGAGCCCGAGCGGACGGCCGAGGTGGTCGACGCGGACGGCTGGCTGCACACCGGCGACGTCGGCGTGCTGGACGAGGCGGGCAACCTGGCCATCGTGGACCGCAAGAAGGACCTCTACATCGTCAACGGGTTCAACGTCTCCCCCGCCGAGGTCGAGTCGCTGCTGCTGCGGGAGGGCTCGCTGGCGCAGGTCGCGGTGGTGGGCGTGCCCGACAGGGTCTCCGGCGAGTCCGGGCTGGCCTACGTGGTGCCCAGGCCCGGCATGACGGCCGACCCCGGGGCTCTGCTCGCGTGGGCGCGCGCCAACATGTCCGGCTACAAGGTGCCCCGGCGGATCGTCGTGCTGGACGCGCTGCCGACCAACGCCAACGGCAAGGTGGACAAGGTCACCCTGCGCCGTCACCAGGCGTAGCGGAGTAGCGTGGAGGCACGCCCTCGTCCGGGAGCCGCCATGTTGCGCCTGCTCGCCGGTGAGGCCGCACGTAGGTTCGGGGGGCGCGCGGCCGTCGTCACCGGCTCTGCCCTGCTGTCCTTCGCCGACCTCGACCGGCTCTCCGACCAGGTCGCCGCCGGGCTCGCCCATCGTGGCGCCCGCATCGGCGACGTCGTGGTGCTGGCGCTGCCCGACGGGCCCGAGTTCGTGATCTGCTACGTGGCGGCGGCGAAGATCGGCGCGGTCACCGCCGGGATCGGGGTGGAGCGCCTGGGGCTGCTGACCAGCCTGGACCCGGCCATCGTGATCACCGCGCCGAGCGTGCTGCCGCCGCTGACCGGGCTGGACGTGGTGACGCTGCCCATCGACAGGGGCCGGCGCTCGCCGCTGACCTACGACCCCGTCCGTCTCACCGGCCTGCGCAGGCCCGAGCCGCCACCGCCGCCGTTCCCGCCGGACCCCGCGCGACCGGTGGTCATCACGTTCACCGGAGGCAGGACGGGGCCGCCCAAGGGGGTCGTGTTCGGCAACCGCCAGCTCGAAGCGATCCGCGCCCACGGGGCCGGGCTCCGGTGGGGCACCGGGGACGCCAGGCTGGTGCCGCACTCGCTGGGGCAGCTCGGCTTCGTCACCCGGCTGCCGGTGGTCCTGCAGACCGGGCGCACCTGCCACGTCGTGCCCCAGTGGAGCCCCGACGCGGCCATGCGGGTGCTGCGCGACCACAAGATCGGGGTGCTGCAGGGCACCCCGTACCAGTTGTCGCGCATCCTCGACCTGCGCGAGGACCTGCCGGCGCTGAACCTCATCCTGGCCGGCGGCGCCCCCGCCACCCCGGCGCTGATCAGGGCGTTGCGCACCAGGTACGGCGTGCCCGTCTGCAACCGCTACACCTGCACGGAAGCCGGGCTCGGGCTCGGCACCGCGCCCGACGACCCGCCCGAGGACGCGGAGCTCAGCGTGGGCAGGCCGCGCGCCGGCGTGAACGTCTCCATCAGGGACGGGGAGGGCCGCGCGCTGCCCGACGAGGACCACGGAGAGGTGCTTCTCCGCTCGGAAGCCGTCATGAGCGGTTACGTTGGCAGGAGCACCGATCATGCGGTATTCGCCAAGGACGGGTTCATCCGCACCGGCGACCGGGGATACATCGATCACACTGGCCGGTTACGTCTGGTGGGACGTGTCGCACGTAGACCGGCATAGGGAGGCGGCGTGACGTTGCACGTGGCGGTCATCGGGTCGGGCCCCGCCGGGATCTACACGGCCGAGGCGCTGGTCAAACAGTCGGCGGAGCCGGTCGAGGTCGACGTCGTCGAACGGCTGCCGACCCCGTACGGGCTGGTCAGGTACGGCGTGGCGCCCGACCACACCTCGATCAAGTCGATCGCGAACTACCTGCGCAAGGTGCTGGAGCTGCCCCAGGTGCGCTTCCTCGGCGGCGTCCGCCTCGGCTCCGACGTGTCGGTCGAGGACCTGCTCGGCGTCTACGACGCGGTCGTCTACTGCACGGGCGCGATGGTCGACAGGAAGCTCGGCATCCCCGGCGAGGACCTGCCGGGCAGCGTCGCCGCGACCGACTTCGTGAACTGGTACTGCGGCCACCCCGACGTCGATCCCGGCCGGTTCACGCTCGACACCTCCGAGGTCGCGGTGATCGGCGTCGGCAACGTCGCCGTGGACGTCGTGCGCGTCCTGGCCAAGACGGCCGACGAGCTGCGCGCCACCGACGTGCCGCACGAGGTGCTGCAGCGGCTCGGCGAGAGCGAGGTCAAGGCCATCCACATGGTCGGCCGGCGCGGCCCCGAGCACGCCAAGTTCACCCTCAAGGAGCTGCGCGAGCTGGGCGAGCTGGCCAACGCCGACGTGTGCGTGCGCCCCGACGAGGCCGTCGTGCTGGGCGGCGACTTCCCGCGCCAGGTGCAGGGCAACATCAAGGTGCTGCAGGGCTGGGCCGGCCGCGAGCCGGTGGGCCGCCCGCGCCGCCTGGACGTGCGTTTCTGGATGCGGCCCGTCGAGATACTCGGCGCCGACCGGGTCGAGGGGCTCAAGCTCGAACGCACCCGCCTGTCGGAGGAGGGCCGCGTGGTCGGCACCGGCGAGTACGAGACGCTGCCGGTCGGCATGGTGCTGCGCTCGGTCGGCTACCAGAGCGTGCCGCTGCCCGGGGTGCCGTTCTCCGAGAAGAGCATGACCGTGCCGAACGAGGCCGGGCGGGTGCGCGACCGCGAGTACGTGGCGGGCTGGCTCAAACGCGGGCCCACCGGAGTGATCGGCACCAACAAGTCCGACGCGGCGGAGACCGTACGCACGCTGCTGGCCGACCTCGACGGCGGCGAGCGCGTCGGCTCCGGCGGCATCGACGCGCTGCTCGCAGAGCGCGGCGTCCGGCCGATCACCTACGAGGAGTGGCAGGCCATCGAGGCGGCAGAGGCGCGGCTCGCCCAGTCGCTCAACCGGGGCGAACGCGTCAAGCTCGTCGGACTGGAGGCCATGCTCCGTGCCTGCCGTCCCTGAGGGCTTCGCCGAGGCGTACCGGCTGCAGCAGTCCCGCTACCCCGAGGCCCGGCCCGGCTGGCAGCCCGTGCACACGGTGTACGTGCCGGCCGACCGCTTCTCCGCCGGCACCGTCACCGAGTGGGGCGACCAGGCGCTGTCGCTGCTCAAGGCGCACCTGGCCGGGCCCGACGAGGTGGCCGAGGTCTTCGGCGTGCCGTCCGGGCTCGCCGCCGTGGTGCACGAGATGTTGCTGCGCAAGCTGTCCACAGAGCCGGTCGAGGACCTGCGCGTCGACTTCGAGGACGGCTACGGCGTGCGGCCCGGCCCCGTCGAGGACGGCCACGTCACGCAGGCCGTCGAGGCGATCGCCGCGATGCACGCGGCGGGGACGCTGCCGAGGCGGTGGGGGCCCCGGGTGAAGTCGTTCGCCGACGGCGACCCCGAGCGGTCGGCGCGCACGCTCCACGGGTTCGTCACCGGGGTGGCCGGGCAGGTCGGTGAGCTGCCCGGCGGGTTCACGGTGACCTTCCCCAAGGTGCTGATGGAGGCCTACCTCGGGCAGTTCGTGAGCGTGCTGGAGGAGCTGGAGGGCGGGCTCGGGACACGGCTGCGGTTCGAGATGCAGGTGGAGGCGCCGCAGACGCTGCCGTTCCTGCGCGGCGACCTGAACGAGTCGCTGGGCGGGCGGCTGGCGGCGGCGCACTTCGGCGTCTTCGACTACACGGCCGCGCTGGGGCTGCCGCCGCACGAGCAGCGGCTCGACCATCCCGCCTGCGACCACGCGCGGCACGTCATGCAGACGGCCTTCGCGGGGACGGGGGTGGAGCTGTCGGACGGCTCCCTGGCCGCCTCGCCCGCCTCCGACCGCGCGGTGGACGTGCACGGGCTGTGGCGGCGGCACGCCGAGCTGGTCAGGCACTCGTTGCGGCACGGCTTCTACCAGGGGTGGGACATGCATCCGTCGCATCTGGTGAGCCGGTTCGCCACCGTGTACGCCTTCCACCTGGCGCGGTACGAGTCGTACCGGGAGCGGGTGCTGGCGTGGGAGGAGCGGCGGTCTGCCGGTGGCGGCGTGATGGACGAGCCCGCCACGATCCGCACCCTGGCGGCGGCCCTGCGCCGCGCGGACGCCGCCCTGCCCTGACCTGCCTGTCAGTCGCGCTCTACCAGGGCCCGCCACTGGCGTACGAGACGCCACTCGACCGGGTCCGACCAGCTCGCCCGCACGGCCGAGCCGACGTGGAAGGCGCGGATGCCGTAGTCGAGCAGCGCGGGCACGTGGGCGGGCCGCAGCCCGCCGCCGGCCAGCACGATCGACCCGTCACCCGCGTCGGCACGCGTTTTCAGCACCGGCAGGCCGTCGCCCACGCCGGTGGGCGAGCCTGAGGTGAGCACGGTGGCCAGGTTCGGCAGCAGCCGCACGGCCCGCCAGGCGGCCTGCACGTCGGCGGCGTGATCGACGGCGCGGTGGAACGTCCACGGCAGCGGCGAGACGGCGTGGATGAGCGCCTCGGTGGCGGTCAGGTCCACGGCGCCCGCGCCGTCGAGGAAGCCGAACACGAACCCGGCCGCGCCCGCCTGCTTCAGCGCCTTGGCGTCGCGGCTGAGCCGCTCGACGACGTCGGGGTCGGCGGTGAAGCTCGCGTCGCAGCGCAGCATCACCATCTGCGGGAGCGGGCACTCGGCGGCGATCGCGGCGACCGTCTCCGGGGCGGGGGTCAGCCCGTCGGCCGCCATGTCGGCCACGACCTCGAGCCGGTCGGCGCCGCCCTGTTCGGCGGCCACGGCGTCGCGCACGTTGAGCGCGATCACCTCGAGCAGGGATCCGGTCATGCAGGAGAGGTTATATGGCGGTCTGACCCCTTGTGTCATTACGTCCGAGCCCCTGCTCCTTGGTCACGATCCGCGAGGCCGCTGCCACCGACCGGCTGCTGGTAGTTGTCCATGAGGGTGAAGCCGTCCCTCGACTCGGCCGGGACGGGGCCGATCTCCACCGGGTCCCCTGGTGTGGTCAGGTCGAGGCGGTAGAGCGTGGCGGGGCCGTCGTCGTCGCCGGCCGCGACGATCAGGGAGCCGCGGTCCCTGGTCAGGGCCGTGGAGTAGATCTGCGTCTCGGTCGCCGGGGCGATCTCGGTCTTCGGTGCGACCTTGGTGTCCTGCGCGTACTCGAGGTCGCCGCGGGCCAGCCGCCCGTCGATCGCCACGGTGTAGTAGCTGTTGCCCGCTCCCGAGCAGAGCAGCTCGGTGGCGTCGATCCAGGCCTCGGGGGCGCAGTCGCGCAGGCCGCCGGCGCCGCGCACGGCGATCTGCATGGAGAACGCGCTGAAGTCGGGGGCGTCGCTGTACGACTCGACCGTGTCGGCCAGGACGTCGAGCTCGAAGCCCGCGGCCGTGCTCAGCCCGGCGGACACCCGCCGGGGGTCGGCCGCGAACCTGCCCGAGGGGTGCACGGTGGCGGGGCACAGGACGGCGACCGACCGCACGACGCGGTACTTGTTCTCCTCGCTCCCGTGGCTGAAGCAGGCCAGGCTGAGCCGGCGCTGGGTGAGCAGGCCGTTCGCGTCCGCCGAGAAGTACCGCTGGGAGTCGCGCAGGAACCACAGCGAGCCGTCCGCCGCGAATCCGGGATTCTTGTCGGAGAAGGTCTCCTTGACGTACCCCTTCTTGTTCGAGCTCTCGGTGATGTCGGTGAACGCTCCCGTGCCGAGGTCGAGCCAGCCGACGTGCGACGGGTCGCTGGTCTCGGGGAAGTTCAGTTGCACGGCGAGCCTGCGGCCGTCCGGCGAGAGCGGGCTGACGCCGGGGTCGCCGTCGTCCCCGCACGGGTTGCGGACCACCGCCTCGCCCTGGCCGAGCTCGGCCACGATCGCGGCCAGGAGGGGGTCGAGCGTGTCACCGGCGAAGTACGCGGTGCGGCTGCGGAAGTCGTCGCTGTAGGCCGCCACCTGCCAGTGGTCGTCGCCCTTGCGCGAGCAGACGACGTACCCGGTGGCGGTGAGCGCGGCGGGCAGGCTCTTGGCGGTCTCCGCCAGAGCCGCTTTGCGCACGTCCACCGTGGGGCTGTCACTCGGGGCCGGTGGGGCCGCGGGGGTGGACGGCGCCGTACAGCCGGTGATCGCCAGAAGGACCATGACCGCCGCCGCCCGCCGGCCGCCGCGTCCGCACATACCCATGCACGCCTCCACAATGATGGATCTTAAAAGAGTGAATACTATTAACCATGTATTGCTCCATCACCGCAAGGTGGCCGCGGGCCTGCCAAGATGGGCGGGTGGCAGCGTTGACGCGGAGGGAACGACTGAGGGCCGAGCTCGAACGCGACGCCAAGGCCGTCGCCCGGCGGATCGCCGCCGAGGAGGGCGTGGAGGGCCTCACGCTCGCGGCCGTGGCACGCGAGATCGGGGTGACGCCTCCGGCCCTCTACCGCTACTTCGACGGCCGGCCCGGCCTGCTGCGCGCCCTCTACGACGACGTCAACGCGGAGTTCATGGACGTCGTCCGCTCGGCTGTGCGGCGGCAGGGCCCCGACGACGTCCGCGCCCAGCTCTACGCCGCCACCAGGGCCGTGCTCGACTGGTCGATGGCCAACAAGGTCGAGTTCGACCTGCTCATGGGCGCCCACTTCCCGAAGATCTCCGCCTCGCACGACGACATCCCGGTGGTCATCGCGCGCGAGCTCGGCGGCATGTTCGGGGCGCTGTTCGACCGGCTCTGGCGCGAGGGGCGGCTGACGTATCCGGCGGACGAGGACCTCGACCCCGCCCTGGCGGCGCAGTTGGAGACCTACCGCTCCCACGTGGGGCTGCGGTTCCCGCTCGGCGTGGTGTTCCTCATGTTCGCCTGCTGGCGGCAGATCTACGGGCTGCTCTGCATGGCCGTCTACGCCCACCAGGCGTTCGCCTTCGACGACCCGCTGCCGTTGTTCGAGAACATGATGGACGACCTGCTCGGCCGCCTGCTGGGGCTCGAAGCGTGACGGGTGAGGCCCGGCCGTGACGGGCCGGGCCTCACTCGTGCGGGGTCACGCGCTGATCAGCTCTGCCACCGTGAGATCGCGGAAGACCGTGGTCGACACGTCCTCCGACTGACGCTGGAAGAGCGCTCCCGATGATCGGTGAGGCAGGTCCACCGTGCGGACGTGGCGGAAGCCGCGCTCACGGTAGTAGCCCTGCAGCCGTGGGTTGCCCTTGGCGCAGTCGAGCCGGAGCCAGGGCAGGCCCGCCGAGAAGGCGGCGGCGCAGGCCCAGTCGAGCAGGGCGTCTCCGAGGCCGGAGCCCGACCACGGCCGGGCGACGGCCAGTTTGTGGATGTAGAGCGCCGCCCCCGGATCGTCGGCAGGGGTCCAGAACTCCGGGTCCGCGTGATCGTCGAGGGCGATGGTGGCCACCGGCGGAGCCGACTCGTCGGGGTCCAGATATCTGAGCTCGTCGTCCAGGAGGAACAGCACGCGTTCCTCGATGAGCGGCTCGATCCGCTCGGCGCCGAACCCTCCGCGAGGCCATTGCCGCACTCCCTGCGTGTGCAGCCACTCGGCGGTGTCGGCGAGCAGCGTCAGTACGCCGGAAAGGTCCGCGGGTTCCGCTCTGCGCAGTGAGAGCGGGTGAAGGAGAGTGTTCGTGTGCATAGCCGTACCCTTCATTGCCTTGGGTGTCCGCTCCTGCGCACAGCGTGATGACACCACGGTGCACAAGGGCGAAATGGGGCCTTTATCCGATATATATGGATAAATGGCGATTTAGGGGAGTATGCACGACTCCCCCAGGCCAGCGAGGCGGCTATTTCTCGCTGCGCCCGGCCGGCGGGATCACCCCTTCACCCACGAGCTCGTCAGCGGCGATCGAGCTCGTATCTGATCAGATGTTTGTCGGCTGGCAAAACCGACACGGCGACACGGACTGGCATGTCTGCCCCGTCGTACCCCACTCTGACGTACACCATTACTGGTGTACCGAGTTCAAGTTGGAGGCGTTCGGCTTCCTCCTGGTTGGGCATGCGGGCCCAGATGTCGTCCACAACGCGGACTTGCGCATGTCCCAGCTCTTCCAGCACCCGGTTCGCCCCTCGCGCGATGTCTCCGGGCCTGGCGATCTCGGAGTCGGCAACCAGATCGCGGGGGTAGTAGGAATCGTTGGTGTTGTACGGCTGTCCGTCCACGAAACGCAGACGGCGTCTCACCACCGCCAATTCGCCGTCGGCCAACTCCAGCCTGCTGGCGATCTCCTCGACGGGAGACACCGTCAGCACCTCGATGTACTGGCTGGGGGCTCGGCCTTCCTGCGCGACGGCGTAGGCGAACGCCTCGCGCAACTCCCCGCTGGGTTGCGGCTCCAGCTCCCGCTGCGGATAGATCAGCAGCGGCCTTCTGTCGCGGACCACGGTGCCGCGCCGCGGCGTACGCGTGACCAGACCCTCGTTGACGAGTTCGCCGAGGGCCAGCCGCACCGTGTTCCTGCTCACCCCATGGTCTTCCATGAGCTGCGCCTCGGTCGGTAGCTGTGCCCCGGGGCCGAGGACACCCGAGTAGATGGCTCGTCGCAACTCCGAAGCCACCTGCTGATACAGCACCGACCTTGCCACTTTCACCCCTTTTGTTCCAACAATTTAGACGATCTGGTTCTAGCAGGCCACAACCCCTTGACCGAACCGCCTCCACCGGCCCATCATCCATTCGTTGGTACAAATCCATCTAAAGGCCGGTGAGGGGGTGAAGGCCAGTGTTGCCGGTCCGCACGGGTACGCCATACCTGCCCTGGCATGACCCCCGCGAAGCAACACGTTTACTGCGTTACGCGTTGACTCGCCAGGGGTTCACCCACACCTACCAGAGCTTTGGCGACGGCATGCCCGCGCCATCGGCGTTGACTGAGCTGACCGTGCGCTGCGACGACGGATCCTTAGTCGGGAACAAGGAGGGTGGCGCCCCCGTCGCGCTTCGCATCGATGACCCGGTTGGAGCAGCTCAACGCATCGCCGCACGTTGCCGGCAGCAGGGACCTTCGCGCTCCCCCATCGACTCCGTGTGCGAGTCAACGGTCTAGGACTCCATCCCTCGCCGGAGTCCTGGCGCCGTCGTACGCGGGGCAGGAAACGCGTCCTGGCGGGTCCCCCACGCCCGCCAGGACGCGTTTTCCTCCGAGGACCAGCCGAGCGACCGCCGCCTCCATCGTCCCGATGGGGGCTTTTTCTCTGCCCGCGGGGCGGGCCGCGCGACCTTCCGGCCGAGCCCGCCGATTCCGAATCGCTCACGTCTGCCACCAAGTCCGGGTCGTCCGCTCCGACGACGGCCTGCTTGCCACACATCATCAACCCTGGAGGGCCAACCCGGGGGCAGCTTCGTGATGGTGGGACTGGTGGGATTTTCCGGTACCAATCCAATTTCCGGAGCAAGGTCAACCGGCGGGCGGATTTTCACCGGAGTGGATCGAGCTGAAGCTTTCCGGCATCCAGTCGAGCAAGGTCAACTCCTCGTCCACCTGCGTGAACACCCCGCGAACCCGCTCCCCCGCCTCGGGCTGCCGCGCCGCGCGCCAGTTTCCGTACACCAGACAGCCGGGAACGGCCTTCAAACGAACCATTACCACTAGGTATGGCTCGCGGGCCCCGGGAACGAAGGGCTGACGGCTGACGATCCAACTCTCAACCTTTCCCTCCGGGGTCATCTCCCGCCAGGTCCACCCCTCCGTACGGCAGGCCGCGCAGAACGCCCGCGGCGGGAACCGGAGGGTGCCGCACGCGTCACATTCCTGGACCGCGAACTCCCGCCTGGCGACCCGCTCCCACCACTCCCGGGAGTCGCGGTCGGGCTCGGGACGGTAACCGGGCATCAGGCTCTCCTCAGGATCAGCGCCGAGGTGGCGGGCAGGATGTAGCCGGGCTGCGCCGTGGACAGCGCCACCTCGGCGCCCGGCACCTGGCGGTCCCCCGCCTCGCCCCTGAGCTGGGAGACGGCCTCGGCGATGTGGTTGACGCCGTGCACGTAGCCCTCCGACAGGAAGCCGCCGTGCGTGTTGACCGGCAGCTCGCCGTCCGGCGCGGTGGCGCCCGAGGCCACGTACGGGCCGCCCTCGCCCTTGGGGCAGAACCCGTAGTCCTCCAGTTGCACGATCACCGAGTAGGTGAAGCAGTCGTACAGCTCCGCCACGTCGATGTCCGGCGGCCCGAGCCCGGCCTGCGCGTACAGGCGGGGCGCGAGGGCGGCGGCGGCCGTCACCGTGGGGTCGTCGCACGCCAGGTGGGAGGTGCCGCCGCCCCAGGCCGCGGCCGAGACGAGCACCGGGTGGCGGCGCAGCGAGCGGGCACGCTCGGCCGTGGTGACCACCACGGCGCAGGCCCCGTCCGTCTCCAGGCAGCAGTCCAGGAGGCGGAACGGCTCGGCGATCCACCTGCTGGCCAGGTAGTCGTCGAGGGTGATGGGGTCGCGCATGAGGGCGCGCGGGTTCTTGGCGGCGTTGGCGCGCTGGGTGACGGCCAGGGCGCCGAAGTGCTCGGCCGTGGTGCCGTAGCGCAGCATGTGGGCGCGGGCGTACATGGCGAACTGCTGGGGCGGCGCGACGTACCCGTAGGGGGCCTGGTACTGCACCTCGGGGCTGACCGGCAGACCCCGCCCGGTGCCGCCCATGCGGAACTCCGAGCGGGCGTTGATGGCCCGGTAGCAGACGACGGTCTCGGCCATGCCGGCGGCCACGGCGAGCGCGGCCTGGCCGACGACGGCGTGGGAGACGCTGCCGCCGCCGAACTGGTCGAGGTGCCAGGACAGGTCGGTCAGCCCCAGCGCGGGGGCGACCAGGGTGGGCGGGGCCGAGTCGCCGACGCGGTGGGTGGCCAGGCCGTCCACCTCGCCGGGGGTCAGCCCGGCGTCTTCCAGCGCGGCGAGCACGGCGCGGCAGGCCAGCGTCAGGGTGCTGACGCCGGAGTTCTTGGAGAAGGGCGTCCAGCCGATGCCGGCGATGGCGGTGCGATCCGGGAATTCAAGCAAGCGCTTGGGCACATGCGTCACGGTAGGCAGGCTCTTTCCAGCCTGTCAACGCAGGTCCGGTAGTGCGACTTGACACCTTTTCCCGCTTCCCCCTACCGTCCAAGCAAGCGCTTGGTATGATGACGTCGTCGGCGCACCGAGGAGGCGGACCATGAGCACACACGCTGCCCGGCTCATCGCGCCGGACGGCTGCCGCAGCCTTCCGGCGCCCCACCAGCGCAGCAGGATTCGCAACGGAGCCGCCATGCCGACGGGGCAGCCGCACCACAGCCAGAACGGCCACCTCGACAGCCGCCGTTTCCGGCAGGTGCTCGGCAGGTTCGCCACCGGCGTGGTGGCGATCACCGCCGTCGATTCCATGGACGGGCAGCCGTGCGGCCTGGCCGCCAACTCCTTCACCTCCGTCTCCCTGGACCCGCCCCTCGTGGCGTTCTGCGTCGCCTACACCAGCACGAGCTGGCCCAGGCTGCGCGGCGCCAAGGCGCTCACCGTGAACGTGCTGGCCGAGGACCAGCAGGCCGTGTGCGCGCAGATGGCGACCAAGGGCGGCGACAAGTTCGCCGGCCTGTCCTGGACGGTCTCCCCCGGCGGCAACCCGGTACTCGAAGGCGCGCTGGCCTGGCTCGACTGCGCCATCGAGGCCGAGCACCCGGCCGGCGACCACGTGATCGTGGTGGCCAGGGTGCTGCAGCTCGACACGCACGCCGAAGGCGGGCCGCTGGTGTTCTTCCAGGGCGGCTACGGGGGGTTCGTTGAGCCTTCGTGAGGAGGCGCGGGCCTGGCTGGAGGAGAGCCTGACCGGCGAGTTCGCCGGCGCCAGGGGGCTGGGCGGCCCCGGGCGCGAGCACGAGGCGTACGAGCTGCGGCGGGCCTGGGAACGCCACCTCGGCGCGCACGGCTGGACCTGCCTGGGCTGGCCCCGCCGCTACGGCGGGCGCGCCGCCTCCCTCGACGACCAGGTCGCCTTCCACGAGGAGTACGCCAGAGCCGGCGCCCCCGCCCGGCTCGGCCTCATCGGCGAGGGCCTCATCGGCCCCACCCTCCTCGACTTCGGCACCGACGAGCAGAAGGACCGCTTCCTGCCGCCGATCCAGCGCGGCGAGGAGCTGTGGTGCCAGGGCTACTCCGAGCCGGAGGCCGGCTCCGACCTGGCGAACGTCCAGACCAGGGCCCGCCTCGACGGCGGCGACTGGGTGATCACCGGACAGAAGGTGTGGACGTCGTTCGCGCAGTGGGCCGACTGGTGCTTCGTGCTGTGCCGTACGGAGGAGGGCTCGCGGCGGCACCACGGGCTGTCGTACCTGCTGGTCCCCATGCGCGGGCCCGGGGTCGAGGTCCGGCCGATCGTGCAGCTCACCGGCACCTCCGAGTTCAACGAGGTGTTCTTCGACGGCGCGCGCACGGCGGCGGGCAACCTCCTCGGCGCCCCCGGCGACGGGTGGCGGGTCGCCATGGCCACACTCGGGTACGAGCGCGGCGTCTCCACGCTCGGGCAGCAGATCGGGTTCGCGCGGGAGCTGGACGCGGTCGTCGCGACCGCCAAGCGGACCGGCGCGATCGACGACCCCGTGCTGCGCGACCGGCTCGTCAGGTCGTGGCTGGAGCTGCGCGTCATGCGGCTCAACGCGCTGCGGATGCTCCGCCCCGGCGCAGGGCCCGAGGTGTCGATCGCCAAGCTGTACTGGTCGGAGTGGCACCGCAGGCTGGGCGAGCTGGCTCAGGCCGTCCAGGGGAGGGCGGGGCTGGTCGCGGGCGCGGGCGGGGAGCTGGGCGATTTGCAGCGGCTCTACCTGTTCAGCCGCGCGGACACCATCTACGCCGGATCCAGCGAGATCCAGCGCAACGTCATCGCCGAACGGACCCTCGGCCTGCCCCGCTGATCGGCCGCCCGCCTGGACCCGCCTGAACCCGCCTGGACCCGCCTGGACCCGCCTGGACCCGCCTGGACCCGCCTGGACCGCCTGGACCCGCTGATGGGAGTCGCCCATGTCACCGTCCTACCCCAAGGCCCACGGCCTGCTCGACGGCAAGGTCGCGCTGGTCACGGCCGCGGCGGGGGCGGGCATCGGCTACGCCACGGCCAGGCGCTGCGCCGAGGAGGGCGCCACGATCGTCGTCTCGGACAAGCACGAGCGCCGCCTGGCTGCCGCCGCCGAGTCGCTCGCCGAGCTGACGGGCGTCAAACCGCTCGCCGTCCCATGCGACGTCACATCGCAGGCGCAGGTGGAGTCGCTGTTCGAGGCGGTGGAGCAGGCGCACGGGCGGCTGGACGTCCTGGTCAACAACGCCGGCCTCGGCGGTACGGCGCCGCTCGCCGAGATGACGGACGAGCAGTGGCAAGCCGTCATCGACGTCACCCTGAACGGCACCATGCGCTGCACCAGGCAGGCGCTGCGCCTGATGATCCCCAGAGGCTGCGGCGCCGTCGTCAACAACGCCTCCGTGATCGGCTGGCGGGCCCAGCACGGGCAGGCGCACTACGCGGCAGCCAAGGCGGGAGTGATGGCGCTGACCAGGTGCGTCGCCCTGGAGGCCGCCGAGCACGGGATCCGGGTGAACGCCGTGGCGCCGTCGCTGGCCGTGCATCCGTTCCTGGCCAAGGTGACGAGTGAGGAGCTGCTGGCGGAGCTGGCGGCCAAGGAGGCGTTCGGGCGGTCGGCGGAGCCTTGGGAGGTGGCGAACGTGATCGTCTTCCTGGCAAGCGAGTACGCGTCGTACATGACCGGTGAGGTCGTCTCGGTTTCTTCGCAGCACCCCTGACGATATCTTGTCTCACAAGATATGGTGGGCTCATGAATATGACGGAGCCCATGTTCCTGGCGCTCACCGCGCTGGTGGACGAGCCCCGGCACGGGTACGGGATCGTCCAGGAGGTCGATCGGCTGTCCGAGGGGCGCGTCCAGCTCAAGATCGGCACCCTGTACGGGGTGCTCGACCGGCTGTCGGCCGCGGGGCTGGTGGTGCTGGATCGTGAGGAGGCGCAGCAGGGGCGGCTGCGGCGCTACTACCGGCTGACGGACGAGGGCGCCGCGGCGCTGCAGGCGGAGGCCGCCAGGATGGCCGCCACCGCCGCCGCGGCCACCACCCGCCTGCGGGCCAGGACGGCGGGAGGAGCCGCATGAGCGAGCACGCGAACGAGCGCCACGACGCGAGCGGGCCTCGTGATGGCGAGCCAGCCCACGCGAGCACGCCCCGCGAAGACGCGCAGGCCCACGCGAGCGCGCCCCCCGAAGACGTGCCGGTCCACGCGAGCGTGCCCCATGACGGCGAGTCGGGCCGCAGGCGCGGGCCTGACGGCGGCGAGGCGCAGCGCGCGAGCGGGCGCGACGCCGACGAGGCGCAGCGCGCGAGCGGGCGCGACGCCGACGAGGCGCAGCGCATGAGCGGGCGCGACGGCGGCGAGGTGGAGCGCGCGAGCGGGCGCGACGGCGGCGAGGCGCAGCGCATGAGTCTGCTGGAGCGGCGTTACCGTTCGACCCTGCGCCTGCTTCCCGCCTCCTACCGCGCCGGCCGCGAGGAGGAGATGGTGGCCGCGTTCATGGAGCTGTCGGGCGACGTCCCCGACGAGGACGACCCGCGCCCCAGGTGGGGCGAGATTGCCAGCGTCCTGGCCCTGTCCGCCCGGGTGCGCCTCGGCGCCGCCGGCGCGACTCCCGGTCAGGTGGCACGCGGGGCAGCGGTCCGGCTGTTCGCGCTGCTGGGGATGGGCGCGACGGCCGCCTTCTCCATGGTCGATCTGGTCCGCGCCGCCCTGCTCGGCTCGGAGCCCGCCCTGATCGGCGCGCCGGAGTCGGCCGCCCGGCTGGCCTTCATCGGCGTGCTGGCGGCGGCCGGCTGCTCGATCGTCGCGTTCGTGACGCTCATGCGCGGCCACGTCCGCACCGCGAAGGTGGCCGCGCTGGTCAGCCTCGTGCCCTCGCTGACGAGCTACGCCCTCTCGCTCGCGCAGAACGGTTCCGCCGCCCTCACACCCCTGCACGACCTGGGCAACCTGCTGTTCCTGCTGGCCCCGCCGCTCGCGCTGCTCATCGGCTTCCACAGCGACGTCACCCCGCACCGCCATTCGTGGCCGCTCACGCTGTCGCCCCTGGTGGCGGGCGCGGCGCTGATGGGCCTGACGATGTCGGCCATCGCGGCGGGCTCGCCCGAGCCGATGGGCTACTACCTGTGGCTGGACTACGGCGCGGCGATCCCCGCGTGGGCGGCGGCCTCGGCGGTCGTGCTGGCTCGCCGCCAAGCCCCGTCGCGGGCGCTGGCGTTGTCGGCCGCCGGGCTGGTCCTGCTGGCGACCCGGCTGCCCATGCTGGCGTACCTGCCCGACGTGATGTGGGCGACAGCGGTCGTCCAATGCGCGCTGCTCGGAACGCTCACGATGGCGCTCGGCACAGCGGGGACCTGGGCTTTGTCGCGCAGCGCCCGCCCGGTGGCCCGACCCTGACTAGCACCTGTCAGGGAAAGATCGGGGTATGCGGCAGGGGATTCCGGATCTAGTGTCCGAAACATGGGCACACGCTCCTCATTCCTGCTCGATGTCCTGATGACGGAGTTCGGCGAGTCGATCAAGCGCGACCCCGCGGCGTTCAGGCGCAAGTTCCGGAAGATGGCGGCCTCGCCGTTCGCCTTCTACCGGGGCAGCGCCTGCCTGTTCTACGCGGACATGGTCGGCGCGTACGCCGACGAGTCCTACCTGGACGGCCCGACCAGCAGGGTCTGGATCCACGGCGACCTGCACGCGGAGAACTTCGGCACGTACATGAACGCCTCCGGCGAGCTGGTCTTCAACGTCAACGACTTCGACGAGGCGTACGTGGGGCCGTACGTCTGGGACCTCAAGCGGTTCGCGGCCAGCGTGGCGCTGCTCGGGTACGCCAAGGCGCTGTCCGACGACTCGATCAGCGTGCTGGTGACCGACTTCGCCGGCGCGTACCTGGTGGAGCTGGCCGCGATCGCGGCAGGCGGGGACGACGCGATCGGCGCGCTGACGCTGGCCACCACCAGCGGGACGCTGCACCGGGTGCTCCAGCGCGCCCGGCTGAGCACCCGGGTGGCCCTGCTCGACGCCGAGACCGTGATCGACGACTACGACCGGCGCTTCGCGCTCATGGAGGGGCGCGAGCCGGTGGACGCGGCGACGCGGCAGTCGGTGCTGGACGCGTTCGCCGACTACCTGACCACGCTGCCCGTGACGGTCAGCCCCGTCGAGCACGTGATCAAGGACGTGGCGCTGCGCAAGGGCGTGGGGATCGGGTCTGCGGGGCTGCCGTCGTACAACCTGCTGCTCGAAGGGCGTTCGCAGGCGCTGGAGAACGACGTCGTCCTGTACATGAAGCAGGCGGCGGTGCCGGCGGTGGCGCGGCATGTCACCGACGAGAAGGTGGCCTCCTACTTCCGTCACCAGGGGCATCGCACGGCCGAGTCGCAGCGGGCGCTGCAGGCCTACGCCGATCCGTGGCTGGGTTACACCACGCTGCACGGGGTGGGGCAGCTCGTGGCCGAGGTGTCGCCGTACTCGGCCGACCTGGACTGGGACGACGTCAACGAGCCGGACGAGCTGCGCTCGATCATCCAGGACCTGGGGCGGGCGGTGGCGCGCATGCACTCGGTGGCCGACGACGAGTCCAGCCACGATCTCGTGGACTTCTCGACGGAGGAGGCGATCGTGGCGGTGATCGACGGCGACAGGGCGGGCTTCGTCGGGACGCTGGTGGACTTCGCCCACCGGTACGGGGCGCAGGCCAGGGACGATCACCAGCGGTTCGTGGACCTGTTCCGCAACGGGCGGCTGCCGGGCGTCTGAGAGATGGCAACCGACCAGTCGGTATGGCATGCTCCCAGAACATGACTCTGTTCTCAGTGGAAGGCAAGACCGTCGTCGTCACGGGCGGGTCGCGCGGCATCGGACGCATGATCGCCGCCGGGTTCATGGAGGCGGGGGCGACCGTCTACATCTCCGCCCGCAAGACGGCCGAGGTCGAGAAGACGGCCGCCGAGCTGGGCTGCTTCGCCGTCCCCGCCGACCTGTCCACGCCCGAGGGGCTGGAGCGGCTGGTGTCGGCGGTGGACGGCCCCGTGCACGTGCTGGTGAACAACGCGGGCGCGACCTGGGGCGCCCCGCTGGAGGAATATCCGGAGCACGCCTTCGACAAGCTGTGGAACATCAACGTCAAGGGCGTCTTCTACCTGACCCAGCGGTTCCTGCCGCGCCTGAGGGAGGCGGCCAGCGCGGACGACCCGGCCCGCGTGATCAACGTGGGGTCGATCGACGGCATCAAGGTGCCCGCGCTGGAGAGCTTCGCCTACTCCTCGACGAAGTCCGCCGTGCACATGCTCACCCGGCACCTGGCCAAGCGCCTGGCCAAGGAGCACATCACGGTTAACGCCATCGCCCCCGGGCCGTTCGACTCCAAGATGATGGCCTTCGCGCTCGACGACCCCGGCACGCGCGAGGTCATCGCGGGCAACGTGCCGCTGGGCCGCATCGGCAGGCCCGACGACATGGCGGGCGCCGCGATCTTCCTGTCGTCGCGGGCGGGCGCGTACCTCACCGGCACGGTCATCCCGGTGGACGGCGGGATCTCCTGCTGATCTAGAGGAGTTCGCGCAGGACGGCGGCGAAGCGGGCCGCCGCGCCCGGCTCGTGGCTCAGGTAGAGGTACGGTTCGGTCAGCTCCGCCTCGATGACGGCGGGCCGGCCGTCGGGAAGCCGGACCAGGTCGATCCTGGCGTAGAGAAGGACATGGGGTATGGCGGTGAGCACCTTCTCGGCTAGTTCGACCTGGTCCGGGGCTGGGGTGCGGAACTGCGCCCGCGCGTTGTCAGCGTCCGTCGCCCCGGCCGCGAGCATGGGGCTGCGGCGGACGGCGTGACTGAGGCGGCCCCCGAAGTACAGCAGCGAGGTCTCGCCCTCCGACTCGACCATGTCGAGGTACGGCTGCACCATCGGCGTGCGCCCCGCGGCCTCCAGCTCCGCCGCCAGCCGTGCGGCCTCGGCGCGGTCGGCGGTCCTGGTGGTGTCGCGGGCGCCGCCGGAGACGGACGGCTTGACGACGTACTCGGGCCAGTCGGGCAGCTCCCGCGAGGACCAGTGGGTGGGCACGATCGGCACGCCCAGGTCCCGCAGGTACGTCTTGTCGGTGTTGGATTCGAGCACGGTGTACGGGTTCAGCAGCCTCGTGACGGACTGCACGCGGCGCGCCCAGGCGAGGAACTCCGCGCGCCGCAGGACGTAGTCCCACACGGAGCGGACGACCACGACGTCGTAGGAGCTCCAGTCGACGGCCGCGTCGTCCCAGCGCTCGACGCGCCCCTCGATGCCGGCCTCCCGCCAGGCGGCGAGCATCGGCTCCTGCTCGTCGTCGGCGTCGGCATCAGCACTGGTCACATAGGCACAAATAGTCACATAGAGATGTTAAGGGGGCGCGAGCCGGGCCGTTTCTGACCCGGCTCGCACGCGTCACGGGCGCGCCGCGCTGCGACGTTCAGCGGCGTTCAGCGGCGCCGCGCGCCCGCCCGGTCAACCGGGGCCGCGCTTAGTCGTGCACGTCGTCGACGACCACGTCACTGCCGTTGGTGCCGGTGACGGAGTTGCCGTTGACGTTGTTGACGCCGGTCGCGCCGTGGCCGTTGACGTTGGCGTTGAGCACGTTGCCGAAGTTGTTGCCCGACTGCGAGGAGTCCCTGTTGGAGCTGGAGTTGCCGGCGTTCGTGTCGGCGTAGGCGGGGGCCGACAGCAAGGTCACGCCCGCCGCGGCGGCGACGATGCCGGTCATGCAGAGCTTCTTCATCATGTCGATGTCCTTTCCGAATGCTGTGCTCGGACGTCAGCCGGTCAGTCGAAGACGTACGTCACCGCGATGCCGCCGTTGGTGGCGGTCGTGGCGAAGCCGTTGACGTTGTTGACGTTCGTCGAGTAACCCTCGCCGTGGTTGCGGCCGAGGACGTCACCGAAGTTGTTGCCCGACTGGGACGAGTCGCTGTTGCCACTCTGGTTGGCGGACCAGGTGTCACCGGTCAGGGGACCGGCCCAGTCGTCATCAGCGTGAGCGGGAACCGCAAGTAGTGCGCCACCGGCCACCGCCGCCAGCACGGCCGCGACGGCGCACGCCTTTCTGATCACTTCTGCTCCTTCGCCTCCGGGAGAAGCTCCGCGGGATGGCGGCGGCCGGGCCCTGACGCACCACCGCTCCCTGGGGCTTCTTTGACCTCAGCGGATCAAGGTCAGTGCGAGCATATAACCTCTCGTGGTCAATTGGTAGCAGTGAGTAGTCAGAACATAGTTCGGAACTTACGCTGACACGAGGTGTCAGTGACCCGCGCCTACCGTCGCCGCATGATCCACGAACTACGGCGCTACACCCTGCTGCCGGGACGCCGGGACACGCTGATCTCGCTGTTCGAGCGGGAGTTCATCGAGACGCAGGAAGCCGCCGGGATGCGCATCACCGGAAGCTTTCGCGAGGTCGGCGAGCCGGACACCTTCCCCTGGCTGCGCGCCTTCCCCGACATGGCGAGCAGGAAGGCGGCGCTGGAGGCCTTCTACGGCGGGCCCGTGTGGCAGGCCAACCGCGACGCCGCCAACGCCACCATGATCGACTCCGACGACGTGCTGCTGCTGCGGTCTGCGGGTCCGGACTTCCCCTCGTGGGAGCGTCCGCCGGTCGGGGCCACCCCGCCGTCGTCACTCTACGTAGCGACCATCCACCACGTTGAGGGGGACGACTTCGCCGAACTCTTCCACCGAAAGGCCAGGCCCGCGCTCGCCGAGGCGGGCGTCGAGCCGGTCGCCTGCCTGGAGACCGAGGACGCGGAGAACACCTTTCCGCGACTGCCCGTGAGGGCCGGGGTGCAGGTTTTCGTGTGGTTCGCCCGGTTCGAGACGGCGGAGGAGGAGCGGGAGGTGGACCTGCCGATGCTGGAGCACCGCTTCACCGCACCCACCGAGCGACTGCGGCTGCAACCGACGGCCCGCTCAGCCCTGCGGTGACAGCGTTCAAGAGACCAGGTGGTGCCAGGCGGGGACTTCGCCGCCGCCGTCCACCCGCACCTCGGCGCCCGTCACGTAACCGGGCGCGGCCAGCCACAGACAGGCCTGGGCCACGTCGTCAGGCGTGGCCATGCGCCCCGCCGGGATCGCCCTGCCGTCCAGCTCGGAACGCCCGTTGTAGTGCGCGGCGGCATCGGGAGTGGCGGCCAGGCCGACGACGACCGTGTTGACCCGGACCAGCGGCGCCCACTCCGCGGCCAGGCAGCGGGCCAGGTGGTGCAGCCCCGCCTTGGCGGCGCCGTACGCGGACGTGCCGGGGGACGGCCGGGCGCCGCTGGAGCTGCCGATCATCACCACCGCACCGCCGGACTCGGCGAGCAGCGGGTACGCGCGCTGCGCCACCAGCAGCGGCGCCGTCAGGTTGAGCTCGATGACGCGGGCGTGCAGCCGCGGCGAGGTGCCGTCCACCGGGGCGGGCGGCGACCCGCCGGCGTTGTTGACCACCACGTCGAGCCGGCCGAGCCCGCCGATCAGCCGATCGACCTGGTCGGGGTCGCGCACGTCGGCCCGCACGAACCGGTGCGCGACGTGCTCGGGCTCGGTGCGGGCGCAGACGGTCACCTCGGCGCCCGCCGCCTGGAACGCCGCGGCGATGCCCGCGCCGATCCCCTTCGTGCCTCCCGTCACCAGGACGGACCTGCCCGTGTAGTCGTAAGTCACGGTCACGTTTGCTACCGTACCAAGCAAGCGTTAGGGAGGTACATTGGGGATCTCACTGCGGGCGGGGCCGATCACCGAAGTGATCATGGATGTGCCGCCGGTGAACGCCCTGCCGGTGCGGGCTTGGGAGGAGCTGGCCCGGGCGGTGCGTCAGGCCGGCGACGACCCCGCGACCAGGGTGGTCGTGCTGAGGGCCGAGGGGCGCGGCTTCAACGCCGGGGTGGACATCAAGGAGATGCGGCGGACCGAGGGCTTCACCGCCCTCGTCGGGGCGAACCGGGCGTGTCACGCGGCCTTCGCCGCCGTCTACGAGTGCGCGGTCCCCGTCGTCGCGGCCGTGCACGGCTACTGCCTGGGCGGCGGCATCGGGCTGGCGGGCAACGCCGACATCGTGGTGGCCGCCGAGGAGGCCTACTTCGGGCTGCCCGAGGTGGACAGGGGCGCGCTGGGCGCGGCCACCCACCTGGCCAGGCTGGTGCCGCAGCACCTCGTCAGGGCCATGGTCTACACGTGCAGGAACGTCACCGCGGCCGAACTGCACGCGTTCGGCTCGGTGCTGGAGGTGGTGCCACGCGACAAGCTGCGCGAGGCGGCGCTGCAGGTGGCCGAGCAGATCGCGGCCAAGGACCCGTACGTGATCCGCCGGGCCAAGGAGTCGCTCAACGGCATCGACCCGGTCGACGTCCACCGCAGCTACCGCTTCGAGCAGGGCTTCACCTTCGAGCTGAACCTCATGGGCATCGGCGACGAGCACCGGGAGCGCTTCGAGTGAGCGGCAAGGTGATGACGGCCGCGCAGGTGGCCGCCTCGGTGGAGAGCGGGATGACGGTCGGGATCGGCGGCTGGGGCTCGCGCCGCAAGCCGATGGCCCTCGTCCAGGCCCTGGCCGAGTCCCCCGCGCGCGACCTGACGATCGTCTCCTACGGCGGGCCCGACGTCGGCGTGCTGTGCGCGGCGGGAAAGGTGCGCAGGGTGGTGGCCCCGTTCGTCACGCTCGACTCCATCCCCCTGGAGCCCGGCTTCAGGCGGGCCAGGCAGGCGGGGGAGATCGAGTTCACCGAGTACGACGAGGGCATGTTCATGTTCGGGCTGCTGGCGGCGGCGCACCGGCTGCCGTTCCTGCCGACGCGGGCGGGGCTGGGCTCGGACGTGCTGCGCGTCAACCCGGAGCTGCGGACCGTGCGCTCGCCGTACGGGGACGGGGAGGAGCTGGTGGCGGTGCCCGCGCTGACCTTGGACGTGGCGCTGGTGCACCTCAACAGGGCCGACGCCAGGGGCAACGCCCAGTACCTGGGGCCCGACCCGTACTTCGACGACCTGTACGCCAAGGCGGCCGGGCGGTGTTACGTCTCGTGCGAGCGGCTGGTGGACACGGCGGATCTGCTCAAGGAGGGCCCTGTGCAGTCGTTGCTGATCAGCCGGTCGATGGTGACGGGCGTGGTGGAGGCGCCGGGCGGGGCCGGGTTCACCGCGTGCGAGCCCGACTACGGGCGTGACGAGGCGGCGCAGCGGCGGTACGTGGAGGGCTTCCGTGAGCAGGGCTGACATCTGTGTGGTGGCGTGCGCGGAGGCGTTCAGGGGCGACGGGGAGATCCTGGCCGCCGGCATCGGCGGGGCGATCACGGTGCTGGCGGCGCGGCTGGCGCGGCTGACGTTCGAGCCGGACCTGCTCACCCACGACGGCGTCTGCCTGCTCACCGGCGACGTGCCGGCGCTGGGGCAGCCGCCGGAGGTGGTGGAGGGGTGGCTGCCGTTCCGCGATCACCTGTGGCTGGTGCTGAACGGGCGGCGGCACGTCATGCTCGGGGCCAGTCAGATCGACCGGTACGGCAACACGAACATCTCCTGCATCGGCGACTGGGCGCGGCCCAGGGCGCAACTGCTCGGGGTGCGCGGCGCGCCGGGGAACACCCGGTGCGATCCGACGAGCTACTGGATCCCCCGGCACTCGAAGCGGGTGTTCGTCCCCCAGGTGGACATGGTCAGCGGGCTCGGCACCGACCGGGGTGCGTTCGAGCTGCGGCGGGTCGTGACGGACCTCGCCGTGCTGGACTTCGGGACGGCTGACGGGTCGATGCGCCTGGTGTCCGTGCATCCCGGGGTGAGCGTGGACGACGTGGTGGCGGCCACGGACTTCGAGCTGCACGACATTTCCGGAAATGTCGCCCAGACGCGGGAGCCGACCGGCGAGGAGCTGCGCGTCCTGGACAGCCTCGACCCCGACCGGCTACGCGACCGGGAGGTGGCGGCGTGAGGGCCGTACTACGTGGCCTGAAGTGGCGGCGCGAGGACCGCACTGCGTGGTCTGAGGTGACGGCGTGCGAACCGCGCTGACCGCGCTGGTCGGCTGCCGGTATCCGATCGTGCAGACCGGCATGGGGTACGTCGCGGGCGCCCGACTGGCGGCGGCCACGTCGCAGGCGGGCGGGCTGGGCGTGATCGGCGCGGCCACCATGTCGGTGCCCGAGATGCGAGCGGCGATCCGGCGGGTCAAGGAGCGGACGGGCAACCCGTTCGGCGTGAACCTGCGGGCCGACGCCGACGACGCGGCCGAGCGGGTGGAGGTGCTGGTCGCCGAGGGTGTGCGGGTGGCGTCGTTCGCGATGGCGCCGCGCCGTGAGCTGATCGCCCGGCTCAAGGACGCGGGCGTGCTGGTCGTCCCGTCGGTGGGGGCGCGGCGGCACGCGGAGAAGGTGGCCGGGTGGGGCGCGGACGCGGTCATCGTGCAGGGCGGCGAGGGCGGCGGGCACACCGGGCCCGTGGCGACCACGCTGCTGCTGCCGCAGGTGGTGGACGCGGTGGACATCCCGGTGGTCGCGGCGGGCGGGTTCTTCGACGGCCGGGGGCTGGTGGCGGCGCTGGCGTACGGGGCGTGCGGGATCGCGATGGGCACCCGTTTCCTGCTGACCAGCGACTCGCCGGTGCCCGACGAGGTGAAGAAGCTCTACCTGGCGGCGCGGGAGACGGTCGTGACCAGGAACGTGGACGGGGTGCCGCACCGGGTGCTGAGCACGCCGTTCGTGGCCTCGCTGGAGCGTGCGCGGCTGGTCAGGGCGGTGGTGAACGGGGCGCGATTCAAGCGCCTGTCGGGCCTGTCGTGGCGCTCGATGCTGCGCGAGGGACGCCGGATGCGGCGCGGCCGTGAGCTGACCTGGGCGCAGGTGCTGCAGGCGGCCAACACGCCGGTGCTGCTGCGGGCGGCCATGGTGGAGGGGCGGGTGGACCTGGGCGTGATGGCCTCGGGTCAGGTGGTGACGGTGCTGGACGATCTGCCGTCCTGCCAGGAGCTGATCGAACGGATCATGGCGGAGGCGAGCGCCGCCCTGGACCGCCTGGACCTCACAGGACGGTGATGCCGCGCGCCGCGAGGATGGCGTTGGCCTGCGTCTGGTTGATGATCGCCCCCGCGAACGCGCGCAGCTTGTCGTCGCCGGGCTCGCCCAGGTCGGCCCCGCGCAGGTCGGCCTTGGTGAACTTGGTGTTCAGCAGCCGGGTGCCGCGCAGGCGGCAGTCGTCCAGCACGGCCTCGGTGAAGTCGCAGCCCGACAGGTCGGCGTCGTCGAAGCGCACGCCCTCGACGTGCTCCTTGCGCAGCGAGCAGCCGCCGAGGTTGGCCAGCGTCAGGTTGGAGCGGCTCAGCTTGAACCCGGTGCCGCGCGACCCGGTCAGCGCGGCACCGATCATGCGGCAGCCCGCGAACGAGACGTCCGTCAGCAGCGCCCCGGCGAACTGCGCCGACGACAGGTCCACGTCGGTGAAGGCGGCGTCGATGAGGTCGGCGTCGTTGAACCTGGTGCGCATCCCGCCCCCGCCGGTGAACACCGCGCCGTCGAGGTCCGCCTTGCGGAAGTCGGTCTGCTCCAGCACGCACGACTCGAAGCGCGCCCCGGCCAGCGAGGCGCCCCACAGGTCGGTCTCGGTCAGGTCGCACTCGCGGAACACGTGGATCTCCCCCGGCGGCAGCCGGTCGCCCAGGGCCTTGCGGGACAGATCCTCGCCGTCGAAATTCACGGGCTAGAGCCTACCGGTCAGCACCTCCGCGGCGGCCTGCCCGCAGACGACGGCGGAGCCGTGGGTGGCGACGTGCACGGCGCCCAGGTCGGAGCGGACGGGCAGGCCCATCTCCACCACCACGGCGTCGGGGCGGGCGCTTAGCAGGTGCCGCAGGGCCTCGGACTGCCAGGCGTAGCGGTGCACGTCCCTGACCACCACGACGAGGGGACGCCCCTCCGCCAGGCCGATCAGGCGCTCCAGCTCCGGCCCCGTGGCCTCCCCGGACGCCAGGCGGGTGACCTGCGTGCCGGGCAGCAGGCGGGCGAGCGGCTCGCCGACGCCCCAGGGGGTGTTCTTGTCGATGGCCAGGTTCATCACCGGGACCAGCTCCACCACGTACGGCTGACCCGCGATGGGCAGGACGGGCGCGGTGGAGCGGCGGGTCACCCGGATCGCCCGGCGGGCCGCGTCCAGGCCGATCCGGCCGCCGGAGGGTGCCTGGCTGCCCGAGGAGGCGGCCCATGCGGCCAGCTCGCGGACCCTTCGAGCGGCGTCGGCCAGGCGCTCCTCGGGCAGCAGTCCGGTGGTCACCGCGGACGCGATCGCGTCGCGGATCCCGGCGGCGGTGGCCTCGTCGGCACGCTCGCCGCCGACGCAGATCGCGTCCGCGCCCGCGGCGATGGCGCGGGCGGAGGCGCCCCCGATCCCGTACGCCCCCGACACCGCGGCCATCTCGATGCCGTCAGTGATGATCAGCCCGTCGAACCCCAGCTCCTCGCGCAGCAGCCCGGTGAGCACCTTGGGGCTGAGCGTGGCGGGCCGCTCGGCGTCGTACGACGGCACGAGGAGGTGCCCCGTCATGATGATCTTGACGCCTTCCTCGATCGCCTCGCGGAAAGGGTGCAGCGCGTCCTCGATCCCGCTCTCGGCGACGACGGGCACGCCGTGGTGGGAGTCCACCGCGGTGTCGCCGTGCCCGGGGAAGTGCTTGGCGCAGGCGGCCACCCCGGCCGACTGGAGCCCGCGGACGAACGCCCTGGTGTGCCGGGCGACCAGCGACGGGTCGGAGCCGAACGCGCGCAGGCCGATGACCGGGTTGTCCGGGTTGGAGTTCACGTCGGCGGAGGGCGCGAAGTCGATCGTGATGCCGGCCCTGGCCAGCTCGCTTCCCAGGTCTCTGGCCAGCGACTCGGTGAGCACCACGTCGTCCACGACGCCGAGCGCGTACGCGCCGGGGCGGCTGCTGCCGGTCGCCACCTCCAGCCTGGTGACCTCGCCCGACTCCTCGTCGGTGCCGACCAGCACCGCCGGGTTCTCGGCGCGCAGCGCGGCGGTGAGCTCGGCCACCTGGCCGGGGTCCGCGATGTTGCGCGAGAACAGCGCGACGCCCGCCAGCCCGTCGCCGAGCCGGCGGCGCAGCCAGTCGGGCGGCGTGTGGCCGGGGAAGCCGGGGAAAAGGACGGCGTCGGCAAGGCGAAGCAGGTCACCGCTCATGGGCATGACCCGAAATCTAATAGGAAAGTTTCCTATTTGCTAGAGGCATTTTCAGATGTCAGCCCGCTCCCCTTCGTGACGAACTCTCCCACCGTACGCACCGGAGCCCCTTGGCGGTCCACGAAGTCCACCGCGCGGAAGGCCACCCGCAGCTCCTCGGGGCCGGCCGTGCACGACAGGTAACCGCGCCGGTCGTCGAAGAACTTCAGATGCGGGTTGGCCGCCAGCACGGCGGGCCCGTCGGTCTCGGGCGGCTGGCTCGTGATCGAGCTGCCCACGAACTCCACCCCGACCGTGGCCGACCCCGGATCAAGGAAGTCCGCCTTCAGCTCCCCCGCCCACGCGTTGTGCACGTCGCCGCTGAACACGGCCAGCCCCGGCGCGTTCACCCCCAGGATGCGGGCGCGCTGCGCCGGATGGCCGTCCCAGGAGTCGGGGCGCAGGTTCGGCGCGGGCCCCGGCACGAGCCGGCGGGCGAAGAACAGCGGCTGCACCAGCACCCGCCACCTGACCGGGCTGGTGACCAGCCGCGACAGCAGCCACTGCTCCTGCGCAGCCCCCAGCATGGTGGTGGCGTCGCGGTACTGCCGCGCGTCGAGCACCATGAAGTCGGCGACCGTCCCGTACGTGCGCCTGCGGTACATCTGCAGGTTCCCGTCCTCGGGCCGCACCCTGATCGGCTGGTTCTCGTAGTAGGCCTGGTACGCCGCCCCCCTGCGGCGCAGGAACGCCGCCGACCCGTCCCCCCGGCCCCGGTAGTTGTCCAGCACCTCGTGGTCGTCCCAGGTCGGCACCCAGGGCGCGGCGGCGTGCGCGGCCTGCAGATCGGGGTCGGTCCGGTAGCGGGCGTAACGCTGGCGGTACTCGTGCAGCCGGCTCGTCTCACCCGGCAGCGGCCCCAGCGCGCGCACCACGCGGGCCGACTGCCGCGACTCGTAGATGTAGTCGCCGACGTGGAAGACGACGTCGGGCCGCTCGGCCGCGAGATGCCGGTAGGCGGTGTAGAAGCCGTGCTCGTAGCGCTGGCAGTTGGCCACCGCGAACCGCACCGGCCGGGTCGAGGCCGGGTCGTCGGCCGTCCTGGTGCGTCCCACCGGGCTCTGCTGGCTGCCGGCCTTGAACCGGTAGAAGTAGTCGGTGCCCGGCTTGAGCCCGGCGACCCTGGCGTGCACGCTGTGCGCCCACACCGGCAGAGCCTGCGCGATCCCCCGGCGCAGGCCCTGGGTGAAGCGCTCGTCCTCGGCGAGCTGCCAGCTCACCTCGACCGCCTTGGGGGCCATGCCGCCGGGGCGCCGGGGGTCGGTGCCGAGCGGGTCGACGGCTAATCGCGTCCAGAGCACCACGCCGTCGGGCAGCGGCTCGCCGGAGGCGACGCCGAGAGTGAACGGGTTCGCCATGTCTTCATGGTGCGGGAGTCAGGCGCTCGATGACGGTGACGTTCGCCTGTCCTCCGCCCTCGCACATGGTCTGCAGGCCGTATCTGCCGCCCGTGCGCTCCAGCTCGTGCAGCAGCTTGACCGCCAGCACGGCGCCGGTCGCGCCGAGCGGGTGGCCGAGCGCGATGGCGCCGCCGTTCGGGTTGACCCTGGCCGGGTTCGCGCCGGTCTCCTTGATCCAGGCCAGCACGACAGGGGCGAACGCCTCGTTGATCTCGACGGCGTCGAAGTCGTCGATGGACATGCCGGTCATGCCGAGCGCGTGCACGGTCGCCGGGATCGGGGCGGACAGCATCATGATCGGGTCGTCGCCGCGTGCCGACAGGTGGTGCACGCGGGCGCGCGGGGTCAGGCCGTGCTCGCGTACGGCCCTGGGCGAGGCGATGAGCAGGGCGGCGGCGCCGTCGGAGATCTGGGAGGCCAGGGCGGCGGTCAGGGTGCCGCCCTCGGTGAGCGGCCTGAGCGCGGCCATCTTCTCGCGGGTGGTGTCCCTGCGCGGGCCCTCGTCGGTGGTGGCGCCCTCGTACGGGGCGATCTCGCGGTGGAAGTGGCCGGCGTCGATGGCGTGCAGCGCCCTGCGGTGCGACTCGTACGCGAACGCTTCCATCTCCTCGCGGGAGATGCCCCATCGGGCGGCGATCATCTCGGCGCCGGCGAACTGGGAGACCTCCTGCGTGCCGTACCGCTCCGTCCAGCCCTTGGAGCCCGAGAAGGGGCTGTCGTGGCCGAGCGGCCGGCCCGCCAGCATCGCCGAGGAGATGGGGATCATGGACATGTTCTGCACTCCCCCGGCCACCACCAGGTCGTTCGTGCCGGAGAGCACGGCCTGGGCGGCGAAGTGCAGCGCCTGCTGGGAGGAGCCGCACTGGCGGTCGATCGTCACGCCCGGCACCTCCTCCGGCAGCCCGGCGGCCAGCCAGCAGGTGCGGGCGACGTCCCCCGCCTGCGGGCCGATGGTGTCCACGCAGCCGAAGATCACGTCCTCGACGGCGGAGGGGTCGGCGTCGGCGCGGAACATCAGCTCCTTGAGCACGTGCGCCCCGAGGTCGGCGGGGTGGGCTCCGGCCAGGCCGCCGTTCCTGCGCCCGATCGGGGTGCGGACGGCGCCGACGATGTACGCCTCACTCATCCACGCATCGTAGCAAGCGCTTGGTCTCTACGGGAACGCCGCATGAGCTGGGCCAGTTAGGCGAACAAGCGATTGTCCTAGGGCCCATAATGGGAACGTGACCACGCGAAAGAACTCCGGCACGACCACCACCTCGGCGAAACGCCAGCGCACCACCTCGTCGGGGTCGGCGTCCGAGCGCCGTGACCACCTCGTCAAGCTCGCCGCGGAGCTCTTCGCGCGCAAGGGCTTCCAAGCCACGACAGTACGCGAGATCGCCGACGAGGCGGGCATCCTCTCAGGAAGTCTCTACCACCACTTCGACTCCAAGGAGACGATCGTCGACGAGGTGCTCTCCACCTTCCTCGACGACCTGATCGCCCGCTACCGCGCCGCCCTCGACACCAGCGCGGACGCCCGCACGGTGCTGTCGGAGATGGTCCGCATCGGCTTCGGCACGCTGGAGCCGCACCGCGCCGCCATCACGGTGATGCAGAACGACTGGAACTACCTGCGCCAGTTCGAGCGCTTCAACTACCTGGTCAAGGCCGAGGACGAGGTCGAGCAGATCTGGGTCTCGCAGATCAAGGCCGGGCAGGCCGCCGGGCTGTTCAGGTCCGACGTCGACCCGAAGCTCACCTACCGGATGATCCGCGACACCATCTGGGTGGCCGTGCGCTGGTTCCGCCCCGGCGGCAGGCTCAACACCACGGGCCTGGCCGAGCACTACATCACGGTGCTCTTCGACGGGCTCGCGACGGGCGAGCGCACCACCCAGCAGGGATGAGCCTCGGCAAGGCGGTGCGGCTGGCACTGCAGGAGGCGGCCGAGCCGGGCAAGGCCGAGGCCATGAAGGCCTACATGAAGTCGGCGATGCCGTTCCTCGGCGTGCAGGCCGTGCCCAGGCGGACTGCCCTGCGCCGGGTCTTCGCCGAGCACCGGCTCTACAGCGCGCCCGAGTGGCGGCGCGCGGTGCTGACCCTGTGGCGGGACGCCGAGTACCGCGAGGAGCGCTACGCCGCCATCGAGCTGTCCGGCTACCACCTCTACCGCGACTTCCAAACCCTCTACACCGTGCCGATGTACGAGGAGATGATCGTCTCAGGCGCCTGGTGGGACCTGGTGGACGAGCTGGCCACCCACCGGATCGGCGGCCTGCTGGCCACCTTCCCCGACTCCATGCGGCCACTCATGCTGGAGTGGGCGCACGACGGCGACCTGTGGAAGCGACGCACCTCCATCCTGTGCCAGAACCGGTTCAAGTCGCGCACGGACACCGCGCTGCTGTACGCGTGCATCGAGCCGAGCCTGTCCGACAACGACTTCTTCGCCCGCAAGGCCATCGGGTGGGCCTTACGCGAATACGCCAAGACGAACCCGGGCGAGGTGGTGCGCTACGTCAAGGCGAAGGGCATCTCGGGCCTCAGCCGCCGCGAGGCACTGAAGAACCTGCCGGTCACCCAGTGACGTGCCTGTAGTTCAGTCCATGTGACGGGCCTGCCGCTCACCTGGTCCACAGGGCGTCCTGAACGGCCTGCACCAGGGCCATCAGCTCCGGGGTGACCCGCTCCCTCGACCACGCCAGCGCGTACGTGATGCGCAGGTCCCCCGCCTCCAGCGGCACGAACCGCACGTCCTCCCGCCTGACGGTCCTGGCCAGGAGCTGCGGGATGGGCAGCAGCCCCGCGCCCGCCGCCACCAGGTCGAGCGCGGCGCCGAAGTCGTCGTCGGCCACCAGCCGGGAGCGGCCGGGCAGCCCGGGCCAGGGGCGGGTGCCCGGGGTGAGAAGTACGTGTCCGCCCAGCTCGTCCGCCGTCACCCGCGGGCGCGACTCCAGCCGGTGCCCGGCGGGGACGGCCAGCCGATCGACGGTGACGTGGAACCTGGCCGCCGTCACGAACCGCGCGGGCGCCGGCGTGGCCAGGATCGCCGCCGACACCTCGCCGTCCGACAACGCCCGCGCCGCCTCACCCCGGCCGGCCGCGCGCAGCTCCACCCCGATCGCCGGGGTGCGGCCCGCCAGCCGCCTGACGATCCGCGCCGCCAGCGTGCCCACCAGCGGTGGATAAGCCAGATGAATGGTCGGCCTCGCCAGCCGGGCCGCCTCCGCCTCGAACGCCCGCACCGACTCGATCACCTGCTCGGCGTGCGGCAGCAGCGCCTTGCCCTCGGCCGTGAGCCGCACCTCGCGGGCGGAGCGCTCGAACAGCCTGGTGCCCGTGGCCCGTTCAAGGCGGGTGATGGCCTGGCTCATGGCCGGCTGGGACATCCCCAGGTCGGCGGCGGCCGTCGAGAAGCTGAGCCGTTCCGCGACTCTGGTGAAGCAGTGGAGCTCCCTGAGCATAAGCAGCACCAATACATCGTGCACCACGTCGAGGGTGGTCGGCAGGATGCCAGCGACCTGAACAGATCTAGGGAGCTGAAGAGATGTCCTCCATTCCCACGTCGTTTCCCGCCTCCACCGTGCTCGGATATCCGCGGATCGGGCCGCGGCGGGAGTTGAAGCGGGCGCTGGAGTCGTACTGGAGCGGGCGCTCCACCCGCGCGGACCTCGACCGGACAGGCGCCGGGCTGCGGGAGCAGACCTGGCGCCAGCTGGCCGAGCTGGGCCTCGCCGGGCTGCCGTCGAACACCTTCTCGCTGTACGACCACGTGCTGGACACCGCGGTGCTGCTGGGGGCGGTGCCCGCCCGCTACCGCGACGCCCCCGACCCCTACTTCGCCATGGCCAGGGGCACCGACGGGCTGGCGCCGCTGCGGATGACCAAATGGTTCGACACGAACTACCACTACCTGGTGCCCGAGATCGACGCCGACACCGTGTTCAAGCTGGACGCGAGCAAGCCGCTGGGCGAGGTGCGGGAGGCGCGGGCGCTCGGCTTCGAGACGCGGCCCGTGGTCGTCGGGCCCGTGACGTTCCTGCTGCTCGGGTCGGCCCTTGACCGGCTGGACGAGGTGCTCGGCTGCTACGAGGAGCTGCTCGGCGCGCTGGCCGCCGAAGGGGTCGCATGGGTACAGCTCGACGAACCCGCCCTGGTGGGCGACCGCACGGCGGAGGAGCTGGCGGCGGTTCGCGTCGCCTACGAGCGGCTGGGGGCCGTCGCTGAGCGGCCTGGGCTGTTCGTGTCGTCCTCCTTCGGCGAGCTCGGGGAGTCGCTGCCGGTGCTGGCCGGGACGCCGGTGGAGGCCATCGGGCTCGACCTCGTACGGGGCTCCGTCCCCGTCGCCGACCTCGGGGGCCTCGGCGGCAAGATCGTGGTCGCCGGGGTGGTGTCGGGGCGGGACGTGTGGCGGACCTCCCCTGAGCGGGCGCTGGCCGCGCTGGGTGCCTTGCGTGCTTCGCAGGTGGTGGTGAGCACGTCCTGTTCGTTGTTGCACGTGCCCTACTCGCTCGCGGATGAGGCTGAGCTGGAGGCGGGGCTGCGGGGGCGGCTGGCGTTCGCTGAGGAGAAGGTGGCCGAGGTGGTAGCCCTGGCCGAGGCCCGCCTGCGCGGCACCGCCGAACACGGCGGCGCTTCTCCCGGCCCTGTCGAGCACGCCGGCGTGCTGCTGGACCACGACGAGCACGAGCCTTCCGTGGCGCTGCTGCCCGAGCCGGTGCCGGTGGAGGAGCGCTCCCCCTACCCCGTCCGTGCCGCCGCCCAGGCAGGCCACCTGCGCCTGCCGCCCCTCCCCACCACCACGATCGGCTCCTTCCCCCAGACCGGCGAGCTGCGCGCGGCCCGCGCCGCCGTCGCCTCGGGCGCCCTCTCGCAGGCCGACTACGAGCGGCGCGTCGAGGCGGAGATCGAGCGGGTGATCCGGGTCCAGGAACGGCTCGGCCTCGACGTGCTCGTCCACGGGGAGCCGGAGCGCAACGACATGGTGCAGTACTTCGCCGAGCACCTCGACGGCTTCGCGGTCACCAGGAACGGCTGGGTGCAGTCGTACGGGTCCCGTTGCACGAGGCCGCCGATCCTGCACGGCGACGTCAGCCGTCCCGCGCCGATCACCGTGCGGTGGGCCACGTACGCGCAGTCGCTCACCACCCAGCCGGTCAAGGGCATGCTCACCGGCCCCGTCACGATCGTCGCCTGGTCGTTCGTACGCGACGACCTGCCGCTTCGGGACGTGGTGTTCCAGGTCGCCGACGCCATCCGGGAGGAGGTGCGGGACCTGGAGGCGGCCGGGACGTCGATCATCCAGGTGGACGAGCCCGCCCTGCGCGAGCTGCTGCCCCTGCGGCGGGCCGCCCAGGCCGACTACCTGGAGTGGGCGGTGGCGGCCTACCGGCGGGCCACCTCCGGGGCGGGCGACCGCACCCAGATCCACACGCACCTGTGCTACTCGGACGCCGACCAGATCCTCGCCGCCATCGACGGCCTCGACGCCGACGTCACCACCATCGAGTCGGCCAGGTCGGGGGCGCGGATCCTGGGGGCGGTGTCGGCGTTCGGGCGGGGGCTCGGGCCCGGCGTGTACGACATCCACTCACCCCGGGTGCCGTCGGCCGACGAGGTGGAGGCGCTGCTGGGGCGGGCGCTGGGGGCGTTGCCGGTGGAGCGGGTCTGGGTCAACCCGGACTGCGGGCTGAAGACGCGCACGTACGAGGAGGTCGAGGCGTCGCTCGCCAACGTCGTCACGGCGACGCGCCGCCTGCGGTCCACCCTCACAACCTGACGCCCTGTCGGTCTGCCGCCCGCCCTTGCCCGCCCCTGGCGCCCTGACGCCCCGGCCACACCCGACACGCCTACGCCCCCGACGCCCCGACACCCTCAGGATGGACCGGAATGCGGTTGCCGCCCGTCGGCCCGGTCGGATAGGAAGGCCTGCATGCTGAGGGGCAACAAGGTCGGGCTCAGGGCCCGGCACGAGGACGACATCCCGATCCTGCAAGCCGAGCTCTACGACGACCCGGTCACCCACTCCCGGGCCCAGGCCACGCCATGGCGTCCGATCACGCCGGGCTCCAAGGACTCGCCGCTCCTGGTGGACGACAAGGAGCAGGGACACGTGCCGTTCTCCGTGGTGGAGCTGGCGGGCGGCACGCTGGTGGGCACGGCGGTGCTGTGGGGCATCGACACCCACAACCGCTCCGCCCACATCGGGCTCGGCTTGCGGCCGTCCGCCCGCGGCAAGGGCTACGGCACGGACGTGGTCGCGGTGCTGTGCCAGTACGGGTTCGTGGTGCGCGGCCTGCGGCGGCTGCAGATCGAGACGCTGGCCGACAACTTCGCGATGCTGCGCTCCGCCGAGCGCAACGGCTTCGTGCGGGAGGGCGTGCTGCGTTCCTCGGCCTGGGTGATGGGCGAGTTCCTGGACGAGGTGCTGCTCGGCCTCCTCGTCCACGAATGGAAGCCCGTCTCCCCAAGCTAATGCGGGGCGGTGTGGTGGTCGATCACCCGCGTGAGCAGCCCGACAAGCTGCTCACGCTCACCCGCCGTCAGTGCCGCGAGCAACGCGTCCTGCGCCTCGGCCAGCAACCCGTCAAGCTCCTCAAGCTGCCGCGCCCCCGCCGCCGTGACGGTGATGACGTTGCGCCGCCGATCGTCGGGGTCGGGGCTGCGCTCGACCAGCCCCCGCCCGGCCAGCTCGTTCACGGTCGCGACGATGTCGCTGCGGTCGATGCCGGTACGCCGCCCCAGCGCGGCCTGGCTGGCGGGCCCGAACTCCTCCAGCGCGGCCAGCAGCGAGTAGTGGTACCGGCGTAGCCCCGCCCCGCCGAGCGCCTGGTCGACGAGCCGGTTGGCGGACATCGCGACCCCGTTGATGAGCCGACTCGGCAGGCCACGCAGCCGATGCGGAATCGGGTCCTGAGCTCTCTCCACCCGATCAAGGTTACCCACTCCATTGGCGCATCCAACAATCTCGGAGTATCGTTAGTATGACGAACATTGGTTCCGCCAACGTTATGGAGACATCATGACCACAGACCAACGCACGGACGTCACCGAGCTCATCTACCGCCTCTACGCCTGCATGGACGAGAGCCGCTTCGCCGACCTGCACTCCGTCTTCGCGGACGACATCAGCGTCCGCACCCCTGGCGGCCTCGCTTCCGGCCGCGACGCCGTCGTCGCCCAGGCCACCCGCGGCCACTCGACCGGCCACCGGGTCCAGCACTTCGTCCACAACCCCATCGTGCGGTTGGACGGCGACCACGCCACCGTCCGAGCCGACGTCATTGTCACCTTCACTCCGGAGGGACAACACGCCCCGGCACCCCAGTACACGCTGAGCGAGCGCTTCCACTACGAGACGGTCCGCACCCCCGAAGGCTGGCGCGTCTCCCACGTCGACGGCACCCCCGTCTGGACCGTCGGCACCCGCCCGCAGGCCGGGCAGGCGGGCTGACCCATCAGCCGTAACGCTCGGTGTACTCCTCGACTGTCATCCCGAACAGGAACTCGTCGTCGTAGCGGCCGTTGGCGTAGCGACACCTGCGCCGGCGGCCCTCCTCCACGAACCCGATCCGCCGATGCAACGCCAGCGACGCCTCGTTGGAGCTGTACACCCGCGCCTCGGCCTTCTGGAACCGCCGCTCGAAGAACATGTACCGCAGAAGCAGGACGACCGCCTCGCTCGCATACCCCTTGCGGTGGTGCGGCGTCCCGACGGCGATCCCGTAACAGAAGGTGCCGTGCACCCGGTCCACCTCGTGCGTGTTGATCGACCCGACCGCCTCGTTGTCCTGCTTCGTGGCTATCACCAGGGAGAACTCGTCGAGATCCAGCTCCTGCTCCGCGCGTTCGGCCATCTCCTTCTTCGCCCGGGCGACCGACTTCGGCGGCGACAGCCGCCAGCCGTTCCTGACGGCGTCGGAGTACTCGTCGAAGGCGTGGAACGCCTCCCAGTCCTCGGGCTCCCTGGCCCGCAGCCGGACGCGGTCTCCTACCCAGGTGGACGATGTCATGGCAGGGAGCTAAGCAGACCAGCCGAGCGCTCCGCGAACGCTTTTCCGGACTGCTTCGGAGTCGTCCTATGACTACAGAGGGATGGGTTCTCCGCCCTGACGCTGTGCCCGCAGCAGCACGTAATCTCCCACGCGCCGCACGGCCGTGACGCGGAAGCCCGCCGGAGGAGTCGGCTCCTCCCCCTGCGAGGAGGCCTCAGGTCCGGGCAACCACACGAGCACCTCGTCGACCAGCCCTCCAGCGGCGTACGACTCTGCAAGCTCACGGCTGCCTAGTAGGAGCAGCGATCGGACCCCGGCCGCATAGAGGTTCTGCAGCCCCTCGCCGGGCTCGCCCTGCGGCAACTCATCAGGTAGAGCGAACGCGTCGCCATGTCCACCAGGCGCCCCCTCCCGCAACTGCCCATCCGGGCCCAGCACAGCGTCGTATCCGCGCGAGTCCAGGCCGGGGACCTCGCGGTCGTCGCCGTACGCCCATGTCACGAACGGCATACCGCGCTGCAACGCGGTCAGCCAGGGCCCCAGCACCAGCTCCGCCTCATCGGCCAGAACGCCGACTTCCACGTCCACCCCCGCCCGGCGCAGTTCGGCCACACCGCCCTCACCTCGCGACGTGGGGTCGATCAACGCGACCACCACGCGCGTGATCCCAGCTTCGATCAGCAACGCCCGGCAGGCCGGAGCACGGCCCACATGGTTGCAAGGCTCCAAGGTCACCACAGCGGTTCCGCCGCGCGCCGCCGTACCGGCTGCGGCCAGGGCGTTGCCCTCCGCGTGCGCCTCACCCTTACGCCGGTGGAAGCCCTCGCCGGTCACGCGGCCGTCCGGCCCGAGGATCACACACCCCACCGGCGGGTTCGGGCTCGTCGTGCCGAGTCCCATCGCGGACAGGGCGATCGCACGTCGCATCGCCACCATCTCCGCCGACGACGCCATCAGAGCGCGGAGGTGGCGTTCAGCTCGGCCAGGAACTCCGCGACCGGGTCCAGGTGAGCATGGCGTACAAGTCGAGGCGCGACCGAAGTGACCATGGAGAAGATTCTGGTCGATCCGCCGTCCTGGGCGACAGCCAGCGCTTGCGCAGCCGCCAGGGCTGCGGCCTCCGGCTTGTCCTCCGCGGCTAGGGCGATCGACAGTCCGGCGTGAGCCAGGCCACGATCACGCTGATATGTCGGCGACAGATCTGCGATCGCAGCCTCGAACGCCTTCACGGCTCGCTCGTGTCCCCCCAGCGTGAGCCAGACCCACCCGCGCTGCATCTCGACATAGGCGGGCGTGCAGAAGGAGCCGTGGCCCGACCGCGCGTCTCCCGCGTCGCCGGTGGTCGCGTACTCGTGCGCGCGATCGAGCAGCCGATGAGACGCCGCCTCGGCCCCGTCCAGTGCCCATCCATGTGCCTGCTGTTGCAGGATCGCAGCCATCATCGGGCCCGCCGCATCGCCTTGTTCGCGACATGCCGCCTCGGCAAGGCCGACCACCTGCGCCCCGTTGCCCTCGGATTGTGCCTGCTGACTACGGCGGAAGAGCGCCCACGCGATCATCGGTCGATCACCGGCCTCCAGCGCCCATTCCATCGCGGTCCGCGCCCAGCGGCGGCCGGCGGCGGGATCCCCGGCATCCCCATACAGCCATGCTGCGGACTCGGCGTATCTGGCGGCGAGGCGGAGGGTTGCCCGCCGGAGCGGTGGGCGTATGTGGCAGAGCAAGGCCACCAGGATGGCGAGCTGAGTGCAGACGCCGCCAAGGGCATGGCGCGATCCCAGCAGGTTGTCCGTCCGCACGAGCACGTGCCACTGCTCCCTCATGTCGGAGAGCAGTTCCTCGGTCTGGCCTGCGGACAGGCGCCGCATGCGGCGGTCGACCAGTGGGTCCACAACCGGCGCAGGCAGAGAGCCCGACGCCTGGATCGGTGCTCCGGCCTCCGGCACCCGGGGCTCCGCAACTGCGCGCTTCGGCACCAGCTTCACGAGCTCGCCCTCAGCGTCCAAGGCCGTTTCGAGCCGATGAGCCACTGACGAAGACGGGCGTTTAACGTCACTCGCGACCTTCGACAGGTATCCGGCGTCATAGTGAATGAGCTTGGCCAACTGGCGCAACGAGACGCCGCGCTCCTGCATCAGCGCCCGCATCTTCTCGCCGAAGGTCGTCATTGCCTGCCCGTGTCCGAGAGCGTGTTGACCTGTTGACCGCTGTTGCCCACCGACCGGAGGCAACAGGCAACATCTCCCACGGTAACCCAATGTGACGATCCCATGGCTGAGAAGAGGCAGACCGCCCCGGGCCTCCCGGCGGTCAGTCGCCTCCTGAACCAGACCCGTCTCACGAAAGAGCGCCATCATGACGGCTGTCCCGGCCATCACGACCAGGTCCGGCCTGGCCCCCGTGTGGTTCCTCGAACTGGAACTCACCCAGAGATGCCAGATGCGGTGCCCCAGCCTCTGCTACGCCGACGCCGGCCCCACCAAGGGCCACGGCACGATGACCCGCGCTGACTGGGAGCACCTCATCGACACCGCCCCGGCCGCAGGCATCACGACGATCCAGTTCATCGGCGGCGAGGCGACCTTGCATCCGGACTTCCTGCGCCTGGCCGAGCATGCCCTCGGCGTGGGGCTGCGCGTCCAGGTCTACTCCAACCTGATCCGCGTCACCGCCCCTCTGTGGGAGCTGTACTCACACCCGAACGTGACGCTGGCGACGTCGTACTACAGCGACATGCCCGACGAACACGACAAGATCACCGGCCGGGCCGGCAGCCACGCCCAGACGAGGGCCAACATCGTGGCTGCCCTGGAACGCGCCATCCCGCTCAAGGTCGCGGTCGTCGATCTCGGCGAGGAAGCGCAGCGCGCCCAGGAGGCTCGCGCCGAGATGATCACACTCGGCCTCCCTCGGGTCGGCCCCGTGGACCGGGTGCGTGCGGTCGGCCGCGCCACCGGCCACCTGCGCAAGGAGCCGGACATCGGTGAGCTGTGCGGCCAGTGCGGCGACGGCCGCGCCGCCGTCTCCTGGGACGGCGACGTACGCATGTGCGTCCTGTCCCGCTTCCTGCCCTCCCCCGGGAACGTCCGCACCACCCCGCTGGGCGACCTCCTCGACGGTGCGGCCTGGCACGAGTTGCTCGCGCGAGTGCCTCGACGACGAGGCAGCGACTGCAAACCGTCATCAGACAGCAATGATTGCAAACCGGCCGAAACCACCTGCGAAGGCAACGCCCTCGTACTGCCCGTTCCCGCCCCTCGCCTCCCCACGGAGGGAAACCGGTGACCAGCACGGACGCGGCGAGCGAAGATTCGCCCATGCACTCCTGGAGAGACCAAGCGCGCCACCTCGCCGGCACGATGACCCCGCCCGGCTCGCGATGGCGCGAACTGGTCGCCCGCACCCCACGCCACCCGTTCGTCCCCCGCTGGTGGGCGAGCACTCAGGACGGGTGGGAACTACGCGTCGGCAACGACGACCACGAACGCTGGCTGGCCGCCGCCTACCGCGACTGGACCCTCGTCGCCCGGGTCTCCGGCGTCCACGCCGACCACGCCGAACCCGGCGCCCGCCTCCAGGGAGCGCCGACGTCGTCGAGCACCCTGCCCGGCCTGCTCGTGAGCATGTACCGGCACGCCTCCCTCGACGCCCGTTCCACCGTCCTGGACGTGGGCACCGGCACCGGCTACGGCACCGCTCTCCTGTGCGCCCGCCTCGGGCAGACGCGAGTCACGACGATCGACGTGGACCCGTACCTCACAGAAGCCGCCGACCGGCGGCTGGACGAGATCGGCTACCACCCGGCCTTCCTGACGGCGGACGCCACCGGCCCGATCGACTGGAAAGGGGACCGGATCGTCGCCACCGTCGGGGTGAAGCCGATCCCCGCGTCCTGGCTGCACGGGCTGCGGACGGGCGGGCGGCTGGTGACGACGATCGCCGGCACGAGCCTGATCATCACCGCCGACAAGCAGGAGGACGGCGGGGCGGCCGGCCGGGTCGAGTGGGACCGTGCCGGGTTCATGCGCACCCGGTCCGGCGCCGACTATCCGGCGCGCGGCCAGTTGCTCGCCGTCCTCGCCCGCGCTCGCGTGGAGGACGGCGAGCAGGTCGAGGCCAGCCCCTACCCGGTGATGGACGTGGTCGAGGCCTGGGATGTGGACACGATGATGGAGCTGCTCGCGCCGGGGATCGAGCATCGGTTCATCACCTACGACGACAAGGCCGATCGGGTCGCGCTCATGGCTCATGAGGATGGGTCGTGGGTTCGGGCCGAGGAGCGGGGTGGGAAGGTGATCGTCCATCAGGGTGGGCCGCGTCGGCTTCACGGCCTGCTGGATCGGGTGCGGGAGCAGTGGCTCAGGGAGGGTGAGCTGCCGATTCGCGGTGCGAGGGTGGCTGTCAGCCCGGCGGGGGTGATCAGCCTGAAGCGGGGGAACTGGACGGCGACCGTCGGCGAGTAGGGCTACCTTGCGTTGTGGGCCGTTACCTGGTGACGGTCCGCAACCATTGCGCCCTGACCTTCGTAGGCAGCGGATGCGTGACTCGGCCGGAATCGTGCGTGTGCAGCGGGACCCCCTGCTGGTGGGGGAGTGAGTGGAGTGGGAGAGCGTAGGAATTGGGCTGAGAAGAGATTCGAGGTCATGAGTCGGCCGGGGGCCGGAGCGGCGTATGAAGCGGCCAGGATCCGGTTCGAGTTGGGTGAGGCCGTCAGGCTGCGGCGTGGGCAGTTGGGGTTGAGTCAGGCGGAGCTGGCGGAGCGCGCTGGGGTGGAACGACCGGCGGTTGCGGGATTCGAGGCAGAGGAACCATGAGCGGCTTCTGCGGCCACGGCTTGCGGCCAAGGCTGAACGGCATCTCAACGTGCCGGTCGATGGATCCGCGCGGGCGCAAGCGTGGGTTTGTATGGGGCGCCTGAGCGAAGCGAAGACCTACAGGGGTCGGGGCTGGCCCCGACTGGGAGAAGCGGCTGAGCCCCGAGGCGCGAAGCGCCGGCTTGTGATGACCTTGCGCGCCGCAGGTGCGTCCCAGGGGAACAGCCCGAGCGAAGCGAGGACCGCTCGGGGCGGGCTTCCAACGGGCAACCACCCCATCGGGCAACGGGTGGGTGGCTTGGGGAGGACAGCCCGAGCGCAGCGAGGACCTTTCGGGGCGGGATCCCAACGGCCGGCCACCCCATCGGGCAACGGGTGGGTGCGCGTTATTGGAAGGTCCAGGGCAGGTGGGTGAGGGCGGCGTCGGCGTAGTGGCGGGGGCCGGTGCTCAGGCCGTACGCCAGGTCTTCGATCAGTGCGCACCGTGCGTAGAACAGGATGCGCTCCCTGTCCTCCTCCGTCACCGTGAATTCGTAGTGCTCCAGGGTGAGCTCGAAGACGTCCGGGCCGAGGTCTCGGTAGATCAGGGCGAAGTCGTGGGCGGGGTCCGTGATGGCGGCGTCCGTCCAGTCGATGATGCCGGTGATGGTGCTGGTGGCGGGGTCTACGAGGACGTGTTCGGCGCCGAGGTCGTTGTGGCAGAAGCGCAGGGAGGGGGGTTCGTCGGGTGGGTCGTGGTGCAGGAAGCGCTCCACCAGGGGGCGCTGGGCTTCGGGGACGTGTTGTTCCACGTCGCGGTAGTCGAGTTCGGCGTCCTGGAGGAGCGTGGGTGCGGGGTAGACGTCGAGGGGTGCCAGGTCGCGCATGGTGCCGGGGATGGCGCCGTGGATGGCGCTGAGGAAGGCACCGAGTGGCTCGGCGAGGGCGGCCGGGGTGAGGTTGCCGTTGCGGTGCTGGTTGAGGGGGGTGCCGGGGAGTTTGCGGTAGGCGATGGTGCCGGTTTCGTCGTCGGCGAAGACGACTTCGGGGACGGGGAGCGGGGAGAGCTCTCTGACGGCCGCCAGGCGGGCGACCTCCTGCCGGTTGGCCTGGGGGTCCGCCACTCTGCTCCGCCGTACGAGCAGCTCGTCGTTGACCTCGTACACGAAGTTGTCGAGGCCGTGGCCGAGCCGGCTGACGGAACGGACCCGGTAGTCGGGTAAGTGGCGGGCCAGCAACGCGCGGATGTCGCCAGTCACACTCCGCACCCTAAGCCGGTGAAGTCCGGCATGCGAGCCATTTCGGCGCGCTTGCGGGGTGAAGCCGGGCCCACTCAGGCGCGCGAGTCACTTCGGCTCTCTCGCGAGGTGAGGCCAACCCGCCCCGGCGCACAAGCCCCTACAGCACTCTCGCGGGCGGGGCGAGGCGGGGCGAGGCGGAGCGAGGCGGAGCGAGGCGAGGCGAGGCGGGGCGAGGCGAGGCGAGGCGAGGCGAGGCGAGGCGAGGCGGAGCGGGGCGAGGCGAGGCGAGGCGGAGCGGGGCGAGGCGAGGCCGGACCGGCCGCGGCGCACGAGTCATTTCAGGGCCCCGGCAGTAAGGCCGGACTGGATCTGGCGCTGGAAGACGGTGTAGACGACCAGCATCGGCAGGATGGCCAGGGTCAGGGCGGCGAACAGGGCCGCCCAGTCGGCGTCGTAGCCGGCCGCGGTGGAGATGTCGGCGATCCCCTGCGTGAGCACCCATTTCTCCCGGTCCTGCAGCAGGATCAGCGGCTTCTGGTACTGGTTCCACTGACCCAGGATGTTGAAGATGGTGATGCTGATGATGCCCGGCTTCGCCATCGGCAGCATGATCTGGAAGAACACCCGGGTGTGCGAGGCCCCGTCGACCATGGCCGCCTCCGCGACCCCGGTCGGCAGCGTACGGAAGAAGGCCGACAGGAAGAAGATCGTGAACGGCATCGAGTACGCGATGTACACCAGAATCGTGCCCGCGTACGTGTTCAGCCCGATGAACGGCCCGATCACCGGCACCGAGCCCATGTTCTGCACCACGAAGAACAGCGGGCTCAGCGCCAGGAAGAACGGGAAGGCCATGCCGGCGACGAACAGCATGTAGATCACGCGGTTGCCCCGGAAGGGGTAGCGCGCCAGCACGTACGCCGCCATCGACCCGATCAGCATCGTGCCGAACGTGCTGAACGAGACGATGATGACGCTGTTGAGCATGTACTGGCCGATGCGCGCCTGCTCCCAGGCCCTGGCGAAGTTGTCCCAGTGCAGCGTGGACGGCAGCGACCACGCGGCGCCGAAGATCTCGTCCTCGCTCTTGACGGAGGCCAGGAACGTCCAGACGATCGGCACCATCACGAGGAGGGTCCAGATCGCCAGCGTGGCGTGCGTCAGCACACCCAGCGGACCGAGGCGCCGTTTGCGCTCCGCGCGGGCGGCGCTCCTCGACGGCGTCCCCGCGGACGCCACTGGGGTTGTCGTTGCCATCTTTCAGTACTCGATTCGTTCGCGCCGCGACAGGCGCAGCGAAAGGATCGCGAAGCCCACCGTGAAGAGGAACATCACGACGCCGAGGGCGGAGGCGTATCCGAAGCGGAAGTACCCGAAGGCGTTCCGGTAGATCTCGGCCGCCATGACCGTGGTCGACCAGTCGGGGCCGCCCTGCTGGAGGGTCATCACCCAGACGATCGCGAAGGCGTCCATGGCCAGGATGCCCAGGTAGACCCAGGCGACCTGGACGGTGTCCCACAGCAGCGGGAGCGTGATGCGGAAGAACAGGGTGAACCGGCTGGCTCCGTCGATCTGCGCGGCCTCGAACACGTCCCTCGGGATGCCGGCCAGCCCGGCGGAGAAGAGCACGACATAGAAGCCGACGGCCTGCCAGACCAGGACGCCGAGCACCGACCAGAACGCGATGCCGGAGTTGGACAGGAATCCGACCGGTTCGAGGCCGAGCGCCATCAGCGGCCCGTTCAGCATGCCGCTGCCGTCGGGCCGGAACACCTGCTGGAACAGGACGGCCACGATGGTGACCGCGAGGACCTGCGGGAAGAAGAAGACCACCCGGTAGAAGGTGGACCCGCGGATCCCTGACACTCCCCTGTCGCCGCCCAGGTTGAGCAGGTAGGCGAAGAACAGGGCGATGATGATGGTGATCGCCGGCAGCAGCACCAGCAGGCCGAGGTTGTGGGTGACGGCCTTCCAGAAGACGCTGTCGCCGAGCACCCGCTGGAAGTTGTCCAGGCCGATGAAGTTGGGCGTGGCGGACACGCCGCGCCAGTCGGTCATCGCCATGTAGAACGCCTGGATGTTCGGCGAGATCACGTAGATGGCGTAGAGAATCACCGGGGCTGCCAGGAACGAGGCGATGAACAGCCCACGGCGATATCTGTTGAACAGCATCAGCGCTTGTACTTCTTGATCGAGGAGTCGCTCTTGATCTCGTCGGCCTTCTTCTGCATGCGCTCGAGGTAGGCGTCAGGGGTGAGGCCGCCGGTCATCAGCTCGCCGGTGGCGGCCTTGGCCTCGTCGTTGAGCGGGCCGTACCAGGCGAAGGCGCGGTAGTAGACGGTGTTGGCGCCCGCCGCCGCGACCGCCGCGGAGGCGCTGGTCACGCCGGAGGAGATGGTCAGGCCCTCGCTGGCGCCCTTGACCACGGTGACGGTCTTGACCAGGGTGCTGAACTCGCCGGCCGCCTTCTTGGAGAGCATCGCCCGCAGGTACTCCATGCCCGCCTGCGGGTGGGCGCTCTTGGCGGAGACCATGAACTCCTCGCCCGGCTGGGTGTGCAGCGTGCCGTACGGCATCGCGTCGGAGCCGGTGATGTCCGGGATGGGGAACATCGCGTAGTCGAAGCCCTCGGGTGTGGTCGACTTCTGCTCGTTCTCCAGCCAGGACCCGCACGGGAGCATCGCGACCTGGTACTTGTTCTGCGCGGTCTGCGTCTGTACGTGGTCGAGGCCGGCGGTGCCCTGGAGGAGGTACTTGGAGCCGATCTCGGCCATGTTCTCGGCCGCGGTCTTGATGGCCTCCTGCTTCCAAGCGCCGTCCTCCAGGTTGTCCAGGTTGGTCAGCACCTCCTTGCCGCCGATCTTCGCGGCCATGGTGAGCAGCGGCTCGTAGGCGTACTGCGGGTGCTTGCCGGCGTAGGTGAAGGGCGCCATCTTGCCGGACTTCTTGATGGTCTCGCACAGGGCCAGGAACTCGTCCCACGTCTTGGGGATCTCCCAGCCGTTGTCCTTGAAGACCTTCTGCGAGTACCAGATGCCGTGAATGTAGTTGACGTAGCCGACGACGCTGAACTTGCCGTCGTAGGTGCCGATCTCGATGACGGACGGGTCGATGGTGTCGCGCACCTTGACGGCGGGGTCGTCCCAGGAGGGGGCGTCGAGCAGCGGGCCGAGGTCGGCGAGCTGGCCGTCCTGGGCGAGGGCGCCGAAGTCCATCTTGTTGGCGCCGGAGTTGTCGATGACCTCGGGCGGGTTGCCGCCGGCGAAGCGCGGCTGGAGAACCTTCGTGATCTCCTTGGTGGAGTTGTGCTTGATCTCGATGCCGGCGTACTTGCTCTTGAACAGCGGCTGGTGGATGTCGGTGGCGTACTGCTGGCCGAAGCCGCCGTCGAAGATCCAGACCTCCAGCGGCTTCTTGGCGTCCACGCCGAACGGGTTGGCCGCGCTGGTCGCGGCCGGGGCCGCCGAGCTGGTGGCGGCAGGCGGGGCCGACGGCGTGGCGCACGCGGCGAGCGCGCCCGCGACGGGCACGAGCGCGGCGCCGCGCAGGAGTTCGCGCCTGCTGATATGGGGGGTGTGAGCCATGGTGACTACTCCTGACCTTTCATTTTCCGCGTCTGATGCGCCCTGCGTAGCGGCTCTCCAGGGCCTTGTTGTGCTCGTCTCCTCCGGTCACGTTGACCGACAGGTAGACGGGCGGTGTCTCGCCGAGCGCGACGAGGGCGTCCACCGCCTCGGTGACCACCAGTTGCGCCAGCAACGCTGAGGTGATGGTGGACACCGCACCGTAACTGCCGCCGCCGGGCAGGTCGAGGATGGCGTCGCCGTACGGCGCGCCGTTGTCGAGGACGACGTCCGCCAGGTCGAGCAGCTTGCCGCCCGACGGGTGGCGGGAGGTCATGCGGGTGCTGTGCTCGACCGAGGTGATCGCGATCAGCGGGTGGCCGCCGTCCTTGACGATTCTGGCCAGCTCGACGACGGTGCCGTTCACGCCGGAGCTCGACACGAGCACGAACACGTCCTCCGGCTCGACCGGCGCCAGGTCGTAGATCTGCCGGGCGACCGCCGGGTCCCGCTCCAGCTCCGGGGTGAGCACGCTCGGCGGCTGCCCGCCGTACAGCACGAGGTCCCTGGGGCTCAGACGGTTGCTCGGGACGAGGCCGCCCGCCCGGCCGGCGATCTCCATGGCGATGGCCTCGGAGTGCCCGGAACCGAAAGCGTTTACGACGCCGCCTGCCCTGAGGGACGTGACGAGCAGCGCCGCCGCCCGGCTCACCGGCTCGGCCTGGCTCTCCGCGACCTGGCGCGCCAGATCCAGGACCTTGGTTGCGTACGTCATGGGCTCCTCTCCACCCGATGGCTCTCGACTGCGCTGATCGTGCGCTCGAACGCCTCGTTCGTGCGTTCGTAGGTGCGTTGCGCGACCGCGACGTACACGGCGTCCAGCACGAAAAGCTGCGAGTGCACGGCGGCCAGCCCGCCGAGCCTGAACGTGGTCTCCCTGCTCGCGGTGGTCAGCACCAGGTCGGCGAGCTCGGCGAGCGGCGAGCGGGCGAAGGAGGTGACGGCGACGGTGAGCGCGCCGTGGCTGCTCGCCTCGGCGAGCGTCTCCATGACCTCGCGGGTACGTCCGCGGTGGCTGATGCCGATGGCCACGTCGCCGGCCTTCATCAGCGCCGCCTCCGACAGCGCGACGTGCGCGTCGCCCGCGCTCCAGCCGGGGATGCCGATGCGGCGCAGCCAGCCCTCCAGCATGTTCGCGACGATCCCGCTGGTGGAGACGCCGACGAGGAGCACGCGCGGGGCGGCCACGATGGCGTCGGCCACCTGGGTCAGCACGTCGAGGTCGAGCCCGGCGGCGGTGTCCTGGATGAGCCGGGTGTCGGCGGCGGCCATGACCTCGATCGCGGCGTCGAGCGGGTCGTCGGGGCCGATCTCGTGCCCGACGCCGGCGCCCCATCCGGCCTGCGCGGCCCTGCCCGTCTCGGTGGCCAGCGCTACGCGCAGCTCGGCGTACCCGGAGAACCCGAACGCCCGGCAGAACCTGGTCACGGTGGCGGGCGAGCTGCCCGCCCGCTCGGCCAGGGCGATGATGGTCGACCGGGCGGCCTCGGCGGGATCTCCGAGGATGACCTCGCCGACCCTGCGCAGAGCCTCCGGCAGGCCGGGCAGTTCCGTTTCGACGCGCGCGAGCGCTCCAGAAGTCACGAATATTCCTTCCGAATACTCGGTCTTCTGGCGAAAATTATTCTTGCTTCCTGGTCGCGTCAACCCCCAGACTCGGACCGTGACGCAATCGCTAGTCCCGCCCGCCACAGCCCAGGCCGGCCGCGGGCTGCCGGTCATGAGTGAGCCGGGGCTGGTGATCGGCGTCGACGCCGGCGCCACCTCCACGCGCGTCGCCGTGCACGCACTCGACGGCACCCGGGTCGGGTACGCGCGCGCCGGTGCGGGCAATCCCACCGCCCACGGGCTGCGCAAGGCGTCCGCGGCCGTCGGCGAGGCCCTGTCGGCGGCCCTCCCGTCCGGCGGCGGGCCGCGGGTGGTCGCCTCCAGGGTCGGCATGGCGGGGGACGTCGCCGAGATGGTGCCCGAGCTGGCCAGGGTCTGGGCCGAGCACGGGATCGCCGCGCCGCCCCGGTACGAGGGCGACCTGACGATCGCCTACGCCGCCGGCTCCGCCGAGCCCGACGGCACGTTGCTGCTGTCCGGGACGGGGGCGGGGGCGGCCCGGGTCGTGGGGTACGAGCTGGAGCGGGTCGGGGACGCGCTGGGGTGGCTGCTGGGTGACGTGGGGTCCGGGTTCTGGATCGGGCGGCGGGCGGCCAAGGCGGTGATCGCGGCGCTGGATCGCGAGCTGCCGGTATCGGCCCTGTTCCGGCCCTTCGACGGAATGGACGTCTCCGGCGGGGAGAACGCCGGGGGCCTGCTCTTCGTTCCCCACGGGGAGAGCACCGAGGGGCTGCTCCTCGCCCTGGTAGCCCAGCACTTCCTGGGCGCCGAGCGGCCCACCACTCCGCGCGCCGCCGCCGCCCGCATCGTCCGCCTCGCCCAGGCCGACCACATGCGGCTGGCCGCGCTGTCCTCCCTGGTCAGCCAGGCCGCCATGGCAGGCGACCCGCTGGCGACGAAGATCGCGCACGAGGCGGCCGGGCATCTCGTGGCGACCCTGCGCCGGGTGCACGTGTCGGGCCCGGTGGTGCTGGCGGGCAGCGTACTGACGACCCCTGGCCCCGTACAGGAGGCCGTGCTGGAGCTGCTGTCCGGCGAGACCGTGACGACGGCGCTGGACGCGGCGGGTGCCGCGGCCTGGCTGTCGGCCCGCGCCCTGCTCACGGAAGCCGAGGCCAAGGCGCTCCACGCCACCTTCACCGGCGCCTAGCTGATCGGGACGGCGAGCCGGCTCGTGGTGGGCGGCGGCGCCTCCCCGCGCTCACCGAGCAGCGTCATCAACCGGCCCATGGCGACCTCGCCGAGTCTCTCCCCGTCCACGTCGATCGAGGGGACGCCGGTCAGCCCGAGGCTCTCGACGACCATGCGCTCCGAGCTGACCACCACATCGCGGATCCCCCGGTGGAGCAGGGCGAACATGAGGCCGAGGCCGATCGAGGTGGAGTAGGGCACCACGGCGGTGGCGCGGGCCGCCACCACGGCCTGCGCCGACTCGACCCCGGCGGCGAACGTCGAGGGGAAGGGACCCAGCATGGTGAGCCGCGCCCCGCCCGGCTCGGCCGCGGCCCTGATGGCGGCCTGGCGCTGGCGGTCCTGCCAGGAGCCGGCCGGGCCGCCGAGGTAGACGATGCGCTCGTGGCCCTTGTCGGCGAGCCAGGTGACGAGCGCGCCGAAGGCGGTGGCCGTGTCGGCGACGACCGAGGTCATGCCGTCGATCTCGCGGTCGATCAGCACGGTCGGCTTGTACGACGCCGCGGCCCGCACGATCTCGTCCGAACCTCGGGGCGCGGTGAGCAGGAACCCGTCCACCTGCCGCGAGAGCTGCTCGACGGCGGCGAGCTGGGCCTGGTGCTCCAGTGAGTGCACCGCGATGGTGAGCTGCATGCCCGACTCGGCCGCCCGTGCCTGGGCGCCGCCGATGATGGGGGTGAAGAAGGTGTTGTCGAGCGTGGGCACCACGACGGCGACCACGCCGGTCTTGCCCCCGGCGAGCTGCGTGGCGGCCCTGTTGGGCACGAATCCGAGCTGCTCGGCGGCTGCGCGGACGCGGGCCACCGTCTCCGGCGCGGCCAGGTCCGGCCGGCTGAGGGCGCGGGAGGCCGTCGCCTTGGAAACCCCGGCCAGCGCGGCGACGTCCGCCAGTGTCGGCACTTGTGCTCCTTGAGTCGTTACAGGCGGTTAACACAGAAGTTTGTGCGGCAGGGCCCTCATAATCTATGGTCAGGGCGATGCAACCGGTTCCGCAACCGGTTCCACTCAGCGTACGCCACCGAGAAAGGACGCCGACATCTCCCGCAACTCGGCCCTCCTGCTGGTGCCCGGTCTCGTCCTTCTCCTCGCGGGCTTCCTCATCCCCTCCGCCGCGATGCTCTTCGCGCCGCCGGACGTACAGACCGGCGAGATCTTCGCGCGGCTGGGCGAGATGCTCACGGATCCCTACGATCTCGAGGTGATCGGACGCACGGTCGGGCTGGCCCTGGCTGTCACGGTCATCTGTGTCGTCCTCGGCTTTCCCATCGCCTACTGGCTCGCCCGCTCCTCGTCGCGCTGGAGCGGGGTCTTCCTGGCAGTGGCGATCTTCCCACTGATGCTGAGCAACGTCGTGCGCACGTTCGGCTGGCTCGTCATCCTCGGCTCCAAGGGGGCGCTCGGCCGGCTGCTCGTCGAGCTGGGGATCGTCGACGTGGCACCGCAACTGCTCTACACCAAGCTGGCGATCGTCCTCGGTCTGACCCAGCTCTTCCTGCCGCTGGCCATCATCTCCTGCTACTCCGCCGTCGCCCAGGTCGATCCCGGCCTGGACGACGCCTCGCGCGGCCTCGGCGCCGGCCGGATCAAGACGATGTGGAACGTCGTCATCCCGCTGACCATGCCGGGCATCGTCGTCGCCGCCACCCTGGTCTTCGCCGGGTCCGTCACCGCGTACACGACGCCGTACCTGCTCGGCGGGTCCAGCCAGCGGATGTTGTCCACGCAGCTGTTCAACTACGCGAGCACCACGATCGACTGGGCCTCCGCCTCGGCGACGGCGCTCATCATGACGGTCCTGGTCTTCCTGGTCTCCGGGCTGTCCTCGCTGATCGGGCGGAGAGGGGCCACCTCATGAAGCGGCCGATCACGGCGGCGCTCGCGGTCATCGGCTACGTCATCATGATCGTGCCGATCGTCTTCGTGGTCGCCACCGCCTTCACGGCGGGCAGCACGCTGCGGTTCCCGCCCGAGGGGATCTCACTGCGCTGGTTCGGCGAGGCGCTCGGCTACGAGCCGTTCATGCAAGCCGCGCTCTCCAGCCTGGAGCTCGCCCTGCTCGCCACCGTGCTGGCGCTGCTGATCGGCGTGCCCGCCACGCTCGCGATCCACCGGGGCAAACTGCCCGGCAAGGGCCTGGTCGAGGGGCTGTTCCTGTCGCCGCTCATCGTGCCCGAGCTGGTCGTCGGCCTCGCGCTGTTCCAGCAGCTCATGGTCGGCCTGGACCTGGACAACTTCAGCACCCTGCTGGTCGGGCACACCGCGCTGATGCTGCCGTACGCGGTGCGCGTGACCGGCGCCTCGCTCGCGCTGGCCGACCCCGGCCTGGAGGAGGCCGCCCGGGGGCTCGGCGCCTCGCCGTTGCGCGCGTTCTTCAACGTGACGCTGCCCGTCCTGCGGCCGGGGATCTTCTCCGCCGGGCTGCTCAGCCTCGTCACGTCCTTCAACAACGTGCCGCTCTCGCTCCTGCTGCAGGGCCGCGACTTCCGGACGCTGCCGGTCACGATGCTCGACTACGTGCAGCAGTCGTACGACCCGATGGTCGCCGCCGCCTCCACCCTCATTCTGGCCGCCACCGTGGTCATCGCCGTGATCGCCGAGCGCACGGTCGGATTCGCCAAGATCTTCGGAGGGATCAACCAATGACCGCCGCCGCCGAGCTGATCGACGTCACCCAGAGGTTCGGCTCCTTCACCGCCGTGGACGGGATCGACCTCGCCGTGCCGTCCGGGAAGCTGACGACGCTGCTGGGGCCGAGCGGCTGCGGCAAGACCACCACGCTGCGGATGATCGCGGGCTACTCCACCCCGACGTCGGGGACGATCCGCATCGACGGGACCGACAGCACGCGCACGCCGCCGGAGAAGCGGAACCTGGGGATGGTCTTCCAGTCGTACGCGCTGTTCCCGCACATGTCGGTGGCCGACAACGTCGGGTACGGGCTCAAGCTGCGCAAGGTGCCGTCGGCGCAGAGACGTACGCGGGTCATGGAGACGCTGGAGCTGGTCGGGCTCGCGCACCTGGCCGACCGCAAGCCCAAGAAGCTCTCCGGCGGGCAGCAGCAGCGCGTCGCCCTGGCGCGGGCGATCGCGATCAAGCCCAGGCTGCTCCTGCTCGACGAGCCGCTGTCCAACCTCGACGCGCGGCTGCGCGTGCAGATGCGGGCCGAGATCAGGCGCATCCAGGCGGAGACCGAGCTGACGGTCATCCTCGTCACGCACGACCAGGACGAGGCGCTGGAGATGTCCGACGAGATGGTCATCATGAACGAGGGCAGGATCGTGCAGCAGGGCTCCCCCGCGCAGGTCTTCCCCCGGCCCGCCGACCGCTTCGTCGCCGAGTTCCTCGGCTACGAGAACTTCCTCACCGCCGCCGACGGCACCCCGCTGACCATCCGGCCCGAACACCTGCGCATCTCCGGGCAGGGTGACGACGGCCTGGAGGGGACGGTGGCCGACGTCGCCTTCCGCGGCGTCGACCTGCTGGTCTCGCTCGACGTGGCCGACCCGTCGGGCGCCACCGTCAGGCTGCTCGCCGACGTACGCGGCGGGCCCGCCCCGCAGCCCGGATCGCGCGTCACGGTGATCGCGCCCGACGACCACCTGATCCCTCTCCCCCGCTGAAAGAAGGAACCTCCCCATGCTCACGCGCCGTGCCGTACTGGCCGCTGCCCTGACCGTGCTCGCCGCAGCCGGATGCTCCGGCTCCGGCTCCGGTCAGGAGCAGGCCGACCAGCAGACCATCGTCGTCAGCACCTTCCCCTTCGGGGTCAAGGAGTTCGAGCAGGCGGTCGTCACCCCGTTCACCAAGCAGACCGGGATCAAGGTCGAGCTGGACACCGGCTCCAACTCCGACCGCCTGTCCAAGCTGAAGCTCGCCAAGGGCGAGCCTGAGGCCGACGTGGTGCTCATCTCCGACTACTTCGCCGCGCTCGGCCAGAAGGACGGCCTCTTCCAGAAGGTCGACGTGCCTAACATGAAGGAGCTGGCGCCGTTCGCGACCGAGGGCTCCTACGAGGGGCCGGCGTACACGCACCAGCTCAACGGGATCATCTACAACACCAAGAGCCTCACCCAGGAGCAGGCCGCCGACTGGAAGCTGTTCGCGGACGCGGCCAACAAGGGCAAGGTCGCGCTGCCCGACATCTCGGTGACCGCCGGGCAGCTCATGATCTCGGGGGTGGGCGAGACGTACGGCAGCGGCCCGTACGACATCGACGCCTCGCTGAAGACCCTGGCCGGGTGGGCGCCGAACGTCCTGCAGTTCTACACCTCCTCCACGGAGGTCACGAACCTGCTGACGCAGGGCGAGATCGTCGCCGCCGACGCGCTGAGCGGCTTCGCCACCAACCTCGTCACCTCCGGCGAGCCGATCGCCTGGACCGCTCCCGCCAAGGGCCGCTACATGGCCACCAACCGGGCGATGATCACCAAGGGCGCGCGCAACCAGCCGGGCGCGGCCAAGTTCATCGACTACCTGCTGTCGGCCGAGGCGCAGACCGCCATGGCCGAGGCCGCCGGCGACCTGCCCACCAACCCGAAGGCCACGATCCCGGCGGACGTCGCCAAGGTGACCGGCGAGGCGGCCAAGGACCCGGTCGCCGCCGGGTTCAAGACCCTCGACCCCGCCCAGCTCGTCGACACCCGCAACACCTGGGTCGAGCGCTTCACCCGCGAGGTGGCCGGCAAGTGAACCTCGACCTGATGCCCAAGGTCGACCTGCACTGCCACCTCATCGGCACCGTGCGCGCCGCCACCTTCGCCGAACTCGCCAGACGCGAGCGGCTCGACCTGCCCGACACCCCGGAACGCATCTACGCGGACGTCAACTCGCTGCCGCCCGACCCGGCCCTCTACCTGAACACCCGCGTCCCCGTGCCGCAGGGCAGGAGCGCGGACGAGCCCGAGGTCTCCTACTCGCTGTTCCAGGTCTCCTCCTGGGTGCTCCAGGTGCTGCGCGACGCCGACGACCTCACCCGCATCACGTACGAGGCGTTCGAGGACGCCCACCGCACCAGCGCCACCAGGCACCTCGAAGTCTCCTTCGACGCGCTGACCCCGCACCAGGAGAAGCTCGGCTACGCCGCAGTCGTCGAGGCCTACGCCGAAGGCATCCGGATGGCGGAGCGCGACTTCGGCATGTCCGGCAGGCTCATCGCCGCCATCGACCGCAGCGGCACCGCCGAGCAGGCCCTCTCCTGGGTGCGCACCGTCGTCGACCACCCCCACGACTACGTGGCCGGCATCGGCCTGGACAACCTGGAGACCTCCGGGCCGCCCGAACGCTTCGCAGCCGCCTTCCGGCTGGCCGGCGACGCCGGGCTGCGCCGCACCGCGCACTCCTCCGAGCACGCGCCCGTCGCCGCCAACACCATCACCTGCCTCGACCTGCTCGGCTGCGACCGGATCGACCACGGCTACTTCGTCCTGGAGGACGACGAGGTCGTCGCCCGGCTCAGGGACGAGCAGGTGCCTTTCACCGTCATCTCCACCACCTCGCGGCGCTCCTGGCGGCCGTGGCGGCGGGCGTCGATCGCGGCGATGCTGGAGGCGGGGCTGAACGTCATTCCGGCTTCTGACGATCCGGGGATGTTCCCGACGTCGCTGGCCAACGAGTACCGGATCCTGTCCGAGCAGGTCGGGGTGCCGGACGAGCGGTTGCGTGCGATGGCGATGGCGGGGGTGGAGGCGTGCTGGTTGCCTGAGGACGAGAAGGACGCGCTGCGCAAGCGCTTCGAGAGCGAGCTCTCATGATCGGTTGTACCAGCGCCATTCGGTGAGCCGCGGGCGATCCTGGAGGGCGGCGCGTCCCGTCGCCCACAGCAACACCTCCCAGGCGTCACCATCCGCGTTGACGTGCGGAAAGAGCCTGCCGAGCACCTTCTCGCACGGCTCACTCGGCGGCGACCACTCCACTCCTAGCCCTTGGGCGATGTCATGGGTGTGCACGAGAGTCTCGACGACACCCATCGCGGCGAACCCCTCCGAGTCCGAAGGGCCGTAGCCGTGAAAGGCCACGACCGTCGGATCGGCCGTCCGCCGGACGGACGCGAGCAGCCCGCCGCACCCCTCCAGGATGGTCAGCAGACCTTCCGGCCCCGACGCCGGATCGGCGGAGAAGATCGTCGGCGGCCCGTCGTCCCTGTCACTACGCATCCGGAAGGGCACCCGGCCGGACGTCGGCGGCTTCGCCAGCCCGAACCTCAGGGCGTAGCTGAACAGCACGTTGGCCACGTGTTCGGCCGTCTCCCAGCACGTCCAGTCGAGGCTGCCCGCCTTGGCCTGCCACGCCTCGGGGGCGCCTTGCCGCATGGTGGTGACGGCCAGGTCGACGACCTGGCGCACGTCCTCCGCGCTGCTCATGCCGAGCAGCGTAACCCGGCTCTTCGGGGTTTGCGGGTCTCGGCCTGACATTGATCCGCTTCGCGGAGCTGACATTTAATAGCCAACTGGTTCTTTCTTCTTATTTGCATGTAGTTACCATCTCGCCTGTTAAGACAAACCGAGCCCTCTTGCCCTCGCCTTGACCTATATTTTCAACGTGCTCGACTACGAAGGCGACACCCACATCTATATCCAGATCGCCGACATCCTCCGGGTTCAAGTCGCCCAACTCTCCGCCGGACACCCCATACCGAGCGAGACCGAGATTCAACAGGAATTCGGGGTAGCCAGAACCACCGCAAGGCGGGCAGTCCACGTACTACGCAAAGAAGGGATCATCTACACCGTCAGAGGCGAAGGCGCATTTGTCGGCCTCCCCTGGGAAGCGCCGCGAAAAAAGCGCAGGGTGCCGCTCTTCCAGCAGATCGCAACGGACCTCGCCGAGAAGATCAAAGCGGGCAAATACGCCCCTCGGCGCCCAATACCCGGCGAGGCGGCGCTGACGAAGCAGTACGGCGCGGCACGTGAAACAGTGCGGCGCGGCTTAGCGCTGCTGCGTGAGCAGGGCTGGATTTACACCGTTGCTCGGCGCGGCAGTTACGTCAGTCAGAAAGACTAGTGGCCGGCCCCCTGACAACATGCCCACCACCGGCCGCGGCTTGGGACGCAAGTCGAAACTGCCCGACGCCGAACTGCTCACCCTAGCCGTGGCCCAGGCCTTGCTCGGCATTCACTCCGAGGCCCCCGACTGCACTACGTTCCGTACAACAAGCGCCTGCGCATAGCCCCCGCCGCACCACTAACCCTTTTAATTTACTCGTTTAGAGCTCGGCGTCTCCGCTGGGAAGCTTGTCCAGCCACCCAGGCGTCAGCCGAAGCCGCCCCGCAAACGCCGACACATCCTCCGGATACCGGACGCCGATCCTCCCCCAGAAATCGACGAACACCCATGGGTCGTCCAGCTCGAACTCATCCTCGGCGAAGGCCCGGCCGCCGCCCGCGAAGTAGGGTGCGATCGTCTCAACGGGACAGCCGACCGCTTCGGCGACCACCGAGGCCCGCCCGGCGTACTTGTCAGCGAGGCGAGCGATCTCCCGGGCGTCGTCGGTGAAGTAGTCCGGCATGGAGGCGAACCGATCCACCGTGACGCCGTCGCGCACCAGCGCGTGGCTCCAGTAGTCACCGTCGTGGATGCGTACGGTGCTCGCCACCACCTCGAGGTCGCGTGAGATGGGCTCCACGGCGGCGAGGTCCGCGAAGTAGGGCGGCCACATCACCACGGTCCATCGGTTCGCGGGCGGGAAGAGGAGTACGTCGTCGTCGGTCACCGGTGAGGCGGCGGGTGTGGCGGCCGGGCAGAAGTGGGCCGCGAAGAAGCGGCCGGCGGCGGCCCGTACGGCGTCGGCGTCCTCGGTCATGAAGGCGGAGACCGCCAGGAACTCGCCCATGCGGAGCACCCTAGATCGTTGATGTGAAATTTGGTGATCGGCTGCGGGCGTGACGAAGGGCGTCCATGGTCGGTGTGTGAAGACTGACTTGGACGCCCTTCTGACCGCACTCTACGTGCATCTGGACGATCACGTGATGCCTTCGCAGGGCCGGCCTCGCGGGCGGGGCCGGCCGCCGGTGCTGACCCCGGCCGAGGCGGTGGTCGTGGCAGTGGCGCAAGTGCTGCTGCGATGTGACGACGAACGCCGCTGGATGCGGATGGCGGCCGGCCGGATCGGGCACCTGTTCCCCAGACTGCCGTCCCAGTCGCAGTACAACCGGCAACTGCGTGCGCTGGGGCCGGCCATGTCGGCGGCGGCGTTGTGGCTGGCCCGCCAGGTCCCGACCTGGCACGAGCCGTTGCGGCTGATGGACGGCACCCCGATCCGCTGCGGCGCCTCGCGGGTCACGGTCAACCGGTCAAGCCTGGGCGAGATCGCCGGATACGGCATGGACAAGTCCCACCACGCCTTCTACTGGGGCGCCAAGCTGATGCTGATCACCACCGCTGACGGCGCGGTGACCGGCTTCAGCCTGGCTCACCCCAAAGAGCTCGACGAACGCAAGCAGGCCCTGCACCTGCTGCACGTCCACCCGATAGCCGGCGGGCCATGCCCGATCGTGTGCGACAAGGGATTCGCCGGAGCCGGCATCGAGAAGGCCGCCGCCGACCTGGGCCATCTCCTGATCCGGCCGACCCGCGAAGACGAGCCTGCACGCGCCCTTCCCTTTCCCGGCTGGCTGCGCCAGCGCATCGAGGCGATCATCTGGACACTGAAGAACCAGCTCGGCCTCGAACGCCACAACGCCCGCCACCCGGACGGCCTCTGGGCACGCATCAGCCAGCGCATCCTCGCCCTCAACGCCGCAATCTGGCACAACTGGAACACCGACGCACCAGTGAAACGGTCTCTGACCGCCTATGACCACTAACCAAATTCACATCAGCGATCTAGGGCATGCTCACCCCTTGACCGCCCCCGCCGTCATCCCCGTCCCGACGTGCCGCTGCAGGAAGAGGAACAACAGCAGAACCGGCAAGGCGAAGAGGCTGGCCGCGGCCATGGTGGCGCCCCAGTCGGTGCCGAAGACGTCCCGGAACGACGACAACCACACCGGCAGCGTCCGCTGCTCCTGGTCCTTGATGATGAGCACGTTGACGAACGCGAACTCGTTCCAAGCCGTGATGAACCCGAACAGCGAGGTGGCCATCAGCCCCGGCGCGAGGAGCGGGAAGATGACGCGGCGGAAGGCGGCGAGGCGGCTGCAGCCGTCGACTTGGGCGGCTTCTTCGAGTTCGGGCGGGATGGCGGCCAGGAAGCCGCGCAGGGTGACGATGGTGAAGGGCAGCGTGATCATGAAGTAGACGCCGCTGAGCATGGCGAGCGAGTCGAGGAGGTCCGTGTCGCGGGCGATGATGAAGACGGGGACGAGCAGCGCCTCCCAGGGCGCCATCTGGGCGGCGAAGACCGCCACGACGAACGCGCCGCGCCCGCGCCACCGCATGCGGGCGACCGCGAAGGACGCCATGAGGGCCACGAGCAGGGCGGCGAGGACGGCGGCGGCGGTGACGAGGAGGCTGTTGCGCCAGTAGGTCCAGAAGCCGGCGGCGTTCACGGCCGTGACGAAGTGGTCGAAGGTGGGGTGGGCGGGCCAGAAGGCAGGGGTGTCGGACTGAATGTCGCGGGTGGGTTTGAAGGCGGTCAGGAACATCCAGTAGACCGGGAAGATCGTCACCAGGAGCACGGCGACGGCCGAGGCGTTCAGGAGGAGTCTCTTCATGAGCGGACCATCCGGCGCAGGTTGCTGATCAGGGCGATGGCGAGCAGGAGCACCGTGAGCATGGCGACCGCGGAGCCGAGGTCGTAGCGGTGCAGAACTCGGGCGATCTTGAACGCGTACACCGGGAGGGTGGTCGTGGCGCCGTCCGGGCCGCCCTGGCTGAGCACCCAGATCTGGGGGAAGCACTTGGCCACCCAGATCACCTCCAGGGAGGCGACGAGGGCGAAGAGCTGGCGGAGCATGGGGAAGGTGACCTTCCAGAACACCTGCCAGCCGGTGCCGCCGTCGATCCTGGCCGACTCGAACAGCTCCACCGGGATGGTGGTGAGGCCGGCGTAGAGGGTGAGGGCGGCGAACGGGACCGACTGCCAGACGACGAGGATGACGAGGACGGCGAACGTGGCCGTGCCGTCCGCGAACCAGGTGTAGCCGCGGAAGGAGTCGAGGCCGAGCGTCACCAGCAGCCAGTTGACCACCCCCAGCTCCGACTGGAACAGCCACTGGAAGACGGTGGTGGCGGCGATGATCGGGGTGGCCCAGGCCAGCGCGAGTGCGCTCATCAGGGCGAGCCGCAGGCCGCGGCGCAGGCGGGGCAGCATGAGCGCGATGCCCGTGGCGAGGCCGACGATGAGCACCACGTTGATCGCGGTCCAGACGAGGGTGCGCAGCAGCACCTGCCAGAACTCCTCGCCGGACAGCAGCTCGGCGTAGTTCTCCAGGCCGGCGAACGCCGCCCCGCCTCTGATCAGCTCGCCCATGCGGAAGTGCTGGAACGAGATCACCGCCGCCTTGAGCAGCGGGTAGAGCAGGAGGAAGGCCCCGCCCGCCACCGTGGGCGCGATGAGCAGGTAGGGCCAGGGGGAACGACCTCGCATCAGGATCCGCTGTTCAGGGTCGTGGTGATCGTCTCCGAGACCTTCTGGGCCTCCGCAGCCGGGTCGGCGCCGGTGAGGACGGCCGTCATGTACTGCTTGATGACGGACGTGGCCTCGACGGCGGCCCAGTTCGGGGTGTTCGGGGTGGCGCGGCCGTTGGCGGCGCCCTTGGCCATGGCGGCGGTGCCCTCCTCGCCGGCCAGCACGCCGGCCAGCGAGGTGCGGTTCGGCACGAAGCTCATGGCCTTGGCCAGCTCGGTCTGGAACTGCTCGCCGGCGAGGGCCTTGACCACCTCGTACGCCTCCTCCTGCCGCTGCGAGGCGGCCGGGATGATCAGGTCGGAGCCGCCGGTGAAGACGGTGCCCGGCTTGTCGGCCGTCTTGCCCGGGATGGGGAAGAAGCCCATCTTGTCCTTGAGCTTGGCGTCCACCTCCAGGACGCGGGCGGCGATGCCGGGGACGGCGATGATCTGGGCGACCTTGCCCTGCGCGAACACCTCGTGCTGCGGCGGGTTCGCCTCGTCGGCGTCCTTGGGGCCCTTGCCGAGGGCTTGGAGCTGCTTGTAGAAACCCATGCCGGCCAGGGCCTGCGGGGTGTCGAGGGCGCCCTTCCACTTGCCGCCCTCCTGGACCGCCAGGTCGCCGCCCTCGTCCCAGATGAAGCCGGCCAGGGCGTACCAGGTCTGGCCGGTCAGGTAGATGCCCTGGTTGCCGCCCTTGTTGAGCTTTTTCGTGACCTCCAGCCATTCGTCGCGTGTGGCCGGGGGCTGTGTGATGCCCGCGTCGGCGAACAGGTCCTTGTTGTAGACGACCACGCGGTTGGCGGCGTACCAGGGGATGCCGTACTGCTTGCCGTCGATGTTGCCCGGCTGGGCCAGGCCCGGCAGCCAGTCCGCGCCCTGCAGCTCGCCCACCTTGGCGGTCAGGTCGGTCACGCCGCCGCTGGCCGAGTACTGGGCGACCTGGGTGTTGCCCACCTCGATCACGTCGGGGGCGTCGGTGCTGGCCAGGGCTGCGGTGACGCGCTCGCCGATGCCGTCCCAGGCCTGGATCTGGATGTCGAGGTCGATGCCCTGGTGCGCCGCCTCGTACTCGGTCTCGAACTTCTTCAGCAGCTCCTGGGTGACGCTGCCGTCCATGATCCAGACGGTCAGCTTCGCCGGGCCGCCGCTCGCCTTGGGCTCCTCGGCCGGGGTGCCGCACGCGCTCAGCGCCAGCACGGCCGCCAGGGCCAGGATGCGGTGTCTCATGACGTTCCTCTTCACGGGGGGTGCCCCCGCGCCCGCGCGAGGCGGGCGCGGGGTGATGTCACTGGTTGGGGACGGTGTCCTTGAACGCGGTGCCGACGGCGCGCAGCGCGGCGACACGGCTCAGGACGGTGGCGGGCGCGACGGCCTCGTTCTTGCTGTGGTAGAGGTAGTCGACCTGCTGCCGGTACGTACGCGTGCCCGTGGCCCCCTGGAGATCGATGAACCACTGGTTGAACATGATCCACATCGGGGTCTCGGGATAGTAGATGTCACCGTGGTCGGCGAACAGGCGGCCGTCCACGTAGTACTTGATCCGGCCACCCGAGACCTGGATGACGAGGTCGTGCCAGCCGGCGAAGCTCGTGCGCTCCTCGGTGTGGGTGTTGACGGCCTGCCACGGGTCGCCCTGGTAGGTCTCCCAGCTCGTCGCGTACAGGATGTTCGACGGCTCGCCCCAGCCGCCGTTCGGCAGGTACTCGAAGTCCAGCTCGCCGTAGTCGGGGTCCAGGTTGTAGCGCAGCGGCGTGATGGTGAAGAACGTCTGCACGACGTGCTCGCCGTCCGGGCCGCCGGTGGGGGCGTCGCTGAAGCGGACCCGGGCCGCGTACGTGCCCTCGCGGAACTTGCGGCTCGCGGTGGACAGCTCCGTCTGTACGGTGCCGGCGGCCGTGCCGTTCGTGGACGAGTCGAGCGTCAGCAGGCCGCCGGGGAACGAGACGGCGTTCGGCGACCAGGTGGCGCCGGGCACGCCGGGGCCGCCCGAGCTGGCGCGGACGGTCCAGCCGCGCTGGGCGAGGAGCGGGTCGTTCGGGCCTGAGTAGGTGAAGTCGTCGAACAGCTCACCGGTGCCGCCACCCGGCGGGTCGGTCGGGTCGGGGTCGGGGTCGGGGTCCGTGCCCGTGGGGTTGCCCCAGGCGAGCTGACCGTTCACGTAGACGGTGATCTTGTCCCAGTTGGTGTACGCGGTGTTCGCGCCGTAGGAGTAGTCGTCGCCCTGGGTGAACGTCTGCCAGTCGGCGCGGTAGAAGCGGAGCTGCATGTCGCTCGTGTTCTGGCCGGGGCTCAGGCTGCCCGAGGTGAAGCCCACCTCCAGGTACTGCTTGCCGCCCTCCTGCGGGGCGAATCTGCCGGTGATCGTGGAGCAGCCGACCACGGCCCAGGAGCAGGCGAAGCGGTAGGTCTCCGTACCGGTGAGGTAGTAGCGGATCTTGACCTGGTCGAGGGGGATCGTGGTGGTGCCGTCGTTGAACAGGCGCAGCCAGGGCTCGGCCTGGGCGGTGGTGGCGCCGGGGGCGCTGGTGCGGTACTGGAGGCGGACGGCCTGGGCGGCGCTGGCCGGGGCGGCGATCAGGGTCACCGCGATGAGGATGGCGGGGAGGGCTAAGGAGACGAGGATTTTTCCGAAATTTCGGGACATGGGTGGGGTTCTCCTTGCGGGTTGTGCGGCCCCCGAAATGTGTGCATGCCAAAGAGAGCGAGTGGCGTGGACGGTGGTGCTTGAGAAGGTCAGGCGCCGCGGCGGATGCGGCCCGCGTACAGGGCCTCCAGGCGCAGGTTGTGCGCGTCGCCCTCGGGGACGTTCGCCGAGAGGTAGACGGGCGGCACCTCGCCGGCTTCGAGCAGGTTGCGTACCGTCTGCGTGACCACGAGCTGGGCCAGCAGCGCCGAGGTGATCGTGGAGACGGCCCCGGTGGCGCCTCCGTCGGGCAGGGACAGGACGGCGTCGCCGTACGGGGCATGGTTGTCCAGCACGACGTCGGCCAGGTCGGCGAGCTTGCGGCCCGAGGGGTGGCGGGACGCGGCGGCTTCGCCGTGAGTGCGCGAGGTGATCGCGATCAGGTCGTGACCGCGCTCCTTGACGAGGGTGGCGAGCTCGACGACCACGCCGTTCACGCCGGAGTTGGAGATGATGACGAACAGGTCGTGCCGCTGGACGGGAGCCAGGTCGAGGATGGTGCGGGCGATCGCCGGGTCGCGTTCGAGGTCGTAGCGGTCCAGCTCGGAGCGGGGCGCGTCGCCGTACAGGACGATGTCCCTGAGCGCGAGGCGGTTGGTGGGGACGAGGCCGCCGGCCCGGCCGGCGATCTCCATCGCGACGGCCTCGGAGTGGCCGGAGCCGAACGCCTGGATGACGCCGCCGGCGGTCAGCGCCTTGGTGAAGAGGTCGGCGGCGCGGGTGATCTCCGGATCTTCCGGGATCGTCCGGACGAGGTGGGCGATGTGGTCGGCGAAGTCCTGCGGATTTATGGTCATGCATCCCCTTCCGGGAAGTCTGCTTAGTCCCCGGCGGGCAAGCGGTGTCCGGCGACCGCTCTCACCGTGACGTCGAACGCCTGCTTCGTGCGTTCGTAAGTGCGCTGGGCGACCGACACGTACACGACGTCGAGCACCAGCAGCTGCGAATGGATCGCGGCGAACCCCTCGGAGCGGAAGCTCGTGGCCCGGCTCGCCGTGGTGAGCACCAGCTCGGCCACCTCGGCCAGCGGCGACTTCGGCTGCGAGGTGACGGCCACGGTGATCGCGCCGTGGCTGCCCGCCTCCGCCAGCACCTCGATGACCTCGCGGGTCCTGCCGCTGTGGGAGATGCCGATGGCCACGTCGCCCTGCCCGAGCAGCGCCGCGTCGGTCAGCGCGCTGTGGGCGTCGGACCTGCTCCACGTCGGCACGCGCATGCGCTGCAGCCGGTACTCCATCTCGCTGGCGACGGCGGCGCTGCTCGACACCCCGAACAGCAGCACCCGCCCGGCCCTGGCCACCGCCTGGGCGACCTTCTCCACCACGGCCAGGTCGAGCTGGTCGCGGGTCTCCTGGATCAGGCGGATGTCGTTGCCGGAGACGACGCCCAGCACCCGTTCGAGGCTGTCGTCGGGCAGGATCTCCTGGCCGATGTCGGTCTCCCAGGTCTGCTGCGCGACCCGGCCGGTCTCGGTGGCGATGGCCACGCGCAGCTCGGCGTAGCCGGCGAAGCCCAGGGCGCGGCAGAAGCGGGTGATGGTGGCGGTGGACGTCCCGCTCCGCTCGGCCAGGTCGACGATGGTCAGCCGGGCGGCCTCTGCGGGGCCTTCGAGGATGGCGTCGGCCACCTTGCGCAGAGCTTCGGGCATGTCGTGCTGGTCGGCTCTGATGCGGTTGAGGAGTTCCACGCGGCGATAATTATGCTCAGAGAGTGGTGTCGTCAAGGCTGTTGGGCAATAATTTTTGACATGCGCATGGTTCTTGGGGTTGATGCGGGAGGGACGTCGTCGCGGGCGGCGCTGTTCACCGTGGCGGGCGAGCTCGTGCGGCGGGGGTGTGCGGGCGGGGCGAATCCGGGGGCGCTGGGGCGGGACCTCGCCGCCGCCAACCTGACGGCCGCCGTGCGGGCGGCTCTGGTCGACGTGGCTCCGGTGCAGGTGGTGGTGGGTATGGCGGGGAGTCCAGAGGCGTGTGCGGCGCTTTGCGAGCAGGTCTTCCGCGAGGTGTTGCCGGGGGTTCCTGTCGCGTCCGTGGGGGATCTGGTGACTGCCTTCGCTGCTGGTACGGCGGCGGCTTCGGGGAGTGTGCTGATCTCGGGGACGGGGGCCATCGCGGCAAAAATTATCGGGCATCGGACCGTTGCGATCGCCGATGGGTTCGGGTGGCAGCTCGGGGACGAGGGGTCAGGCTTCTGGCTCGGCCGCGCCGCCGCCCGCGCCACCATCCGCGCCCTCGCCGCCGGGGTGGTATCCGGTGGGGTGACATCCGGTGCCCTGGCGGGCGATGGCGTGGCGGGCGGTGAGCTGGCGGGGCTTGTTGTGCGGCACCTTGCGCCCGAGGGGCTGGGCGAGGATCCGGTGGCGCGGCTGGCGGCGGCGGTCTACGCGCGCCCGCCGCTCGCGCTGGCCGAGCTGGCGCCGCTGGTCAGCCGGGCGGCTGCGGGGGGTGATCCGGTGGCGGTGGGGATCGTGCGGGAGGCGGCTGCCCGGCTGGTGGGGACCTTGCGCGACGTGCACGACTCCGGGCCTGTGGTGCTCGCCGGGAGCGTGCTGACGAGCGAGGGGCCGGTGCGGCAGGCCGTCACGGAGCTGCTGACGAGCAGGGCCGCGCCGACGATAGGCGACACAGCGACCGCGCCCTCAGCGAGCGGTGCGGTAGCAGCCGACGCGGCGGTGGCGGGCGACGCAGCGGGGGGCGGCGCGCTGGCGGGCTCGGCAGGGGGTCGCGCGGCGGAGGCGGCGGTGGTCGTGACGGCGGGTGACGCGGCCGGGGCGGCGGCCTGGCTGGCCGCTCGGATGGTGCTGCCCGCCGGGGAGGCGGAGGCGCTGCACGCGACCTTCACCACCCCGCGCCCCACCGCCCATCACCCCACCGGCCGCCACCCGACCGCCTATCACCCGACCGCCCGTCACCCGACTGGCCATCACCCCACCGGCGGCTCCGTGTCCCCATAGACGGGGTTCTTCGGCAGCCGCTTCTCGGTGACCAGCAGCCTCACCACATCGGCCGCCACCGCCTCCGCCTCCCACACGTACCAGTCGTCCCGAACCCCGGCGGAGCTCTGCCCGGCCCGAATGGAGTACCCCTCGTAGTTCTCACCAGGCGTGATGATCTGGAAGACCGTCCGCACCCCCCGCCGCCGAGCCTCCGCGGTCAGCTCTCCCACGGTCCGCCCGCTGACCTTGACCCCCTCCAGCGGCTCCCCCGCGGCGTTGGCCCGCCCGGGCAGGTCGTACGCCTCCCCCGCCCGGGCCAGGCGGCCGAACTTGACCCATGCCCCGCCGCCGGCGCCGACGGGCACCTTGACGATCAGGGTGCAGCCGGGCCGCCCCGCCTCGCACGCCTCGGGTTCGGTTCCCGTCCAGACGCTGGAGCCCCCGCCCTGCTGGAGCAGTTTCCCCGCGCGGCTCGGCGAGGTGGGGACGATCTGCACCTGGACGTTCAGCCCGACGGCCGCGAACCCTTTGGTGTACTTCTCGTGCTCGGCGTAGGGGTCCTTGATCCGGGCCACCCATGCGCCGCCTTCCTGCGTGATGTCCAGCTCGGCGCTGGCGTAGGACACGGTGGCGCCTCCTGTCAGGTTGACGACGGTCACGCCGGCGGCCAGCGCCGCTGCGGCGGCGACGGCGGCCAGCAGGCGGCGCGGCCTGGCGGCCTCCGGCTGGGGTTGCTCGGCGGTGATCGCCTCGAACAGGGCCCGCGCCCCCGCGCCGGACGCCTGCCCCGACAGTTCCTCGTCGCTGACTCTGGCGAGGTTGCTCAGCTCGTTCATATGAACTCCACAGCGAAGCCGTCGGCCGTGATCCCGGCGTTAGATAGTGCTTTGGACAGGCGCTTGCGGGCGCGATGGAGGCGGATGCGCGCCGCGTTGCGCGAGCAGCCCAGGACCCGGGCGATCTCTCCGGGGTCCAGGCCCTCCCAGGCGACGAGCGAGATCAGCTCGCGGTCGTCGTCGGGCAGCTCGCGGAAGGTGCGTGCGATGGCGCTCAGCTCGACGCTGCGCTCGGGCGAGTGCGCGTACAGGTCGGCGACGTCTTGGTCGAGCTCCGCGTGCCGGTGCTTGGCCAGGCCGCGCCGGTGGTTGGCGAGCACGTTCCTGGCGACGCCGTACAGCCAGAGTCTGGCCTCGCGGCCGGCAGGGAGCGCGTCGAAGCGGCGCCAGGCGATGGCGAACGTCTCGGCGACCACGTCCGCCGCGTCCTCGGGGGACTCGCAGCGGCGTACGGCGTAGCCGAGTATGTGCTCGTACGTCTCCTTGTAGACGGCCTCGAACCGGTGTTTCCGGTCGTCATCCACGGGCGGTTCCCATGGTCGGCCTCCTCGGTTGCGGGATTGGGACACCCCTCACATGTCTCAAGAACCCGCGGCATTTCACCGTACGAGCAAAGCCGCGCTTCCGTAGCTGCCGCCGAACCCCGTCACCAGGGCCACCTCGCCGCCCGACCGCAGCTCGCGTACGGCCTGGGCGACGTTGTTGAGCCCGTGCACGTACCCCTCGGACAGCAGCCCCCCGTGCGGGTTCAGCCACGCGTGGCGGCGCTCCAGCAGGTACGCCCCCAGCTCCCCGCGCGTCACCAGCCCGAAGTCCTCCAGTTGCCGGGGCACCAGCCACGAGTAGGCGTCGTACGGCACCGCCACGTCCACGTCCGACGGCCGCAGCCCGGACGCCTCCCAGAGCATGGGCGCCACGTACGCCGAGAAGATCGCCGTGACGTCGGGCGCGCGGTCCATCGCCGAGCAGCCGGGGCCGCCCCCGCGCACCACGGCTCGCACGCGCGGCCCGTCCAGCACGCCGCTGACCAGCAGCGCGCACGCCCCGTCGGTCTCCTGGCAGCAGTCGACGGTGCGCAGCGGGGTGCAGACGTACGGCCTGGAGAGGTAGTCGGCGAGTTCGAGCGGCTCGCGGCGCAGGGCGCGCGGGTTGGTCTTGGCGTTCTGCCTGGACTGGGCGACGACGGCGTGCAGGTGCTCGGCGGTGAGACCGGTGTCGTGCAGGTAGCGGGTGGCGGCCAGGGCGAACATCGGGATGGGGCCGGCCATCCCGTAGGTGAAGCGTTCCTGGGGGCCGGTGGAGACGGTGTTCATGCGCTTGCCCGAGCGGCCGTTGAGCGCGCGGTAGACGAGGAGGTTGCGGGCCAGGCCGCAGTGGATGAGCATGGCCGCGTCGCCGAGGATGGAGGCCGCCTGGGTGCCGCCTCCCGCGAGGTCGTTGTGCCAGCCGAGCCGGTCGATGCCGAGGGCTCTGGCGACCTGGACGACGGGCGCGGAGTCGTTCAGGTGGTAGCTGAGGACGGCGTCCACCTCGGACGGCGCGATGCCGGCGTCCGCGCAGGCCGCCCGGCACGCCTCGGTCGCCAGTTCCAGCTCGGTGCGGCCGGACTGCCTGGTCAAGGGGGTCATCCCGATCCCGGCCACGGCCGCCCGGCCCGCGAAGGGCTGCATGGCACTCCCTCCGTGCGGAGCGACTGGTCGTCCGCCACGCTACTGGGGGTCCATACGGTCGGGCAATCGCTTGCTTGGCCTATGCTGCCGCCCTCCGGCCCGGCCTTTCACCGGCCGAATATACGGGCGGCCATAACGCCGTTTCTTTACGTCCCAAGGCATTTGACGCACACTGCGGCGAAATCCCCAACAACCCGCCTGACCAGCACCTCAGAGTGATTGTGCGGAAATATCCGTGCGAACAGGTGACTGGACATCTTCACGGAAGCTGGCCCCTCTTGTAATACGGAGGTGCGATCTACCGATAGCTCATCATCATTACGCCGAGGTGAGCGATGGATCTACGCTATGTCCGGTACGCGATGGCAATCGCACGAGCAGGCAGCCTCCGCAGGGCCGCCGCCGCGCTGCACATCGCTCAGCCCACGCTGTCGGAGCAGCTCAGGGCGCTGGAGAAGGAAATCGGCGTCGAGCTGTTCAGCCGATCGTCGAGCGGGGTGACGCTCACCGAGGCGGGCGAGGCGTTCCTGGCCCAGGCGACCGTCGCCGTCGACGCCTTCGAACGGGCGGTGGCCGCCGCCAGGTGCACGGGCGAGACGGCCCGCCTGGGCGTGGCCGACGGCCTGGCGGACGTCGCCGCCCGGCTGCTCTCCCAGTTGCGCACCGGCCGCCTGCGCATGGCGCCGATGGGCACGGCCGAGCAGATGGTGTCGATCGCGGACGGCGCCTTGCAGGCGGGGCTCGGTTACGCGCCCGGCTCGCTGCCGCGCGGGGTGGGCCGCATGCTCATCCACCGCTTCCCGGTGCGCGCGCTGCTGCACCGGGAGCACCACCTGGCGGAGTACGAGACGCTGTCGCTGGCGGACCTGGCGGGCGAGCCGCTCATCATGCCGGAGTCCGACGCCGTGGCCGGAGCGCGCCGCTTCCTGGAGGCCTTCGTACGCCAGCGCCTGCACCCCCGACTCGGCCCGTCGGCGGCCAGCCACGACACGGTCGTCAGCATGGTCGGCGAGGGCACCGGCTACGCTTTGTGCGTGCGCGAGGGCACCACCGTGCCCGGCTCGCTGGTGTTCATTCCGATCAAGGAGGACGTGCCGCCGATCGAGGTGGTCTTCCTGTGGAACCGCCAGTCCGACGTGCACGAGCTGGTGAGCGCGGCCCGGCATCTGGCACGCTCTGGATAGCTCTATTATCTAACGATGCGGATCTCCGAGCTCAGCGCCAAGTCCGGGGTGGCCATCCCCACGATCAAGTACTACCTGCGCGAAGGCATGCTCCACCAGGGCGTGCAGACGGCCGCCACCCGAGCCGAGTACGACGAGACGCACCTGCGCAGGCTCCGCCTGATCCGGGCCCTGCTGGACGTGGGCCGGCTCTCCGTGGCCGCGATCAAGAAGATCGTGGCCGCCGTCGAGGACGAGTCGATGCCCGTGCACCAGATGCTCGGCACGGCCCACTGGGCGCTGAGCCCGGCCGTCGAGCCGGAGCCCGGCGAGGAGTGGCAGGCGGCCCGCGCCGAGGTGGACGCCTTCGTCGCCGAGCTGGGCTGGGACCTCCACCCCGACGCCCCCACCCGCGACGAGCTGACCCAGACCCTGGTCAGGATGCGGCAGCTCGGCGTGCCCGTCGACCTGACGCCGTACGTGGAGGTGGCGCGGAAGCTGGTGTCGGAGGTGGAGATGGACAGCATCCCGTTCGACGGGCCGCGCGACGCCGCCGTGGAGGCGCTGGTGCTGGGCACGGTCCTGTACGGCAGGGCGCTCGACACGCTGCGCCGCATGGCCCAGGAGTCGGAGTCGGCCAGGCGCGTGACAGCCCTGGACCCCGCGACACCCCAGACCACGTGACGCCCAGGACCACGTGACGCCCAGGACCACGTGACGCCCCAGACCACGCTCTAGGCCAGGCCGTTGGCTCGCAGGATGCGCACCGCGTTGACGGTGGCCGCGCCGCGCCACTCCAGCGACCCGGCCGGCGAGATCCGCGCGTAGTCCACCGTCCACCCGCCGTCGTCCTGCTGCTCCCCCGCCAGCCGGACGAGGTCGGCCGCGATCACCGCAGGCTCGAACAGGTCGCGCACCGGCCGTCCGGGGAACGGCGCGAAGTCCAGCGGGCGCAGCGCCTCGTTCTCGGTGCCGCCCGCGACGGGCACCCGGCCGTCGCCGGGGATGACCGCGCCGAGCCGCTTGAGCAGGTCGGCGGCGCCGGCCCGGGTGTCGTACACGGCGTCGAGGAACCGCACGGCGAACAGCAGCACGTACGCGTGCGGCGCCTCCTCCAGCGCCCCGATCGTCTCGAAGCAGTAGCGGGTGGCCCTCTCCAGCCACGGATGCGCCGCCACGGCGGGATCGTGGGCGGCCACGCGGTGGGCGGCGGCCGCGGTGACGGCCGTGATCTGCAGGGACGAGGTGGTCGAGTCGCCGCCCGACCACCAGGGCGCGGTGGCGTGGGAGTACGTCAGCGGCAGCGAGAACGGCAGCCCGCCGTCGGGCAGCGTCACCGTCTCCAGCCAGTCGCACAGCGTCGCAGCGTGCGGCGAGGTGGCCGGGCCCGCCTCCTCGAACACCTCGAAGGCGTGCAGCGCGGCGCCCGGCTGGCTCTCGGGCGAGCGCAGGTCCGGCTCCAGTCCCCAGCCGTAGCCGCCGTCGGCGTTGCGGTATCCCTCAAGGGCCGCCAGCAGGCCGGCCGCGTCGCCGTCGCCGGCGAGCAGGTCGTAGCGGCGGCGGTCGAGGACGCGCCCGTGCCCGGCCAGGAAGCCTGGGATCAGGTCAAGGTTCGGGTTCATGCCCTCATCGTGCCCAGATCGCCGCCGGTCGGTCTTGTAGGTTCCGGACATGTCCTACAGGCGCAGGGCCTCCATGACGGGCAGCGGGTTGACGTAGTCGCGGTAGGTCACGACCTGGCCGTCCCGAACCCGCAGGACGGTCACCGGCCGCTGCTCGAACGGCCGGCCGGTGGCGGTGACCGTGCCGTGGACGGTGTACTCGACGATGACCACCTCGGGGTCCAGCGTCTGGTGCATCTCGACGCCGGTGTACTCGTGGAAGGTGATCGCCCCGCCGTGCTCGGCCACGAACGCCGCGAAGGCCTGCCTGCCGCGCAGCTCGCCGGGCACGCCCTCGGGACGGTACGGCCACTCGACCACGACGTCGGGGGCCATGAGCTCCAGGAGGCGCTCGGTGTCGCCCGCCAGGCTCGTCCGCAGCACCTCTTCCGCGACTTTCGTTGTACACATGTTCATTGAACGAGCGTACAACGAAAATCGGAATTGTTGAACACCCGTACAATGAACCGGTGACAGAGCCGTCCCGCCGCACCCGCGCCGAGCAGCGCCGCGACACCGAAGCCCGCATCCTGTCCGCCGCCCGCGAGACGTTCGCCGAGCTCGGCTACGAACGCACCACGATCCGCGCGGTCGCCGCCGCCGCCGGGGTCAGGCCGGGGCTGGTGATGCACTACTTCGGCTCCAAGGAGGAGCTGTTCGCCACCGCCGCCCACCTGCCCGCCGACGAGCTGCCGCCGGGCGATCCGGCGCAGGCTCTGCTCGCCACGCTGCGCAGGCGCCTGGAGGGGCCGCCGGTGGCTTCGCTGGCCGTGCTGCGCTCGATGTTCACCCACGGCGAGGCGGCCGAGGACTTCCGCGAGGCGGGCCGCGACTGGCTGGGCTCGATCGAGCGGGCGATCCCCGCCGACCGCCCCGAACTGCGGGCCGCGCTGATCTCCGCGATCATGACCGGGCTGGTGGTGGACCGCTACCTGCTCAAGCACAGCGCGCTGGCCGACGCGCCCGCCGACGACATCCTCGACCTGCTGCGGCCGTGCATCGAGAGCCTGGTGGGAGCACGATGAGCGTGACGCGGTTCGCCGCGCAGCGAGTGGCGCGGCTGGCCAGGCTCGCCACCGACGGCACGCCCCGCGTGGTGCCCATCACCTTCGCCATGATGAGCGGCCAGGTGGTGACGGCCGTCGATCACAAGCCCAAGACCACCACCGACCTCGCCCGCCTGCGCGACATCCGGGCGAACCCCGCCGTCAGCGTGCTGGCCGACCACTACGAGGACGACTGGACGCGCCTGTGGTGGGTGCGCGCCGACGGGCTCGCCCGCGTCCTGGACGGCGGCGAGGACCGGGAGCGGGCGCTCGACGCGCTGGTCGCGAAGTACGCGCAGTACGGCGAACGCCGGCCCGCCGGCCCCGTCATCCTCGTCGAGGTGACCAGGTGGAGCGAGTGGTCGGCTACTCCGTGATCGTCACCGGCCGCTTCAGCAGCCACAGCGCCGCCCGCTGCAGCAACGTCCGGTGGACCTCGTTGTCGTAGGAGCGGGTGTCGTGCCCCAGGGCGTCGTAGAGCACCCGGCCCCGCCGCACCGGCCGCGCCCAGACGATCGGCTGGCCGTTGGAGGAGGCCAGCGGCTCGACGTCGGGCAGCACGTGAAGGTCGCTGTAGACCTCGTCCACCACGTCGAAGTCGCGCAGCCCGTCGACCACCGGGTGCCTGCCGTGGACCCGCACGCCCGTCCAGCCCAGCGGCGGGTGGTGGGACTTGGGCCAGGTCCAGCAGCCGCCCAGCACGCGCGGCCAGCCCTGCCAGTCGTCGAAGCAGATCGACGCCGTGTGCATGCACAGCAGCCCGCCGCCCCGGTCGAGGTGGTCGAGCAGCGTGGTGCGGGCCTGTGCCGGTAAGCCGAAGCGCCACTGGTCACGCAGGTCGGCGAAGCGGTCCTGGGTCATCTGCCAGCGCAGCGCGTTGACCGTGATGAGCTGGACCTCCGACGGCTCGCTCAGCGCGCCCGCGATGTCCTCGGTGATCTCCGACTCGACCCCCACTTCGGCGAGCACCTCCGAGAGGGCGGCCGAGGTGGCGGCGAAGTCATGGAACAGGCCTCCTGACAGGATCAGATTTCTCGCCACTTGCCCAGCTCATCATGGACGCCTCTGGTTTTCCACCCGTTGGCTGTCACATGTGGCGCCCTTGCCCCGTCCGGTCCTCGTAACGCAAGAGGGGGAAGGTACGGTTCATCGCGCAGGGCGTTGCTCAACTGGCGGCCCCGGCACACCTCGTGCTTCGGGGACAGGGCATGATGCCGGTCGTGGACGACTTCGAGGAGCACAGGCCGATGCTGCTCGGGCTGGCCTACCGCCTGCTCGGCAGCATGTGGGACGCCGAGGACGTGGTGCAGGAGGCCTGGCTGCGCTGGCAGGCGGTCGATCACGACGAGATCAGGGAGCCGCGCGCGTTCCTGGTGACGGTGGTGTCGCGGCTGGCGCTCGACCAGCTCCGCTCGGCGCGGGTCAAGCGGGAGGCGTACACGGGGCCGTGGCTGCCGGAGCCGGTCGAGACGTCGCAGGCGGGGCCGCTGGACACGGCGGAGCTGCGCGACACGGTCTCGTACGCGACGCTGCACATGATGGAGCGGCTGTCGCCGCCTGAGCGGGCGGTGTTCGTGCTGCGGGAGGCGTTCGAGCTGCCGTACGACGAGATCGCCGAGATCGTCGGCTCGTCGGTCGCGAACGCGCGGCAGTTGCACCACCGGGCGTCCACCCGGCTGGCGCAGGGGCGTGACCGGTTCCGTCCGTCCAGCGAGGAGCACACCGAGCTGCTGACGAAGTTCATCAGGGCGGCGGGCAGCGGCGACCTGGCGGCGCTCACGGAGCTGCTGCACGAGGACGTGGTGTCCTACAACGACGGCGGCGGCAAGGTCAGGGCGGCGCTGCGGCCGATCGCAGGGCGGCAGAAGGTGGCGGCGTTCCTGCTCGGGCTGCAGTCGCGCTACGAGTTCAAGGGCGGGCGGCTGGTCGAGGCCAACGGCGTGCCCGCGGCCGCCACCCAGGTCGGCGGGCACCAGCAGCTCGTCATGATCGGCATCAGGGACGGCCGCATCAGCGAGATCTACAACGTGCTCAACCCCGACAAGCTCGGCCGCGTGCACCTGGCCTGAGCGCTCCCCGGGGCGTCCGGTCGATAGAGTCGCCCCATGGATCTCGGCATCTCGGGCAAGGTCGCCCTCGTCACCGGAGGCAGCGCGGGCATCGGGCTGGCCGCCGCCAAGGCTCTGGCGCGGGAGGGCTGCGACGTGTGCGTCAGCGCCCGCGACCCGGAGAAGCTCGCGGACGCGGTGGTGGAGCTGCAGGAGTTCGGCAAGGTCGTGCACGCGGTGCTGGCCGACGTGGAGGATCCGGGCGCCGCCCGGCGGCTGGCCGAGGAGACGCGTGACGTGCTCGGCCCCGTCGACATCCTGGTCGCGAACGCGGGCGGCCCGCCGGCCGGCCGCTTCGACGCGGTCGGGCTGGACGACTGGGACGTCGCCGTCCAGCGCAACCTGCTGGGCACCGTGCGCCTCGTCCACGCGGTGCTGCCGGAGATGCGTTCGCGCGGCTGGGGCCGGATCGTCACGATCACCAGCAGGTCGGCCCGCGAGGCGCTGGACGACCTGGCGCTGTCGAACGCCATGCGCTCCGCGGTGGCGGGCGTCGTGCGCACGCTGGCCCGCGAGGTGGGCGGCGACGGCGTACGGGTCAACAACGTGATGCCGGGCCCCATCGAGACCGAGCGGCTGCGTGAGCTGGCCGGTGGCGAGGAGGCGCTGCGCAAGCGGGGCGAGAGCGTGCCGGTGGGCCGCATCGGCCGGCCCGAGGAGGTGGGGGACGTGGTGGCGTTCCTGGCCAGCGAGCGGGCCTCGTTCGTGAACGGCGTCTCGCTGCTGGTGGACGGCGGGGAGAGCCGCGTCATCGCCTGAGCAGCGTCCGCACGATCGTGGCGGACCAGGCCCGCGTCATCGCCTGAGCAGCGTCCGCACGATCGTGGCGGACCAGGTCGCGTCGTCGTCGGGCAGGTCCACGAAGTGCGTCAGGTTCGCCCGGTGGAAGCAGGCCCCCATCAGCAGCGACGCGGCGGCGTCCGCGTCGAGGCCCGCCTCGACGCGGCCGGCCTGCTGCTCGGCCCGCAGGATCTCGGCCAGTGCCTGGATCGGCAGGTGCGGGCCGAGGTCGGCCTTGGCCAGCATGGCCCTGAACCCGGCCATGAGCGGCGGGTCGCCCAGCACCCCTCCGGCGACGGCCGCCGCCCTGGTGTAGAACTCCAGGGCCTTGCCGGTGAACTCGACGAGGTTGGCGGCCGGGTCGCCCTGCCCCACGCTCCGCCGCAGCTTCGCCAGCGCGGGGCCGAGCGCGGGCGAGCGCTCCAGCAGCACGGCGAGGACGATCTCCTCCTTGTTGCCGAAATGCTTGTAGAGCAGCGCCTCGGAGCACGCGGCCTGCTGGGCGATGCGCTTGGTGGTGGCCCCCGCGATGCCGAACTCGTGAATCGCCTGCTCAGCCGCGTCGAGGATGCGGTCGCGTGTGCCCATTCGCTCATGATATGAGCGCGTGCTCACTCACACGGGCGTACATGACATCCTCTGAGTAGGAAGACCATGAAGAAGGACGTGGGGCATGGACAAGCCGGTCATCGTGACGGTGGATGACGATCCGGGCGTCTCGCGGGCGGTCGCCCGTGACCTGAGACGCCGTTACGGGCAGGAGTACCGGGTCGTGCGCGCCGAGACAGCCAGGGACGGCATCGACGCGGTGCGGGAGATGCGGCTGCGCGGCGACGAGGTGGCGGCGATCCTGGCCGACTACCGGATGCCGCAGATGAACGGCGTGCAGTTCCTGGAGGCGGCGATGGACATGTATCCGTACGCGCGCCGCGTGTTGCTGACCGCCTATGCCGACACCGACGCGGCGATCCAGGCGATCAACGTCGTCGATCTCGACCATTACCTGCTCAAGCCGTGGGACCCGCCGGAGGAGAAGTTCTACCCGGTGATCGACGGGCAGCTCGACGCCTGGTTGCGCACCGACCGGGTGGAGCGCACGGAGCTGCGGGTGGTGGGTGACCGGTGGTCGGCGCCGTCGTACAAGGTGCGTGACTTCCTGGCCCGCAACCACGTGCCGTACCAGTGGATGCTGGCGGAGGACCCGGAGGGCGCGCAGCTCGTGAAGGCGGCCGGTGAGGGCTGTCATCTGCCGCTCGTGGTGACGGCCGACGGCACCACGCTGGAGTCGCCCGACCAGGCGACGCTGGCGACGGCGGTGGGCCTCTCGACGACCCCGGCCACCGACTTCTACGACCTGATCGTGGTGGGCGGCGGCCCGGCCGGGCTGGGCGCGGCGGTGTACGGCGCTTCTGAGGGGCTGAACACCGTGCTGGTCGAGGCGTACTCCTCGGGCGGGCAGGCGGGCCAGAGCTCCAGGATCGAGAACTACCTGGGCTTCCCCGACGGCGTCTCCGGCCAGCAGCTCGCCGACCGGGCGCGCAGGCAGGCGCTGAAGTTCGGGGCCGAGCTGCTGACCGCGCGCAAGGTGACGAGCCTGGAGCCGCGCGGGCAGGCGCGGGTGATCGGGTTCAAGGACGGCGGGGAGATCGCGGCGCACGCGGTGATCCTGGCCACCGGCGTCACCTACCGGCGGCTGGAGGCTCCGGGGCTGGACGAGTTCGTGGGTCGTGGCGTCTTCTACGGCGCCGCGCTGACCGAGGCGCCGGCGTGCAAGGACACCGAGGTGTTCATCGTGGGCGCGGCGAACTCGGCCGGGCAGGCGGCCGTCTACCTGTCGGGATTCGCGAGCAAGGTCCATTTGTTGGTGAGGAGTGATGGTTTGGAGAAGTCCATGTCGCACTACCTCATCGAGCAGATCGCCGCGATCCCCAACATCGAGGTGCACGTCGAGACGCAGGTCGTCGGCGGGAGCGGCGACGGGCACCTGGAGCGGCTGACGCTGTCCACCAAGGGCGAGGAGCGCCCGGTGGACGCGCAGTGGCTGTTCGTGTTCATCGGGGCGCAGCCGTACACCGAGTGGCTGGGCGAGACGATCGAGCGGGACGCGCGCGGCTTCGTGCTGACCGGGCCCGACCTGGTGCAGGGCGGGCGACGGCCGCGCAACTGGCCGCTGCGGCGCGAGCCGTACTTCCTGGAGACGAACGTGCCGGGGGTGCTGGCCGCGGGCGACGTGCGGGCCGAATCGATCAAGCGGGTGGCCTCCGCCGTCGGGGAGGGCGCGATGGCCGTCGCGCTCGTGCATCGGTACCTGGAGAAGCAATGATCGACATTGACGAGCTGCGCAAACTCTTCCTCTTCGAGCGGCTCTCCGACGAGCAGCTCACCAAGCTGGCGAGCACCGGCCGGGTGCAGAGCTACGCCCAGGACGAGGACGTCCTCCGGCAGGGCGAGCCCGCCGACTGCTTCGCGGTGCTGCTGGAGGGCGAGATGCAGATGATCACCGAGACGGTCAGCGCCGGTACCGTCGCGATGCCCCGCACCTCGCAGCCCGGCGTCTACGGCGGCGCCACCTCGGCCTACCTGGGCGAGCGGGCGCCGCAGACCTACCAGCACACGTTGCGCGCCACCGCCCCGTCGCGGGTGTTCATGCTGCCGGCCAAGAAGTTCGCCTACATCGTGGCCGAGTGGTTCCCGATGGCGATGCACCTGCTCGACGGCATGCTGTCCGGCGGGCGCATGCAGCGGGAGATCATCGACCGGCGGCAGCGGCTGAGCGCGCTCGGCACGATCACGGCCGGGCTCACGCACGAGCTGAACAACCCGGCCGCGGCGGCCGTGCGGGCGGTCAGCGAGCTGCGCTCGCTCATCAAGGCCTCGCGTTTCCAGCTCGCCCAGCTCGCCGAGGACGGCATAGCGCCCGAGAAGCTGCGCGCGCTGATCGAGGCGCAGGAGGCGTGCACCAGCAACCTGGGCAAGCTGGACAAGCGCTCACCGCTGGAGATCTCCGACGCCGAGGACGAATTGGGCGAGGCGCTGGAGGAGGTGGGCGTCGAGGACCCGTGGGAGCTGGCGCCCGCGCTGGTCAACGCCGGTTTCACCAGCGACTACCTGCGGAAGATCCGCACCAAGGTGGGCGAGGAGCACACGCCGAAGGCGCTGCACTGGCTGGCCGAGGCCATCGAGATCTCGCAGATGCTCAACGAGGTGACCGAGGCGACCGAGCGCATCACGACGCTGATCCGCTCGGCCAAGCAGTACTCCCAGATGGACCGGGCGCCGTTCCAGCTCGTGAACGTGCACGACCTGCTCGACAGCACGGTCGCGATCTTCCGCGGCAAGATCCCGCCCGGCGTCACCGTGGTCACCGACTACGACCGCACGCTGCCCGAGATCCCCTGCTACGCGGGCGAGCTCAACCAGGTCTGGACGAACCTCATCCACAACGCCCTCGACGCGATGGACGGGGAGGGCACGCTGACCATCCGCACCGCCCACGACGAGGACGAGGCGATCATCGAGATCGGCGACACCGGCCACGGCGTGCCTGAGGCGATCAAGGACCGGATCTTCGAGCCGTTCTTCACCACCAAGAGCGTGGGCGAGGGCACGGGCCTCGGCCTGGACATCTCCTACCGCATCGTGGCAGGCCGGCACGGTGGCGAGATCAAGGTGCGCTCGACCCCGGGGCAGACCTGGTTCGAGGTGCGGCTGCCGCTCCGGGAGCCCACGGCCACCACCTGATCGCGCATCGTTACCGACTCTGACTTGTCAGGACGTCTCCTGACCGCGTGTAATGGGTGACCGAAATGCGGGAAGGAGACCGCCCCCATGAGCACGCCGGAGTCGGTGACGGAGTCGCGATCGCTGAACGTGCTGCTCAGGGTGCTCGTCGCCGTCGAGCGGCTGGGCAACAAGCTGCCGCACCCCTTCTGGCTGTTCGTCATCCTGAGCGTGCTGCTGTCCCTGGTGAGCTGGGGGCTGGCGGCGGCCGGGGCGTCGGCGGTCAACCCGGCGACGGGCAAGACCGTCACGGCGCAGAATCTGCTGTCCGTCGAGGGCGTGCGGATGATGGTCGGCGACGCGATCGAGAACTACACCTCCTTCCCGCCGCTCGGCACGATCCTCGTCGTCATGCTCGGCGTCGCGGTGGCCGAGCGTTCGGGGCTGCTGGCCGCCGTGCTGCGCTCCGGGGTGTCGAGGGTGTCGCCGAAGTGGGTGACGTTCGCGCTGGCGTTCACCGGGATGGTGTCGCACGTGGCCTCCGACGCCGCGTACGTGGTGCTCATCCCCCTCGGCGCGCTGGCCTTCCGCGCGGTGGGCCGCAGCCCGATCCTCGGGATCGTGGTGGCGTTCGTGTCGATCTCGGCCGGTTATGACGCCAGCCCGCTGGTCACGCCGACGGACGCCATCCTGTCCGGGCTGACCACGGCCGCCGCCCACACCGTCGACCCGTCCTACCTGGTCACGCCGCTGGCGAACTACTTCTTCTCGCTGGCCTCGTCCGTGGTGCTGGCCGGTGCGATCACGCTGGTCACCGAGCGGGTGCTGGCGCGGCGCGTCGAGTCGATGCCGGTGGACGCCGACGCCGTCCCCGACGACCTCGGCTCGCTGACGCTCAGCGCCGGGGAGCGGCGCGGGCTGCGCGCCGCGCTCGTCACGCTCGTGGTGTTCGCCGCCGCCCTGACGGCCGCCGTGCTGCCCGCGGGCTCCCCGCTGCGCGGCGAGGGCGGCAGCATCGTGCAGTCGCCGCTGCTCACCTCGATCGCGGTCTTCCTCGGGCTGGCGTTCCTGGCCGTCGGCTGGGCGTACGGCAGGGCCGCCGGAACCGTCACCGGGAGCAAGGACATCCCGGCCTTCATGGCGCACGGGCTGCGCGAGATGGCGCCGATCCTGGTGCTGTTCTTCGCGATCTCGCAGTTCCTGGCCTACTTCAAGTGGACCGGCATCGGCGAGATCATCGCCATCCACGGGGCCGGCCTGCTGCGCTCGGCCGGGGTGAGCGGGCCCGTGGTGTTCCTCGGCATCCTGCTCGTCGTCACCGTCATCAACCTGGTGGTGACCAGCGGGTCGGCCCAGTGGGCGCTGGTCGGCCCGGTGTTCGTGCCGATGCTCATGCTGCTGGACATCCCACCCGAGTACACCCAGGCGCTCTACCGCATCGCCGACTCGTGCACGAACGCGATCACGCCGATGAGCCCGTACTTCGTGATGGCGCTCGGCTTCCTGCAGCGTTACCGCCGCTCGGCCGGGATCGGCACGCTGGCCTCGATGACGATCCCGCTGGCGGTCACCCTGCTCGTCGTGTGGACGCTGGTGTTCTTCGCGTTCTGGGGCCTCGGCGTCCCGCTCGGCCCCGGAGCGCCCGTCCCCTGACCATCCTCGAAAGGACTCTCGTGTTGATCACCGACTGGACGCGGCAGGCCCTGCCGGCCATGCTCGACGACCTCAGGGCCGTGGTGGAGCTGGAGACCCACAGCTACGACAAGGTCATGCTGGTCAAGGGGCTGCGTGAGATCCGCGCGCGGGCGGTCGGGCACCTGGGCACTCCGGACGACGAGATCCTGCACGAGGGCGGCGGGCACGGCGACGTCCTGGAGCTCTACTACCGGGGCACCGCGCCGGGGACCGTGCTCATGCTCAGCCACTACGACACGGTCTGGCCGACGGGCACGCTGGCGGGCTGGCCGTTCGCGGTGCTGGACGGCAAGGCGACAGGGCCGGGCGTGTTCGACATGAAGACGGGGCTGGTGCAGTCGATCTGGGCGCTGCGCGGGCTGCGGGAGCTGGGGCTGCCGCATCCGAGCGTGCGGTTCCTGTTCAACGGCGACGAGGAGATCGGCAGCCCGGCCTCGCGGGCGTACATCGAGGCGGCCAGCGAGGGCGCGCTGGCGACGCTGGTGTTCGAGGCATCCCTGGACGGGGCGCTGAAGACGGCCCGCAAGGGGGTGGGGCTGTTCAACGTGACCGTGACCGGGGTGGAGGCGCACGCGGGGCTGGATCCGTACGCGGGGGCCAGCGCCGTGCACGCGCTGGCCGAGATCGTCACCACGCTGGCGGGCGCGGGCTCGCGCGAGCGCGGCACGACCGTGAACGTCGGCCTGATCAGCGGCGGCACCGGCCGCAACGTCGCCGCCGGGCGCGCCACCTGCGGCGTGGACGTGCGCGTCACGGACCCGGCGGAGATGGGCCGCATCGACGACGTCTTCGCCGCCCTGCGCGTCTCGGACCCGCGCGTCAAGATCTCCGCCACCGGGGAGTGGAACCGGCCGCCGATGGTCGCCAACCCGGCCTCGCAGCGGCTGTTCAAGCAGGTGCAGGAGGTCGCGGCCGAGTTCGGCTGGCTGGTGGACGAGGCGGCGGTCGGCGGGGCCAGCGACGGGAACTTCGTCTCGGCGCTGGGGCGGCCGGTGCTGGACGGCATGGGGGCGGTCGGCGACGGGGCGCACGCGCGGCACGAGCACGTGGTGATCGAGCACATCCCGGAGCGCACGGCGCTGACGATGGGCCTGATCACGGCCCTGGCCTGATTGAAAACACGCTGATCACGGCCTGGCCTGATCGAGAGCACGCTGATCACGGCCCTGGCCTGGTTGAGAGCGCTCTCACCGCTAGCCGAAGACGTGGTCGCGCGCCTGGTCGAGAGCCGTCAGCACCGCACCCTGGAGCACCGCGTTGCCCGCCACGGTGCTGGCGCGCACCTCGGTCGGGGCGGGCGCCAGCTCCCGTAGCCGGGCGGCCACCTCGGCGGCCAGCTCGCCGCCGCCCGCCTGCCCCGCCTCGCCGCCGAGCACGACCAGCCCGGGGTCCAGGAGCGTGACGAACGCGAACGCGCCCTTGGCCAGGCGTGCGGCGAACTCGGCCCGGTCGAGCCGGTTCGCCACGCTCTCGGTGACCAGGTTGCAGAAGGCGGTGCCGTCCACCTCCAGGAACCCGATCTCGCCGGCGCCGCCCGAGACGCCGCGCCGCAGCCGCCCGCCGAGCACGACCGCCGCGCCCACGCCGTCGCCCACCCACATCAGTACGAAGTCCTCGGCGCCCTGGGCGGCGCCGGTGCGCAGCTCGGCGATGGCGGCCAGGTTGACCTCGTTCTCCAGGGTCACCGGCACGCCGAGCCGCTCGCGCCAGGCCGCCACCAGGCCGGTGCGCCAGCCGGGCACGTCGTTGGACGACACCAGCTCGCCGTCGCGCGGCGCGACCAGGCCCGGCGCGCCGACCACGACCGTGTCGATCTCCCGCTCTCCTGCGGCCTCCGTGACGACCTCGGCGACGAGGTCCACGAGGTCGCCGCCGATCGGCCGGGTGCGGCTGCCCACCACCTGGCCGGTGATGTCGGCGACGGCCACGGAGATCGTCTCGCGCCGCAGGTCCACCCCCGCCACGTGGGCGCGCCCCGCCACCAGCCCGTAGACGCGGGCGTTCGGGCCCCGCCTGGCCTCGCCCGACTCGCCGGTGACCTCGATCAGGCCGCCCTGCGTGAGGCGCTCGATCAGGTCTGACACGGTCGGTCGTGACAGGCCGGTCAGCTCGCGGAGCTGGGGCGCGGTGAGCGGGCCGCGGTCGAGGAGCAGGTCGAGGGCCAGGCGGTCGTTGATCGCACGGGCCATGGCGGGGGTCGCGGTCTTCACGGTCCCATATTAATCAGGGTCCCTGCCTAAAACTTATTTTCATCAGGAAGCCTGCCTGATAGTTTCTCGACCCATGAGCCACCATCGTGCGATCGCTACCGTTTTCGCCGTGCACGGGGCCATCGCCGGCACCGTGTCCACGCGCATCCCGTGGATCCAGGATCATCTCTCCCTCGATCCGCGCACGCTCGGTCTGGCGTTACTGTGCCCGCCGATCGGCGCGTTCATCGGCATGCCGATGGCCGGGCGGCTGGCGTACCGGTTCGGCACGCGTGCCGCCACCCGCGCCCTGCTCGCGGCGTGGTGCGTGGTCCTGGCGCTGCCCGCGCTAGCGCCGTCGCCCGCCTGGTTGTTCGCCGTGTTCTTCCTGTCGGGGGTGGGCGCCGGGATGTCCGACATCACGATGAACGCCCACGCCGTCGTGCTCGAACGGCGGCTCGGCCGCTCGATCATGTCCGGCCTGCACGGGATGTGGGCCGTGGGCAGTCTGGCGGCCGGCGGCGTCGGCACCCTGGCCGCCCAGGCCGGCGTGGACGCCCGGATCCATCTCGGCGTGGCCGCCGCCGTCCTGCTCGTCCTGCACGGGCTGGCCGGGCGCGGGCTGCTCAGGGACGGCGATCCCGGCGTCACGCCGCAGGACGCCCCCGCGCCCCGCCGCTTCGCGCTCCCTTCGCGGGCGATCCTGCCGCTCGGCCTGGTCGGCTTCTGCGCCGTGTTCGCCGAAGGCGCCAGCGCGAACTGGGCCGCCGTCTACCTCACGCACGTCACCGACGCGGGGCCCGGCGTGGCCGCCGCCGGCTACACCGTCCTCATGCTCTGCATGGCCGGCACCCGGCTGATGGGCGACCGGGTCATCCGGCTGCTCGGGCCCGTGACGGCCGTCAGGGCGGGCGGGGTCGTGGCGGTGATCGGCGGCCTCACCGTGGTGACGGCCCGCGTCCCCGCACTCGGCATGGCCGGGTTCGCGCTGATCGGGCTGGGGGTGGCCGTGGTCATGCCGCTGGTGATGGCGGCGGCGGGCAACACGGGCACGAACGCGAGCGAGGGGGTGACCGGGGTGGCCACGATCACCTACATGTCCGGCATGATCGCCCCGCCGATCACCGGCTGGCTGGCCGGAAGCCTGTCCTACCCGGCCGCGTTCACGATGATCACCTGTGTGGTGGCGGTGATGACGCTGCTGGCCCGCGTCGTGCGGCCCTCCGGCGTCGCGTCCGCCCAGCCCGCCGGTGACGGCAGCCTGGTCGGGAGCCGCGACTAACGGACGCGCGCGGCGACCGTCCGCGCGCACTCCAGCGAGCCGGTGTGCGTGGTGTCCACCTCCACGTCGTAGCGCACGCCCTGGTGCACCACCTCGGCCTGCAACTCGGCCATCCCCTGGGGCCGGTCCCGCCGCGCCAGCTCGCGCCGGGCGGCGACCGCGCTCTCGCACCTGACGCCCACCCACAGCACGTCCAGGCCGGACAACGCCTTCTCCCACTCCTGCTGGGACGAGGGCCCGCCGAGGAAGACGTCGTCCACGATGACGGGCGCGCCCGCGCGGGCCATCGCGGCGATACCCTCCCGCCAGGCCCGTTGCAGCCTGCGGAAATCGGGCCCGACGTGCACCTCGCCGTCGTCGGAGATCTCGATGCCGCCGTCGGCGCTCTGCATGGCGGCGGGCATCGCGTCCACGAGGTCGTCGATGGAGATGCTCAGCCACGGCTCGGACAGCACGGCCTGGAGGCTTCTGGCCATCGCCGACTTGCCCGCGCTCGATCCGCCGTTCAACACGATCACTTGGGTCACGACGCCACGCTAGGGGCACCCTGCGGTGATGCGAAACCGCATTTCGGCTGATACGCTCCCAAGCGAGCGCTTGGTTTACCTGCTGAGGGGATGCCGCATGAGGTTCTCGACCTTCCATCTCTTCCACCGGTTCGACGGGCAGAGCTTCAAGGACGTCTACGACTACCACCTGGAGCTCATCGAGCTGGCCGAGGAGCTGGGGTTCGACGGGGTACGGCTGGCCGAGCACCACTTCAGGGACTACGGGGTCGTGCCCAACCTGTTCACCATGCTCGCCCACGCCGCCGCCAGGACCTCCCGGATCAGGCTCGGCACCGGCATCGTCGTGCTGCCGCTGCACAATCCCGTGCACGTCGCCGAGGAGGCCGCGCAGGTCGACGTGCTGTCGGGCGGGCGGCTGGACCTGGGGATCGGGCGGGGGTACCAGAGCTTCGAGTTCGAGGGGTTCGGGATCGACCTGGCCGAGGCGCGCGACCGGTTCAACGAGGCGCTGGAGGTGATCGTCGGGCTCTGGACGCGGGAGGCGTACCAGCACGAGGGGAAGTTCTACCGCACCGGCGCCGAGGTGTCGCTGGTGCCCAGGCCCCTGCAGAGCCCGCATCCGCCGCTGCACGTGGCCGCCGTCTCCCCCGAGACCGTCACCATGTACGCCGAGCGCGGCCTGCCCATCCTGGCCGACCCGGCGGCGCCGTTCAGGAAGGTCGTCAAGGCGGCCGAGACCTGGCGCGAGTCCGCCGCGCAGGCCGGGCACCCGGACACCACCGAGCTGGTCGTGGCCCGCAGCGTCTACGTCGCCCCCACCCTGGAGCAGGCCCGCGCCGACCAGGAGCGGTTCGAGGCGTCGTTCGACCGCTCGCGCATCTTCAACGAGCGCAGCGCCCCCATCGACCACAAGACCGGCAAGGCCGCCCAGGGCTTCGAGTACTACCAGGACCGCTACCTCAAGGGCGGCACGCTCTCCGCCGACTTCCGGTGGGAGCAACTGGAGGTCATCGGGGACCCCGCGCGGGTGATCGAGCAGGTCGCACTGCTCAGGGACGCCGGGTTCACCAACCTCCTGTGCGACTTCGGCAGCACCCGGCCGATGCCGCTGGAGGACATGAAGCGGGTCATGCGCTTCTTCGCGACCGAAGTCATGCCGGCCTTTGGAGGCGGACGATGATCCACAGCCTGACTCTGTCGGACGTGCTCGCCGACCACGCCCGCAGCCGCCCCCAGGTGACCGCGGTGGTGGACGGCGAGACCCGGCTCACCTACCCCGAGCTGGACGAGCGGGTGACCCGGCTGGCCGCCGCCCTGGACGGGCTGGGGGTGTCCGCGGGCGACCGGGTGCTGTGGCTGGGGCAGAACGCGTACGCGGTGCTGGAGCTGCTGCTGGCCTGCTCCAGGCTGGGAGCGATCTTCTGCCCGGCGAACTGGCGGCAGTCCGAGGACGAGCTGCGCTTCGTCCTCACCGACCTCACGCCCGCGGCCGTCTTCTGGGAGCACTCCGAGACCGCCGCGCCGCTGCGCGACGCGCGATGGATCCAGGCGGGCGAGGAGTACGAACGGCTGATCGCCGAAGCTCCAGAACGGGCGTTCGCCCAGGTCGCCGACACCGAGCCGGTCCTGGCCCTCTACACCGCCGCCTTCGCGGGCCGGCCCAGCGCCGCCCTGCTCAGCAGCTCCGCCCTCGTCGCGCACGCCACTTCGCTGCTGGTGGTGCGGCAGATGGAGCCCGGCTTCACCTTCCTGAACAACGGGCCGCTGTTCCACGTGGGCACCATGATGTTCTGCCTGGCCACGCTGCAGATCGGCGGCACGAACGTGTTCACGCCCGCCTTCGACCCCGAGGAGGTGTGCCGGCTGGTGGACGCCGAGCGGGTGACGCAGGCGTTCGTGTTCGGGGGGATGATCGACGCGGTGGTGAAGGCCAACGCGGGCGGCAAGTACGACCTGTCCTCGCTGCGGTTCGTCGCGCACTCGGCCGAGTGGGACGACATGATCACCGTGGACGACTCTCCGTGGTGCCGGTCCAAGATGGGCGGGTACGGGCAGACCGAGGTGGGCGGGATGCTCACGTTCCTGGGGCTGGCGGAGGGCGGGGCGGGGTACGCGGGGCGGCCGTCGCCGCTGGCCCAGGTGCGCATCCTGGATCCGGACGGGGCCGAGCTGCCGGTGGGCGAGACGGGCGAGATCTGCGCCCGCGGCAAGACCCTCTTTTCCGGATATTTCGCCCGGCCCGACTTAAATGCCGAGAAGTCCGCGCACGGCTGGCACCACACCGGCGACCTCGGGCGCCGCGAGCCCGACGGCACCATCACCTTCATCGGGCCCAAGCTGCGCATGATCAAGTCGGGGGCCGAGAACGTCTACCCTGCCGAGGTGGAGCGGGCGCTCAAGACCCATCCCGCCGTCGCCGACGCCGCCGTCATCGGGGTGCCCGATCCCGACTGGCACCAGGTGGTCAAGGCGGTCGTGGTGCTCAAGCCTGACGCTCTGGCCGCCTCGGAGGAGATCGTGGAGCACGTCAAGGGGGTGCTGGCGTCGTACAAGAAGCCGCGGCACGTGACGTTCGTGGACGCCATCCCCAAACGCGGCTTCACCCCCGACTACGACGCCTTGGACGCGGCCCACGGCGGCGGCAACTACCCGGGCACCTGACCACCGCATGAGGTCAGGAGCGGGGTAGGGGGAGGCCTGCTTCCAGGTGGGCGAGGGCTTCGTCGAGGCGGGCGGGCGCGTCGATGTCGCGATCCTTCACCCAATCGGCCCAAACCCCCACCATCACCCCCATGACCGCCCCCGTCACGTTCCGGATACCGGGGTCGTCGCCCGGCCGCCCCTCCCGTGCCGCGAGCCGTTCCCGCAGGGTCGTGGCCACACCGGTCACGTTCTCGACGCTGGCCGCCCACAGCTCGGGCACCGTGAGCATGAGGACCTCCCGCTCCAGGCTGTCCGCACGTTCCTCAGGCGTCTGGGCCTCGATCATGGCCCGCATCGCCATGCGCACCGCCCGCACGGGCGGCACCTCGGGCGGCACCTGGTCGAGCGCCGCCACGAAGGGCGGGAACTGGTCGACGATGACCAGGTCCTCCTTGGTGGCGAAGTAGCGGAAGACGGTGCTGGGCGCCACCTCCGCCGCCTCCGCGATCTGCTCGACCGTCGTGGCCGCGTACCCCTGCTCGCGGAACAGCCGCAGCGCCTCCTTCTGGATCAGCGCCCTCGTCTTGGCCTTCTTCCGCTCGCGCAGGCCCGGTCGATCACTCATGTCTCCGCATTCTCGGGGCTGGGGCGGCTCACGTCCACTTCCAGGACATCGCCATGAATCGCTATACAACTCTCTTTTGAGAGTCTACTCTCACAATTATGCGATTCCCTCTGACCCGCGACGCCCGATGCCCCTTCGACCCGCCCGCCGAGCTGCGCGGCCTGCCCGCCATGAGCCGGATGGAGTTCGCCGACGGACACCTCGGCTGGCTCGCCACCACCGCCGAGGCCGCCAGGGCCGTGCTCGCCGACCCCAGGTTCAGCGCGCGCCGGGAGCTCAAGCACGCCCCCGTACGGTTCACCACGCCCGGCGGGACCGGGCGCCCCGCTCCCCCGGGCTTCTTCGGCGCCATGGACCCGCCCGAGCACACGCGCTACCGCCGCCTGCTCACCGGCCAGTTCACGCTGCGCCGGATGCGGCTGCTCGAACCGCGCATCGAGCGCATCGCCGCCGACCACCTCGACGCGATGGCCGCCGCCGGGCCGCCGGTGGACCTGGTGAGCGCCTACGCGCTGCCGATCCCGTCCATGGTCATCTGCGAGCTGCTCGGCGTGCCGTACGCGGACCACGAGTTCTTCCAGTCCCGCAGCCTGCAGCTCGTCACGCTGGGCGGCGACGTGGCGGGCGCGACCGCCGACCTGGCGGGCTATCTCGGCGAGCTGGTACGGCGCAAGCGCGCCGAGCCCGCCGACGACCTGATCAGCGGCCTCATCGGCGACCTGACCGACGAGGAGCTGGCCAACGTGGCGATGCTCCTGCTGGTGGCGGGCCACGAGACCACCGCGAACATGCTGGCCCTCGGCGTCCTCGCGCTGCTGGAGCGCGGGATCGCCTACGAGGAGGGGCTGGTGGAGGAGCTGCTGCGCTGGCTGTCGATCCTGCAGTTCGGCGCGCCCACCAGGGCCGCGCGGGAAGACGTCGAGGTGGCGGGCGTGCTGGTGCGCGCGGGCGAGACCGTCGCGATGTCCCTCCCGATGATCAACCGGGATCCGGGCGTGTTCGAGGATCCCGACGCGCTCGATCCGCGCCGGGAGGAGGCGCGCCGGCATCTGTCCTTCGGGCACGGCGTGCACCAGTGCCTGGGGCAGCAGCTCGCCAGGGTCGAGCTGCGCATCGGCTACGGCGCGCTGTTCGAGCGCTTTCCCCGGCTGCGGCTGGCCGTCCCGGCGGGTGAGGTGCCGTTGAAGCGGGACTCGGCGGTGTTCGGCGTCGCGTGCCTGCCCGTCGCCTGGGACTGAGCACCTGGGGTTACAGGATGGCGAGCGGGGTGAGCGGGCTGCCGGTGCCGCCCTCGATGCGCAGCGGCGCCGCCACGAACACGAACTCCGTCCGCCCCGTGGCGGCCAGCTCCTCCAGCCAGAGCATCTCGATCAGGTGGATGCCGTGCCGGTGCAGCAGCACGAGATGCAGGTCGTCCTCGACGCCCTCGTCGGCCATGCCGTGCGCGTTGAGCCCGCCGATGGCGGCGTTGTCCGAGGCGACGGCCGCCACGTCGTGCGCCGCCAGCCACCGCCCCGCCTCCGCCGACAGCCCCGGCTGGCCGGACCAGTACTCCTCCCGCGAGCGCTGCCACACCACCGGCCAGCCCGTACGCACCACCGCCACGTCCCCGGCCCTGGGCACGGCGATCTCCTCCAGCAGCCCGGCGGGGATCCGGTGGCCGGCGGGCAGGTGGTCGAGGCCGAGCCGGCGCGGCACGTCGTACAGCACCCCCCGGGCCACCACCCCGCCCACGTGCTCGATCCCGCACCTGGTGGCCCCGTACGAGCGGACCCTGGCGGCCGGATGGCCGTTGTACAGCTCGTCGCCCGACCACATGTGGCACAGCGCGTCCATGTGCGTGGTGGTGCCGTGGTGGGTGACGACCAGCGCGTCGTCCGCCACCCGCAGGCCCGCGCCGATCGGCCGGGCGCCGGCCGCGTAGTCGCCGCCGTCCACGGACATGAAGTGCTGCGGCAGCGGCCGGCCAGGCAGGTGCGGCACCGTGCCGGGGGCCGGTGAGGAGGTGGCGCCCCTGATGGGCATGGCCAGGCTCAGCACCTCGCCGGAGACGGCGCTGCGCAGGGCGTCCAGGACGACGGACGGGGTCAGCAGGTTCAGGGTGCCACGCTGATCGTCTGGGCCGAAGCGTCCCCAGTTGTTAGGCTCGGTGACCAAGTAAGCGCTCCCTTTCTGCTGCGGAGGTCTGATGCACTGCGATCCTCGGTTCTCCCGCGTCCGCGAGGTGTTCGAGCGGCACTTCGCCGACGGCGAGGAGCTCGGCGCGGCCTTCGCCGTCCACCTGGACGGCGAGCTGGTCGTGGACCTCTGGGACGGCGTCGCCGACCGGCACACCGGACGCCCTTGGGAGCGCGACACGCCCGCCTTCGCCTACTCCTGCACCAAGGCCGTCACCGCCGCCGTGCTGCTGCAGCTCGTCGAGCGGGGGCAGGTGGACGTCAAGGCGCCCGTCGCCGAGGTGTGGCCCGGGTTCGCGGCGGCCGGCAAGCGGGCGGTCACCGTCGAGCACCTGGTCAGCCACCAGGCGGGGCTGCCGGCGCTGGAGGAGCCCGTGCCGGTCGAGGAGTTCGAGGACCAGCCCGCCATCGCGGCCCGGCTCGCCGGTCAGCGGCCGATCTGGGAGCCGGGGACGGCGCACGGGTATCACGCGCTGACGTACGGGTTCCTGGCCGGGGAGGTGGTGCGGCGGGTGAGCGGCAAGACGGTGGGGGAGCTGGTGGCGGCCGAGATCGCCGGGCCGCTGGGGCTGGAGCTGTGGGTGGGGGCGCCTGACGAGGTGATCGGGCGGGCGGCGCGGCTCACGGCGGGCCGACGTGCCGAAGGCGAGCGCCCCGCCACCACCGTCACCGAGACGGCGAGCGCCGCCGCGGCGGGGACGGCGGCTGACGCGGAAGGCGAGCAAGCCGGCGCCGACGCCAGCGCGGCGGCTGACGCGGAGAGCGGCCGGACCGGCGCCGATGCGGGGGCGGCGGCGGGCGCCGGCGGCGGGCGGGCGCCGAATCCGCTGGAGGAGATGGCCAAGGCGGCGCTCGACCCGAACAGCCTGATGAACCGGGCCCTCGGCAACCCCGCCATCAACCTGCTCGACGGCGGCGCGAACAACCCGGTGATCCTGCGGGCGGGCTGGCCGGCCGCCGGGATGGTCACCACCGCCCGGGGCCTGTCCGGCTTCTACCGAGCGCTGATCGCCGGCGACATCCTGCGCCCCGACACCCTGCAAGAGGCCCTGCGCCCCCGGGTGAGCGGCCCCGACCGGGTGCTCTGCCTCGACACCTCGTTCGGCCTCGGCTTCATGCGCCCCTCGACCACGTTCATGGTGCCGTCGCCGACCGCGTTCGGCCACTCGGGCGCGGGCGGCTCGATCGGCGTCGGCGACCCGGAGCGCGGCCTGGCCATGGGGTACGTGATGAACAAGATGGCCAACGCGATCTCCGGCAACCTGCGCGGGCTGCGCCTGCTGCAGGCCGTCTACGACTCGTTGTGAGCGCATGGCCGTTCAGTGCATGGTCACGCCGCCGCTCACCGACAAGGTCTGTCCGGTGATGTACGCGGCGCGTTCCGTACAGAGGTAGGCGACCAGCCCGGCCACGTCGGCGGGCGTTCCGAGGCGGCGCAGCGGGATGGCCCGCGCGATCCGGTCCACCAGCCCCGGCTCCGCCTCGGACACCCGGCGGAGCATCGGGGTGTCGGTGGGTCCTGGGCAGACGACGTTGGCGGTGACGTGCGCCCTGGCGGCCTCGCGGGCGAGCGTCTTGGCCAGGCCGAACAGCCCCGCCTTGGTGGCCGCGTACGCGCCCTCGCCGCCTGACCCGGCCCTGGCCCCGTCGGAGGAGACGAACACCAGCCGCCCCCAGCCCCTGGCCATCATGCCGGGCAGGAGCAGCTTGGTGAGCAGCATCGGCCCGCGCAGGTTGACCTGCCACATGAGGTCCCAACCTGCGGGGTCGCTCTCGGTGAACGGCTCCACGATCGCGACCCCGGCGTTGTGCACCAGGATGTCCACCTCGCCGACCGCGCCCGCGAACTCCTCCACGGACTGCGGCGAGGCCAGGTCCAGGTGTACGGCCCGCTTCCGCGCGTTCGTCAGGTCAGCGTCCTGCTTGGACGCGTTCGTCAGGGCCACGTCGGCGATCACGACCTCGGCGCCGAGCGCGGCCAGGTCGGCGGCGATGGCCGTGCCGATGGCGCCCGCTCCCCCGGTGACCACCGCCGCGCGCCCGTCCAGGCGCAGCCCGTCCATCATGATTTCCAGGCCTCGACCAGGTCGGCGGTGGTGGCGCGGGTGGCGAGCAGGCTGATCGTGTGTTTCATGACGGCCCGTGCGTACTCCTCGGGGATGCCCGCGACCGCGTCCGTGACGACGGTCACCCGGTAGCCGAGGTTCACCGCTTCGAGCGCCAGGCCGGGGATGCCGAGGTTGAGCGAGACGCCGAGCGCGACGACGGACGTGACGCCCAGCGAGCGCAGCGTCATGTCGAGCGCGGTGCCGGTGAACGGCGAGAACCCGTGGTGGCGGCGGCTCTCCAGGTCGGTGTCCGCGTACAGCTCGGGCAGCACCTCGGTGGCGGGCGTGCCTTCCAGCATGTGCTGCGGGTCCTTGAGCAGGGAGACGATGAACGGGCAGTTGCCGGTGTGGGAGCCTGCGCGGTCGGGCCGGAACGCGGCCGTGCAGTGGATCACCGGCAACCCGGCCTGCCGGGCCGCCTGGAGGAGGCGGGCGGCGTTGGCGGGGACGTCGTGCCGCGCGCACGCCTCCACCAGGTCCGGAAATTTCGTCAGATCGCCGACTACGCCCCGCTGCATCTCCATGACCAGCACCGCCACGCGCTCCACCGGCGACCTCCACGCTTCTTAGCCGAGCGCTTGCTTGGGAATCTGGATCAGCATAACACCGGACGAAATCTCCCGGCTCGTGACAACCGGAACCCCGGGTGAGACCGTCGAATCCATGACGGCTGCCTGATGGGGGTACGACTTGGTCCCTGGTTACCGTGAAGTGCGCCAGCTCGGCGCCGGCCGCACCGGCCGTGTGTTCCTCGCCACCTACCAGTCGACCGGCGCGTACGTGGCCATCAAGTACCTCAACGCCACCCTGCGCAGGGACGCCGAGTTCATGGACCGCTTCCGGTCGGACACCCCGCACCTCGTCGAGATCGACGACCCCTCCGTGGTGCGGCTCTACGAGTACGTCGAGACGCCCACCAGGGCCGCCGTCGTCATGGAGCTGGTGGACGGCGTGTCGCTGCGCACGCTGCTGACCGAGCACGGCCACGTCACCCCCGAGGCGGCGCTGGCCGTGCTCAAGAGCACGCTGCGGGCCCTGGCCGCCGCCCACGAGCGCGGCGTGCCGCACCGGGACGTCACCCCGGGCAACATCCTGGTGCAGGCCGACGGCACCGCCAAGCTGGGCGACTTCGGCGTCGTCGTGCACGTGGAGGAGCCGGGCGTGCCCGCGGGGACTCCGCCGTACATGGCGCCCGAGCTGTGGACGCAGGGCAGGGACGGGCCGCCGGCCGATCTGTACGCGGCGGCGTGCGTGCTGTTCGAGGCGGTCAGGGGACGGCCGCCGTACGTGGCGCGCCAGGAGAGCGCCCCCGGGAACGGCGGGCACGGCACACCCGACCCGGCCCACGACGCCCACGACGCCCACGACGCCCGCAACGGCGCGCCCGATGTGTCCGACGTGCCCGCGTTGCGTGCCAAGCACGTGGATGAGCCGATACCGCTGGAGGTCGCGCCCGACGCGCTGCGCGACCTGCTCAGGCGCGGCCTGGCCAAGGACCCGGCCGAGAGGTACGCCTCCGCCAGGCAGTTCGCGGCCGAGCTGGAGGAGGACGCGGTCGCGGCGTACGGCCCGGACTGGGAGCAGCGCGGCCGCCGCCACTTGGCGGAACAGGCCACCCTGCTGGCCCTGCGCTTCCCGCTGGCCAGGACCGACAGCCGCCCCTCCGTCACGGCGGGCCTGCGGGAGCGGGTGCCCCGGCTGCCGCCGCAGCTCTGGGTGGCGGGGGCGACCGTGGTGGCGGCGCTGATCGCGATCCTGCTGTCCGGCGGCCAGTTCCCCTCGGGGCCCGGCACGATCCTCATGCCGCCTCCCCAGGCCCAGACCGAGGCACAGACGGAGGCGCAGACAGAGCCGCAGACCGCGTCCTCCCGGACCGCCACCCCGACGGCCCGCGCCACCGCCCCGACCGCCCGCGCCACCACCCCTCCGCCCGGCACCGTCCCGCCTCCGTTACCCACCCCGCAGGGCGGCACCTCCGTGTCGCTCCCCACCGTGCGGTCGGCCGGCATCGTCGGCTGGAACGGCGCCACGGGCTCGATCGCCGTCTCCACGGACGGCACGGGGCCGGTGCGGCTGCTGATCTCGTACACACTGCGGGACGGGGACGGCGGGGCCGCCAGGACAGTCCGGGAGGAGACGCGCACGCTGCGCGGGAGCACCTCGTACAACAGCGCCGTGTCGTACGCGCCGGGGCGGCCGGCGTGCGGTGAGCGGGTGTACGCCGGGCTCCTGGTGATGACGGAGCCTGCGGCGGCGAACGGGCCGCAGGTGAGCGAGGCGGCGCTGAACGGCCCCGCCTGCCCCACTCCCCCGCCGACCCGCTCCGCCACCCCGACCCCGCAACCCACCGCCTCGGCCACCGGCACCCCCACCCCGCCGCCGTCGGACGCCCCCGTCGCACCGCCGCCCGCCTCGGAAAGCCCGGTCGCGCGACCTCCCGACCCGCCCTCCAACGCCCCCGCCGCACAGCCCACCGACGCCCCGCCCACCCGGCTCTCGGACGTCCCCGCCGTGCGGCCTTCCGGCCCCTCGATCGCGCAGCCTCCCGGCCCTTCTGCCGCGCGGCTTTCCGGCACCTCTGCCACGCAGCCTCCCGCCAGTTCCGCCGCGCAGCTCTCCGGCACCTCCCCCGCACAGCCTTCCCGCACCTCCGCCGCGCAGCTCCTCTCGAACGCGCCCGCCGGGCAACCGTCCGGCGCCTCGATCGCGCGGCCCTCCGGCGTGCTCCCCGACGACCCGTCCGGCATCCCGCCGCGCCCCTGGCCGCAGCCTTCGGCGACGCCGGTCGTGCCCGCCGCCCCGGAGCCGTCCGAGGCGGAGTGAGCGGCGGCGGAGCGGGCCTTGTCGGGTAACCAAGCGTGCGCTAGCTTGGCACCGATGAGCGGTGACACCTCCCCCTACTGGGCCGCCTGCCGGCGCGGCGAGCTGGTCATCCAGCGCTGTACGGCCTGCGACCGCCGCATCCACCTCCCCGAGCCCGCCTGCCCCTGGTGCGGCGGCCGGGGGTTCGCCTACGACCCCGCCTCCGGCGACGGCGTCGTGCACACCTACACGGTCGTGCACCGCTCGTTCGCCCCGGGCTACCAGGGGCGCGAGCCGTACGTGATGGCCTGGGTGGACCTGCCGGAGGGGGTGCGGGCGTTCGGGCACGTGGTGGGGTGCCCGCCCGGGCAGGTGCGCGTCGGCCTGCCGGTACGCGTGACGTTCCGAGACGACCTGCCCCATTGGAGGCCCGCGTGAAGCTGGGCAACGTGCTGATCCCCGTCGCCGACCTGGATGAGGCGATCGCCTTCTACGGGCTGCCGGTGAAGTTCCGCGACGGCGACCGGTTCGCCGCGCTCGACGGCGGCGGGGTCACCGTGGCGCTGGCGGGCCCTGCCGAGCAGGTCACCGGGTCGGCCGCGCCGTCGTACAAGGTGGACGACGTGCCCGCGGCCGTGCGCGAGCTGACGGCGCGCGGCGGCGAGGTGGTGCGGGAGCCCGAGACGGGGCCGCACGAGACGCGGGCCGTGCTGCGCGATCCCTCGGGCAACGTTTTCGTGCTCTATTCGCCCCTCTGACCTGCCCCGGCCCGCTCATTAGGGAGGCACCCCCATGGCCCGATCACCCTACGGCAACTACGGCCACGCGATCCTGACCGCCGGCGCGCTGCGTACGCCCGACCGGGTGGCGCTGACCTACTGCGGCGAGCAGAGCTTCACCTACGACCAGCTCAACAGGAACGTCAACCGCCGCGCCCACGCCCTGCTCGCCGCCGGGGTCAACCCGGGCACGCGGGTGGCGGCGCTGCTGAACGAGACGTTACGGGTCGCCGAGGTGTACCTGGCGCAAGCCAAGATCGGGGCGGTCACGGCGGCGCTGAACCCGTACTGGCCGGTGGAGACGCTGCGCGACGTGGTGGCGGCGGCGCGGTGCACGGCGTTCGTGTACGACGCGACGGTGGAGTCGGTGGTCGAGCAGATCAGGCCGTCCCTGCCGGAGGTGACCGCCTGGATCCACGTGCGGGACCTGGAGGGGTCCTCGGAGGAGGAGCCGCCGCTGGGCGGCTTCCACGACGACCCGCTCGCGCTGTACTTCACCTCCGGGACGACCGGGCTGCCCAAGGCCGTCGTGCACACGCACGCCTCGTCGCTGGCCACGGCGCAGATCTGGCTGGACGTGCCGCGCGGGCCCGACTCGGTGTTCGGCACGGGCGCGATCATCTGGGGCATCGGCTTCCCCGCCATCGCCGGGCCCGCGCTCTACGCCGGGATGCGGCTGGTGCTGGAGCAGGACTGGGGACCGGCGAACTTCCTGCGGGTCGTGCCACGCGAACGGGTCACGCACCTGTCGCAGATCCCCTCGTTCTACTCGGCGCTGCTGGCCTCGTCCGACCACGAGGGCGTGGACCTGTCGTCCATCCAGGTGATCATGCTGGGCGGCGAGCCGCTGACCGCCACCATGCTCGACCGGATCAAGGCCAGGCTGCCGCAGGCCGGCGTGTACTCCTACTACGGGCAGACCGAGGCCCCGTACACGTGCATGGGCCGCGTGGACGACGGCTCCACCCCGCTCGGCTCCTCCGGACGCGCCCGCACGGGCAACGCGGTCCGCATCACCGACCCGCAGGGCGCCCCCGTCACGGACGCCGTCGGCGAGATCAACCTGGCGGGGCCGCACCGCATGACCGGATACGACGGGCTGCCCGACAGGACGGCGGAGGTGCTGCGCGGCGAGTGGTACGTCGGCGGCGACCTCGGCGCCATCTCCCCCGACGGCGTGCTGCGGGTGCTCGGACGGCGCGAGGACTCCATTCTCAAAAGCGGGATCTGGACCCAGCCGTCCGTCATCGAGGAGGCCGCCTCCGCGCTGGACGGGGTCGCCGAGGCGGGCGCCGTCGGCGTGCCGGAGGGGGCGGCCGAGCAGCAGGTGCTGCTGGCCGTGGTCCCCCGGGCCGGACAGTCGCTGGACGCCGCCAAGCTCGCCCTCGCCCTGGCCGACCTGCTGCCCGCGCACCAGCGTCCCGACCACATCGTGGTCGTCGGCGAGCTGCCGCACTCCGAGGACGCCTCCGGCGGGCCGGGCAAGCTGCTGCGCAGGAAGATCCGCGAGCTGATGCCGTGACCGCGGGGCCGTACGAGCACGAGGTCAAGGCGCTGCTCGCGGAGGCGGGGGTGCCGGTGCCGCGCGGGGTCGTGGTGCTCGGGGACGACTTCCGTGCGGCTCGGGAGCTGGCCGGGCCGCTGGTGCTGAAGGCGTTCGGGCCTGGGCTGACGCACAAGTCCGAGTCCGGGGGCGTGGTGCTCGGGCTGGCGTACGAGGAGCTGGGGGCCGCGGCGGCCTCGATGCGGGAGCGGCTGAAACCCGCCGGATTCCTCGTGGAGGAGCAGGCCGCGGCCGGGGTCGAGCTGATCGTGGGGCTGGTGCGGGATCCGGCGTTCGGGGCGGTGCTGCTCGTGGGGCTGGGCGGGGTGTGGGCGGAGGCGCTGCGGGACACGGCGCTGCGGCTCTGCCCGGTCACGGAGACGGACGTGCGGCGGGCGCTGGCGTCCCTGCGCGGGGCCGCGCTGCTGGACGGCTGGCGGGGCGGACCTCCTGTGGACATGGACGCTCTGGTCAAGGTGGTCATGGCGGTGGGCGGGGCGGGGGGGTTGTGGGAGCGGCTGGAGCTGGGTGAGTTCGAGCTGAACCCGGTCATCGCGGGGCCTTCCGGGACGATCGCGGTGGACGCCCGCTACCTTCCGGGCGAGGCCGCGCAGCCCGAGGCGACGGCTCGTGTGGGCGGGTTCCTGCCGCTGTTCGAGCCCAAGGCCGTGGCCGTCGTCGGGGCGTCCACGTCCCGGCCGAACTTCGGGAACATGTTCCTCGGCTTCTACCGCGACGCGGGCGTGCCGCTGGTGGCCGTGCACCCCACCGCGTCCGAGGTGGGCGGGGTGCCCGCGGTGCCCTCGCTGGCGCACGCCGACGTGGACTACGCCCTGGTCGCCGTGCCCGCGGAACGCTGCGCCGAGGTCGTGCGGCAGGCGCGCGGGGTGCCGTTCACGCAGGTGATGAGCGGCGGGTTCGGCGAGGCGGGGCGGCAGGACCTGGAGGAGGAGCTGGTCGCGGCGGCCCGCGCGGCGGGGACGCGGTTGCTCGGGCCCAACTGCATGGGCGTGTACTGCCCGGCGGGGCGGCAGACGTTCGTGGGCGGCGGGCTGGGGCCTGCCGGGACGGTCGCGCTGATCTCGCAGAGCGGCGGGCTGGCCGGTGAGGTGATCAAGGTCGGGGAGCGGCGGGGGCTGGCGTTCAGCCGGGTCGTCACCGTCGGGAACGCCGCCGACGTCACACCCGCCGAGCTGCTGCGCTGGCTGGCCCTGGACGACCGGACGCGGGCGGTCGGGCTGTACCTGGAGGACCCCAGGGACGGGCGCGAGCTGTACGAGGCGCTGCGGGCGGCGGGCAAGCCCGTGGTGCTGCTCGTCGGCGGGCGCAGCGGGCAGGGGCAGCGGGCGGCGGCCTCGCACACGGGCGGTCTGGTGAGCGATCGGCGCATCTGGGAGGCGGTGGCCGAGCAGACCGGGGCGACGCTGGTGTCGGGGCAGGACGAGCTGATCGGGGTGCTGGCCTACTTCCAGGCCCACGGCGCCCGCGCTTCGGGGGAGGAGCGGGTGCTGGTGGTGGGGCCGAGCGGGGGTGCGAGCGTGCTGGCCGCGGACGCGTTCGACCGCGCCGGCGTCCCGCTGGACCCGCTGCCGGACGACCGGCTGGACGCGCTGCGCCGGCTCGGGGTGGTGGCGACGGGCAACCCCCTGGAGGTGCCCGTGGGCCCGCTGGGCAGGGCCGAGCTGGTGGCCGACGTGATCGACGCGCTCGCGGGCCCGTACAGGGACGTGGTGGCGCACGTGAACGTGCAGGCCTTCTTCACCTACGGCACCGCCCCCGAACCCCTGTACGCCTGCACGCGCGCCCTGGCAGCGGCCCAGGCCGCAAGCCCGGGCGTGCGGATCACGCTGGTGACCAGGAACGGCGAGTGCGCCCCCGCGGGTGTCGAGGACGAGGTCGGTCGGATCGCGGCGGCGGCGGGCATTCCCGTCTACCGCACCATGGAGGCGGCCGCCGTGGCCGTCGCGGCAGGAGGACGGCATGGGGTTGCTTGACGGCAAGGTGGCGCTGATCACCGGCGGGGCGCGGGGCATGGGGGCGGCGCACGTGCGACTGTTCCTGGAGGAGGGCGCGCGGGTGGTGTTCGGGGACGTGCTGGACGAGGAGGGCAAGGCGCTGGCGGAGGAGACCGGTGCCGTGTATCTGCGGCACGACGTGACGAGCCCCGGGGAGTGGGAGCGGGCCGTGGGGACGGCTGTGGAGGTCTACGGCAAGCTGGACGTGCTGGTCAACAACGCCGGAATCCTGAAATTTCGTCGCATCAGTGAGATGTCGCTTGAGGACTTCGACCGGGTGATCGACGTGAACCTCAAGGGCACCTGGCTGGGCGTCAAGTCCGTCATCGAGCCGATGAAGGCCGCCGGGCGCGGCTCGATCGTGAACATCTCCTCCATCGAGGGGTACGTCGGCGCGGAGGGCCTGTCGGCGTACTCGGCCTCGAAGTTCGGCATCCGCGGCATCACCAAGTCGGCGGCGCGGGAGCTGGCCAGGTTCAAGATCAGGGTGAACTCGGTGCACCCCGGCGCGATCAACACCGCCATGGCCCTGGACCCGGACATCGTGGCCGAGGTGGACGCGGACGCGTTCGTGAAGTCCATGGTCATCAAGCGCTTCGCCAAGCCCGTGGAAGTGTCGCACGTGGTGGCCTTCCTGGCCTCGGACCGGGCCAGCTACTGCACGGGCAGCGAGGTGACGGTGGACGGCGGCCTGCTGACCGGAGCAGGGTACTAAGACCTCACCCTAAGGTAGATCTTTTAGGGTTAAACCACCTAGCCTCGGACATTTCTGGCAGCATCTCTGACCTGCGGTTTCTAACCCCGGAGTGACATGGTTTCTCCTGGGGACGTGCGTGAGCTGGGGTTACGGGTTGATAACCTCACTCAGCACGGTAGACGACAGGCCTCCGGTTTTGTCACACCAGTCCCGGGTTCCTCCCCTTACCCAGTGCTGCGTGGACAAACCCGATCTTGCCCGGAAGGTGCCCCCATACTTCCATGACGCCAGAGATCCAGAAGTACATCGAACTGCTCGAGAGCCAGCTCGGGTACTCGGAGAAATCCGGGTCCTACACCAAGTTCGGCGACTGGTACGGCAAGAACGTCGAGTTCGACGCCGACTACAGCTCCGCGCCGTGGTGCGACATGTACCTCTCATGGGCCGCGCACAAGCTCGGCTACGAGGAGTGGATCGGGCAGTTCGCGTGGACGGTGGCGCACGCGGAATGGTTCAAGGAGCAGGGCGCCTGGGGCAAGACGCCCAAGCCGGGCGCGTTCGTCTTCTACGACTGGAGCGGCTCCAACGACATCGACAACATCGACCACGTCGGCATCGTGACGAAGGTCGAGGGCAACACGATCCACACCATCGAGGGCAACATCGACGGTGGCGTCGCCAAGCGCAAGGAACGTGACACCAGCAAGGTCGTCGGCTACGGCTACCCCGACCGCGTCAAGGAGCGCCTGGACGCGGCCGCCGCGAAGAAGCAGGCCAAGGATGGCACGCTCCAGATCCCCGAGGAGGCGCTCAGCTCGCTGATCCCCCGGGCGCAGGAGGCCGGGCACTCGGCCCAGAGCCCCTTCCTCTCCGGCCGGATCCAGTCGCAGGACCCTGCCAGGGAGCAGACGCCGTCCAAGGGGCAGGTCGAGGGCCGCACCCCGGCCGAGGCCCAGGGCCAGGTCACGGACGGGACCGCCGCCAAGAAGCCTTCCGACACGGCCTCCGCGCCGCAGCCGGCGGCCACCACGGCGCCCCGCGCCACCAACGCCCCGCACCCGTCCGCCACCCAGTCCTCCCCCCAGCAGGGCGCCGCTTCCGGTGCGATCAAGAAGGGCAAGCACGCCAAGCCCGCCACCGCGGACACCGAGGCGGCCACCGCCGAGCCGCTCCCGTCGCACACCGACGCCTCCGCCACCGGGCCGCTGCCCGCCATCGACTCCCCGACGCTGATCGGCTCGGCGCTGGTCGCCGCGCTCGCGCTGCTCGCCGTGGCCAAGACCCGCCGCCTGCGCATGAGCCCGGCCGCCGCCACGCCCGCCAAGCCGGCCCGCCCGTCCCGCGCCAAGGGCCGCCGCCGTCGCCGCGGGCCCGCCCCCGTGACGGCCGCCGCCACGGCGACCACCGCGGTGGAGCTCCAGGAGAACGCCGACCGCCTGGCCACGTCCGCCGCCCTGCGCTCCCTCAGCGCCGCGGAAGCCGTCACCAACCTCCGCGAGACCGCCGCCACGGACCTGCGCGAGACCGCCGCCTCGCACGGCCGCGAGACCGCTGTCACGCACGGTCGCGAGACCGCTGTCACGCACGGTCGCGAGACCGCTGTCACGCATGGCCGCGGGGACGCCGCCGCGCACGCGCACCGCCGGTCCACCGGACGGGGTGCGGCGCGTCACGCTGCGGGCGGGGAGCTCGCGGGTCACGGCACGGCCCGCTCCGGCGGCGCCCGGCACCGCAAGCTGCCCCTGGAGACCAGGCCGTTCGACCTCACCACCGACGCGGCCCCCCACAACCGCACCACCACCGGGCCCGGTTCGTTCACCCCGGCCTTCGACCACGAGCCGTACGAGCCGGACTTCGACCCGAGCCGCTTCGCGTTCACCGACCAGACCGGCCCGCTGGAGCGCATCACGTTCCCCGACGAGCCGAGCCCCCTGGAGGTCGTCCTGGACACGGGGCCGCTCCAGCGCCTGGTGGACACCAGCTCGTTCGACCGCGTCCTCATCCCGGCGGCGACCAGCGCGTTCGACGCCTTCAACCCGCCCCGCAGCCGGCTCGGCAGGCGAGGCGGCGGCGACCTGCTGGAGTCCCCCGAGATCGCCGCCTACCGGGGAAGGCGCAGGCGGGCCGCCGCCGAGGAGCACGCCGCGTACGCGTCCGACCTCCCGCTCAGGGGCCGCCGGCACCGCAGGACCCTCAGGGAGGACGAGCAGCGCCTGGTCGGCGGAGGCCGCCACCGAGCATGATCGGCGAACGGGAACTCCCGCTCCGCGGCTGTCGTTGATCCGTCCAGCGATATGCCGACAGATCTGGGAGTGCCTTGCCGCCGACCGTCCGCCACCTGGCCTCCGTCAGCCTGGCCTTCCTGATGGCCTCGGGATGCGCCGCCACCGCCTCCGGGGAACGACCGCCCAACACGACCCCCACCCGGACGGCGGCACAGCGAGACACCAGCACCGTCGACCACGCCCAGATCTGCGTCGGCCAGGCCACCCGCGTCAGGCAGGAGGACCAGCGCTGCGACGACCGGGAGCCGGACCATGCCTGGCACTACGTCCCCGTGACGTCCACGGTGCCCGCCGTGGGCGCGAAGGTGACCACCGGCATCCCCTACGCGCCGCCCCGCCGCGCCTACCGGGCCGCGCGCAAGGGCGGTCTGGGGACGAGCGTTCTGATCATGGACGAGGAGGACCGCGTCATGATCTGCGTACGGGCCCGCACCCGAATCCGCGTCCGCGACGACCACTGCGACGACCACCTCGACGGCTACGAGTGGTACTACCTGCCGATGAAGCGCCAGGTGGCCGCGATCGGCAAGAAGGCCGAGCGCGGCACGTTCACCCCGCCGACCTACGTGGAGACGTTCAGGGCGCGGCGCGGCGGCGGCAAGGGCGACACGGCCATGGTCCGCCCCACCACCGCTCCTCCCGAGACGGACGAGCCACGCCCCACCCCCACGAAGAAGCCCACCTCAAGGCCCACGGCCAAGCCCACCACGAGGCCCACCTCAAAACCCACGACGACGACATCCCGCAGGTGCAGGACGGTCAGGTCGAGGGTGTGCTCGTGACGCCGTACTCGCCGGCGAACGCGGCCAGCCGCGCAACCGCGTCCCTGCTCCGCGTCCAGGGCCGGACGATCAGCCGCTCCACCCCGATCCCCGCCCACTCCGGCACCTCACCGGGCGAAGCCAGCTCGTACGCGTGCGCCGTCACCGGCACCCCCGCCCCCAGCCGCGCGAGCTGAGGCTTGATCGACTCGATGGTGTGCGGCATGCTGATCCACCCGTCGCAGAGCGTGGCGGCCCTGCGCAGCGCGGCGGCCGACTCACCGCCGGCGAGCACGGGCAGCCGCCGCTGTACCGGCTTGGGCTCGAAGGCGACCTCGGGGAAGGCGTAGAAGCGCCCGGAGTGGGCGACGAGGGGCTCGCTCCAGAGCCGCCGCACCACCAGGATCGCCTCGTCCAGCCGCGCTCCCCTGGTCGCGAACGGCACTCCGGCCGCGTCCCACTCCCCCCGGTACCAGCCGGCGCCGACGCCGCAGATGGCCCGCCCGGACGAGACCACGTCCAGGGTGGCGAAGGCGCGCGCCGACACGAACGGGTGGCGCAGCGCGAGGAGCTGGACGGCGGTGCCGAGCCGGACGCGGGTGGTGAGGGCGGCCAGCCAGCACAGGTAGGCGGGCGCGTCGAACAGCGGCGTCCGCGGTTTGATGCCGGGGTCGGAGGTGCCCGGGTAGACGGCGAGGGACAGGTCGGTGGCGAAGACGAGGTGCTCGGGCAGCCACACCGACTCGTAGCCCAGCTCGTCGGCGGCGACGGCCACGTCCTTCCAGGCGTCGGGGTGCACCAGGCCGAGGGGGACGCCGAACTTCACGGGCGCCTCCCGGCGATCGCGTCGCGCAGGTGTTCGCGGTGGGCGGCCGTGGTGCCGTACGCGGCGGACAGCGACCAGGCGCGGGCGAGCCAGAACCGCAGGTCCAGCTCCTCGGTGTAGCCGATCGCGCCGTGGATCTGCAGCGCGGCCCTGGCGGCCAGGGCGGCGGCCTCGCCTGCGGCGGCCTTGGCGGCGCTCGCATCCCGCCCGGCGCCGCCCGAAGCGAAGCCGGCCGTAGCGGAGCCGTCCGAACCGAAGGTCTCGGCGGTGAGCGCCGCCCGGTACACCAGCGGCGCCGCGAACTCCACGGCCACGGCCACGTCGGCGAGCTGGTGCTTGACGGCCTGGAAGGACCCGATCGGCGCGCCGAACTGGGTGCGCACACGCGCGTACCCGACGGTGACCGACAGCAGCTCCCTGGCGACCCCGACGAGCTGCGCGGCGGTGGCCACCGTGGCCCGCGCCAGCACAGGACCCACGGGCCCGGGCAGGGGTTCGGACCGCGAGAAGCCCACCTCGAACAGCGGCCTGCACGGGTCCACGCCGCGCCGGGGCGTGAGCCGTACGTCCGGACGCTGGACGACCCGCGCCCGGCCGTCCCGCACGACCACGAGGAGGTCGGCGAGGTCGGCGTCGGCCGCGTACGCCTGCCCTGGCGGCAGCACGGCGACGCTGACCGCGCCGGAGGCCAGCTTGGGCACCTCGGCCAGCAGGTACGGCGCGACCACGGCGGTCTCCACGACCGGCCCTGGCAGGCAGGCGCGCCCGGTCTCCTCCAGGGCGGGCAGCACGTCGGCCAGCCGGAGGCCGAGGCCGTCGGCGTGCTCGGGCAGCAGCAGCCCGAAGAAGCCGAGCGCGGCGAGCTGCTCCCATCCCGGCCGCCGCTCGGCGCGCAGCGAGCCGGGCGGGCAGTGCGTGCGCAGCACGTCCCTTACGTTGGTGGCGAGCGCGAGCTGGTCCTCGCTGAAGCCGAAGTTCATCGCGGCAGCCCCAGGACGCGTTCGGCGACGATGGTCCGCTGGATCTCGTTCGTGCCCGCGTAGATGGGCCCGGCCAGGGAGAACAGGAACCCGTCGAGCCAGCTCTCCGCCCGGTCCCCGAGCAGTTCCAGGGCGAGCGCGTGCATGCGCAGGTCGAGCTCCGACCAGAAGATCTTCCCCATGCTGGCGGCTGGCCCGATCTCCTCGCCCGCCATGATGCGGCGCGCCGTCCCGAACGTGTGCAGCTGGTACGCCTCCGCCTCCACCCGGCATCGGGCGGCCCGGTCGGCGAGCACCGGGTCGGCGTCGCGGGCCAGCTCGACGAGCCGGTCGGCGGTGGCCAGGAAGCGTCCGGGGCTGCGCAGGGTCAGGCCGCGTTCGGAGGAGGTGGTGGCCATCGCGATGCGCCAGCCCTCGCCGACCTCGCCGAGGACCATGGACTCGGGTGTGAAGACGCCGTCGAAGCGGAGTTCGGCGAAGCCGGGCAGCCCGTCGAGCTGGGCGATGGGGCGGACGGCGACGTCGTCCATGGGGAACATGAAGTACGTCAGCCCCTTGTGCCGCGCCCCCGAGGTGCGGAAGAGGCCGAAGCCGTGGGTGGCGAAGGCGGCCCGCGAGCTCCACGTCTTGTGCCCGTACAGGCGCCAGCCGCCTGGGCAGGGCTCGGCGCGGGAGGTCAGGGCGGCCAGGTCGCTGCCCGCCTCGGGCTCCGACCAGGCCTGCGCCCACACGTCGTCGCCCCTGGCCATCCGGGGCAGCCAGTGCTCGCGCTGTTCCGGGGTGCCGTTGCGGAGGAGGGACGGGCCGAGGAGGAAGATCCCGTTCTGGGTGACGCGGGCGGGGCAGCCGGCGGCCCAGTACTCCTCCTCGAAGATCAGCCAGTCGATGAGGGAGGCGCCGCGCCCGCCGTACTCCTCGGGCCAGGAGACGACGGACAGCCGCGCGGAGGCCAGCTCCGCCTCCCAGGCGCGGTGCGCCGCGAAGCCTTCCCTGGTGTCCATGGACGGCAGGGGTGGCGGGGCGTGCCTGCTCAGCCAGTCGCGCACCTCGGCGCGGAAGGCGTGCTCCGCCGTGGAGTAGTCGAGATCCACAAGAACCAACCTAGCGCACGCTTGGTATCGTGACCAGGCTAGTGTGGAGGTCGTGCAGGGACTGCTGCTGCGGCTCTCGACCCTCGACACCGACGCGGAGAGCGCGGTCCGGGTCATCGCCTACTTCGACTCGCTGGTGCGCGACCACGTCAGTGTGCCCGTGCTGCTCACCGCCACCGCCCGGCTGACGCAGTGCCCTGTCGGCCTGCTCGACGCCGCCACCGGCCGCCGCACCCGCGTCCGCGCCGACGGCTCGGCCGACACCCCTCCCGTCCCCGGCTCGGTGCGGGAGCTGAGCTCGGGGCTCGGCGCCGTCTGGATGGAACGCGAGGGGCCCGCGCACGGGCTCGACGAGATCGTGCTCGAACGGTACGCGGCGGCGGCCGAGGTCACCCTCGAACGCGCCGCCGCCCTCGCCCGCACCGCCAGGGATCCTGCGCTGGTCGAGCTGGCCCTGTCGGCCGAGACCGGCGAGGCCGAGCGCGCCCGCGCGCTGCGGCTGCTCGGCTTCGACCCCGCCACTCCGCTCCAGGCCCTGGCCATCGCGCTGCCCGGCCAGGGGCTCGCCTCGGGGCTGCGGGCGATGGGGCACCACGTGCGGGCCGCCACGATCGGCGACACGGAGGCCGTCCTGGTCGCCACCACCCTGAACGCCGAGCTGCCCGACGCGCCTCCAACCGGGACCGGGATCGACCCCGAGCCGCCGGGCGCGGCCAGGGCCGGGATCGGGCTCGAACTGCCGGGCGCGGCCAGGGCCGGGATCGGGCTCGAACTGCCGGGCGCGGCCAGGGCCGGGATCGGGCCCGAGCTGCCGGACGCGGCCAGGATCGGGATCGGGCCCGAGTTGCCCGGCGCGCGGGCGGCCGAGTCGTGGGCCCGCGCCCGCACGGCGCTGCGGTTCACCGGCCCGCATGACCCGGTGATGCGCTGGTCGGATCTGGGCGCGCTGGCCCTGTTCGCCGACCTGCCCGAGCAGGCGATCGCGAGCCTGCCCGACGTGCGGGCGATGTCCCGGCTGGGCGAGGAGTCGCTGCTGGCGGTGCGCGCCCTGTGCCTGGCGGGCTCGATCCGTGGCGCGGCCCAGGCCGTCCACCTGCACCACAGCTCCCTGGCCGCCCGGATCGCCCGCGCGGAGTCCGCGCTGGGCTTCTCGCTGGGCGACCAGCCGGGACGGATGCGCGCCCACCTGGCGCTGGCCCTGGTCCGCCTGCTGTCCTAAAGGCCGAACGCCCTCTTGAGCGCCGCCTCGCGCGCCTGCCGCGCCCTGACGCTCAACGCCGCGGTGGGCACCAGCATGTCGAACCCGTGGAAGGCCCCCGGGTACAGGTGGAACTCCGTCGACACCCCGGCCCGCGCCAGCCGCAACGCGTAGTCGGCGCACTCGTCCCTGAACACCTCCAGCTCCCCCACGTCCACGAACGCCGGCGGCAGCCCCGACAGGTCGGTGGCCCGGGCCGGAGCCGCGTACGGCGACACGTCCTCGGCGCCCATCCGGTCACCGAGCAGCGCCCCCCAGCCGAAGAGGTTGGCCTGCCTGTCCCACACCACGGCGTCGGTGAACTCCTCGCTGGACGGCGTGGTGTTGCGGTCGTCGAGCATCGGGCAGACGAGGAGCTGGAAGGCCACTTCGGGGCCGCCCCTGTCCCTGGCCAGCAGCACGGTCGCGGCGGCGAGCCCGCCGCCCGCGCTGGCCCCGCCCACGGCCAGCCTGCTCAGGTCGATGCCCAGCTCGGCGGCGTTCTTGGCCGTCCAGACGAGGCCGGCGTAGCAGTCCTCGACGGGGGCGGGATGCGGGTGCTCGGGGGCCAGCCGGTAGTCCACGGAGACGACGACCACGCCGAGCCGCTCGACGTACTCGATCATCTGGGCGTCGTCGCCCTCGGGCAGGCCCATGATCATGCCGCCGCCGTGGATCCAGTACAGCGCCGCCCGGCTCTCCCCGCGCTCCTCCGGCTGATAGACGCGCACCCGTACGTCGGGCTCGCCCTCGGGCCCCGGCACGTGGCGGTTCTCGATGGAGATCCGCGTGTCGGGCGGGGGCGCGGCGGCCATCATCGCGTTGAGCTGCGCCCGCTGCCCGGGCAGGTCCGCGAACAGTGCGGACATGTCGCCGGGCGGCATCGGGAACTGCTCGATCCCGGCGCGCAGCTCCGGATCGAGGTTGGGGTGGGCCATGGGGGTTCCCTTCCACGGGGACGGCAGTGCTACTCCTCGATGGTCAGATCCCGCACCCCTGGCGCACAACCGCCATCCGGCGGCGATTACCGGCCTCAGGCCCGCCGTTCGGCGAGCAGCTCGACGACCTGCTCGGCGAGGGGGGCGGCGCTGGCCGGGTTCTGGCCGGTGGCCAGGCGGCCGTCCACCACCACCTGAGGCTGCCAGTTGTCGCCTGGCTCGTGCGTGGCGCCGCGCGCGACCAGGGCGTCCGCCAGCAGGAAGGGCACGACGCCCGTGACGCCGCGCAGCTCCTCCTCGGCGTTGGTGAAGGCCGCCACCCGCTTGCCCGCCACCAGGTGCGACCCGTCGGACAGGGTCAGGTTCACCAGCGCCGACGGGCCGTGGCAGACGGCCGCGACGACGCCGCCCCGCTCGTACACCTCGCGCCCGACGCGCTGCACGTCGGGGTCGTCGGGGAAGTCCCACATGGTGCCGTGGCCGCCGGCGTAGAGGACGGCGTCGTAGCGGGAGGCGTCCACGTCGGCCAGGCGGGCGGTGTCGCGCTGCTCGGGCGAGGCGACGAAGGCGGCCTGGGCGGGGTCGCCCGGGTCGTAGCCGTCGCGGGGCGGCTCGCCGCCCCGGACGCTGGCGACGTCCACGTCGAAGCCGGCCTTGTGGAAGATCTCCCACGGGTGGGCGGCCTCGGGCACGTAGTATCCGGTCCGCTCCACGCCGCCGAGGTCGTCGTGGCTGGTCAGGGCTATGAGTACGCGCTTGGTCATACGTTTAGGATGACCCCGCCCAGCCATCAGCACCAAATCACGAAATATGCCCTGAGGCATCAGAATAGTGATATGTCATCGCTGTCGCTGGACCTGCTGCGCACCTTCCTGGCCGTGCACAGGACCGGCTCCATCACCGCCGCCGCCCAGACGCTCGGCCTGTCGCAGCCCGCCGTGACCGCGCAGGTCAAGACGCTGGAGGCGGCGCTGGACCGGCCGCTGTTCGACCGGCTGCCGCGCGGCGTCGCGCCCACGCCCGCCGCCGACGAGCTGGCCCGCAGGGTCGCGCCGGGCCTCGACTCGCTGGACGAGGTGGTCGCCTCGGAGCTGCCCTCCGACGAGGCCGTGCACCTGGGCGGGCCCGCCGAGTTCCTCAGCGAGGTGGTCATGCCGATGCTGGCCCCGCTCGTCCGTGACGGGCTGCGGCTGCGCGTCAGCCTGGGGCTGTCCGACGACCTCCTGAACGACCTGGCGGCCGGGCGGCTGGACCTGGTGCTGTCCACGATCCGGCCCCGGCTGCGCGGGGTGCGGGCCGACCCGGTGTACGACGAGGAGTTCCTGCTGGTCGGCGCCCCCGGCGCGGGGCCCTCGGCGAAGCGTCTCCCCGCTGCCGGGCCGCCGCCGCAGCCGCTGGTCGCCTACGCCGAGGACCTGCCGATCGTGCGCCGCTACTGGCGCACGGTCTACGGCCGCCGCCCGTCGATGACGGCCCAGGTCGTCATGCCCGACCTGCGGGGCGTGCTGAGCGCGGTCCGGGCGGGGATGGGCGTGTCGGTGCTGCCGTCGTACCTGTGCCGCCGCGACCTGGCGGCGGGCACGCTGGTGACGCTGGCCGAGCCGGAGGAGGCGCCGATCAACACCGGCTACCTCGCGGTCCGCTCCGGCGCGCAGGCCAGGCCCGCCGTGGCCCGCGTACGCGAGCATCTGGTACGCGAGCTGCGCGCCGCCCAGTCGTTCTGACGTGGATAGCCGGGATCGTCCACGGGCATGCTGGTTCCCATGTGCCATTCCACCGACAGCAGGCCGCCCGCACCGCCCGTCCAGGGCGAGGTGGCCTCACACGAGCAGATCGAGCTGACCGCGGCCGACGGCAACCGGCTCCTCGCCTACCGGGCCGAGCCCGCGGAGCCGAACGGGCGCAACATGGTGATCCTGCCCGACGTGCGCGGTCTGCACCCCTTCTACCGGGACCTGACCCAGCGCTTCGCCGAGGCGGGGTTCCGCACCATCGCGATCGACTACTTCGGCCGCACCGCCGGGCTGAGCGCCCGCGACGACGACTTCGACTTCATGCCGCACGTCCAGCAGGTCACCCTCGAAGGCGCGCGGGCCGACGCGCGGGCCGCCGCCGAGGCGCTCGGCGGCCCCGTCTTCACGACCGGCTTCTGCATGGGCGGCGCCCTGTCCTGGTGGCTGGCCGCCGGCGGCAACGGCCTGTCGGGCGGCATCGGCTTCTACGGCGCTCTGCGCTTCATCGAGGCGCCGGAGTCGGGCCCGGGCGCGCCGCTGCTCCTGCTGCGGGCCGGGGCGGACAAGGCCTCCTCGCCGGAGGAGTTCGCCGCGTACGAGGCCGCGCTCGACCGGGTGGGCACCGAGCACGAGACGCACATCTACGAGGGCGCGCCGCACTCGTTCTTCGACCGCTCCTACGGCGAGTGGGCGGAGGCGTGCCAGGACTCCTGGCGGCGGATCCTGTCGTTCACCGAGCGGCACGCTCAGCCCCAGTAGTCAGCCCAGGTAGGCGGCCCTCACCACGGGATCCTGGCGGACCTCGTCGGGCGTGCCGGTGGCGACGACCTTGCCGAGGTCCAGCACGACGATCCGGTCGCAGGCGTCCATCACGAACCCCATGTCGTGCTCCACCAGCAGCACGGTCGTGTCCAGGGCCCTGACGACCTCCCCCAGCCGGGCGGTCTGCCCGGCGTCGAGCCCCGAGGTGGGCTCGTCGAGCAGCAGCAGGCGGGGGCGGTCGGCCAGGGCTCTGGCCAGCTCGACGAGGCGGCGCCGGCCGACGGGGAGCGCGGCGGCGTACGCGTCGCGCAGCTCGGTGAGCCCGCACAGCTCCAGCACCTCGGCCACGCGCTCCTGCCGCTCCCGTTCCAGCCGCCGCCTGGACGGCCAGCCGGCCAGGTCGGCGGCGAGCCCGCCCCCGCCGCCGTGCCAGTCGAGCGCGGCCAGCACGTTCGCGGCGACGGTGAGCCTGCCGAAGACCTGGGTGCGCTGGAACGTGCGGCGCAGCCCCGCCCTGGCCCGCTTGATCGCCGGTACCGCTGTCACGTCCTGGCCGTCGAGGCGGACGGTCCCCTCGTCGGGCCTGCGCAGCCCCGACACCACGTCGAAGAGCGTGGTCTTGCCGGCCCCGTTCGGCCCGATCACGCCGCACACCAGGCCCCGCGCGACCTCGAACGTCACCCCGTCCAGCGCCCTGACCCCGCCGAACGCCACCGACACGCCCTCCACCGCCAGCATGCTCACCGCACCCCCAGGTAGGCGGCGGTCAGCCGCTCGCCGTCCACCTCGGCGCGCGGCCCCGCCCAGGTGACGCGGCCCAGCCGCATGAACGCCACCCGGTCGGCGATCGCCAGCGCCTCGGTGGCCTTCTCCTCGACGAGCAGCAGCGCGACCCCGCGTCCGCGCAGCTCGGCGAAGACGTCGAAGACCTGCCGCACCACCATCGGCGCCAGCCCGAGCGACGGCTCGTCGGCGATCAGCACGCGCGGCGGGCGCACCAGCGCGGGGGCGAGCGTGAGGAGCTGCTGCTCGCCGCCGGACAGGGCGCCGGCGAGCACGGTACGGCGCTCGGCCAGGTGGGGCAGCCGCTCGTAGACGGGCTCGGGGTCGGGCAGCCAGGTGCGCAGGTTCTCCTCGACGGTGAGGCCGGGGAAGACGCCTCTGCCCTCCGGGGCGAGCAGGATGCCGGCGCGGGCCCTGCGGTGGGCGGGCCAGGCGGTGACGTCCTCGCCGTCCAGCAGGATCCGGCCGCCGGTCACCGGCAGGTCCCCGGCCGCCACCGCGCACGTGGTGGACTTGCCCGCGCCGTTCGCGCCGAGCAGCGCGACGACCTCGCCTGGACGCACCCGCAGGTCCACGCCGCGCAGCACGGTCACGTCGTCGTACCCGGCGAAGACGCCCTCCAGGGCGAACAGCGCGGGCTCGCGCGGCCCGGCGGGCGCCTGCTCGGCGGGCGGCTCCGCCCGCCTGTGGCGCAGCTCGGCGACCTGGGTGAGCACCCCGTCGGGATGCTTGGCCAGGATCATGCCGCCGAGGCCGAACAGGATGGCGCCGACGTGCGCGGACACGTCCCAGGTGGAGAGCACCTCGGGCACGGCGACGGCGATCAGCCCGCCCAGCACCGCCCCGCCGATGCGCCGCACGCCCTGCAGCACCACCACGGCCAGCCAGACGAACCCGGCGAACGCCGGCAGGTCGGTCGCCGTGATCGACCCCTTGGAGATCGCGAACAGCACGCCGCCGAGCCCGGCGACGGCCGACGCCAGCACGAACAGCGTGATCTTCGTCCGCGGCGCCGACAGCCCGGACGTGGTGGCCGCCGCCGGGGCCGACCGCACGGCCAGGATCGCCCGTCCGGAAGCCGACCGCTCCAGGTTCCGCACGAGCAGCGCCACCGCGCCGATCAGCAGGAGCAGCACCACCACCCGCACCCGCGGGTCGGAGGTGTCGGCGAACCCGAACCCCAGCGCGGGGATCGACCAGCCGATCGTTCCGTTGCTGAACGCGTCCACCTGGAACAGCACCTGGTCGGCGAGCAGCGCCAGCGCGAGCGTGGCCAGCGTCAGCACTCGCCCGCCCAGCCGCAGCGCGGGCAGCGCCACCAGCATCCCCACCGCGGCGGCGGCCAGCACGCCCAGCATGATCGCCACGAAGAACGGCAGCCCGGACGCGAACGCCCACCCGCAGGTCAGCGCCGCCATGGCGGCGAAGGCGGCCTGCGCCAGGTTCACCATGCCGCCGATCCCCGTCACCACCACGAACGAGCAGAAGATCAGCGCCAGCACGAGGCCCTGCGCCGCGACGCCCACGTAGTACTCCGGCCCGGTGAACGCGAACACCACCAGCGCCGCCACCCCGATCGCCCACGGCAGCCTGCGCCGCCACGGCGGCAGCCCGGCCAGATGGTCCGGCGGCGGCACGTCCTCCGCGGCGCTGCCCGCCACCCGATCACGCGACCTGTTCAGCAGCACCAGCCCGGCGAACAGCAGGATCACCGGCACCGCCGTGCGCAGCCCCGTCACCTCTTCGAGGAAGTCGGTGTAGCCGGCGACCAGGTTCTGCACGACGCCGAGCGCCAGCCCGGCCGCGAACGTCCACGGGATCGAGCGCAGCCGCCCGAACACCGCCGCCGTCGCCGAGGCGAACAGCAGCACCGTGTACGCGGTCGCGTCCAGCCCCAGCACCGACACCGCCAGCACCCCCGCCAGCCCGGCGAGCCCCGAGCCGAGCATCCAGGCCAGCGCCGAGGTGGCGTCCACGTCGATGCCGCGCAGCGTGGCCAGCCGCCGCCGGTCCACGGAGGCGCGCATCCGCAGGCCGTACGGGGTGTGCCGGATGAACGCCCACAACCCGGCCGCCGCGACCGCCGAGAAGCAGAACGTGATGAGCTGGTCGCTGTCCAGCCGCACGCCGAGCACGTCGAACGCCCGCGCCGGATGCGGCCCGACGCCGCGCGGCAACGCGGTCGCGTCCGCCGCAGGTAGCCCCGCCAGGTCCACGACCAGCAGGCCGAGGGCGGGCAGCGCGATCGTCAGGCCGATCGTGGCCACGATCTGCGCCGTCTCCCCCGCCTGCGCGAGCCCCCTGAACATGGCCTTGTGCAGCACGTAGCCCAGCGCGGGCGCGAAGAGCGCCACCGCCAGCAGCGCCGACAGCCACGCGGGCAGTCCGGCCTGGTTGAGCTGGTAGAACAGCAGGGCCGTCAGGAACCCGATGGCGCCGTGGGCGAAGTTGAACACGCCCGTGGCGGCGTACGAGAGCGTCAGGCCCGAGCCCATGATCGCGAAGACGGCGCCGGTGACCAGGCCGCTGAGCACGTAGTTCAGGATCATTTGAGCGGCACGTTGTCGAAGCACTTCATGCTCTTGGCCACCTGGAAGGCGCCGCCCTCCAGCTTGACCAGGGCACCGCAGCCGTTCGGCTCGTCATGGTCCTTCGGGTACTCGATCCGGCCGAAGCCCGCGTTCTCGTACAGGTACGAGCCGTTGCCCGTGGCCAGGAACTTCTGCCTGGTCAGGTCCTTGCCGGTCCTGTTCAGCATGTCGAGGAAGATGTCGGCCGCCCAGTAGCCGATCGCCAGGTGCTGGGTGAGCTGCGTGCCGGGGGCGACCTTCTCGACGTCCTGCTTGAGTTTGGCGATCTCGGGGGCGGTGGACTCGAAGGGCTCGAACATGGGGGCCGCGATCACGCCGTCCAGGGCCTGGGCGCTGGCCTGGTCCTTCAGGATGGCGACGTCGTAGCTGGTGGCGTCCGTCAGCACGCCCTGGTAGCCCGCCCGCTTGAGGGCCGCGTACAGGCCGACGTTGAACTTCGTCCCGGCGATCACGGAGACGACCACGTCAGGGGGGCCGCCGTCGTCCGACGTCATGATCTTGTTGACGTACGGCAGCCAGTCGGGCGGCGGGGCGGCGGCCGGCAGGCCGGAGTTCACGCCCGCCAGCGTGAAGCCGGCGGCGGTGAACGACTGCGAGATGGTCGTGCCGCCGTACTTGCTGCCGCTGGAGTCGGAGGTCTGGACGTAGACGCTCTTGCCCGCCGAGCCGCCCAGCAGGTCGGCCATCTGCCTGCCCCACCACGTCTGCGACCCGGCCCCCTGCTTGGGCGCCAGGCAGCCGTTGTAGCCGAAGCCCGTCTTCGTGCCGCACCACTGTGGCCCGGTCGCCCAGCCGAACCACGGCACGCCCTGCTGCTCCAGGAACGCGGCGCCGCCGAAGTTGGGGGCGTGCACGGGGACGAGGGCGAACACCTGGTCCTTCTGTACGAGCTTCTTGGCCGCCGCGTCGCCCTTGGCGGCGTCCTGGCCGTCGTCCTCGGCGCCGAGGAACTCGATCTTCCTGCCGTGCACGCCGCCCTCGGCGTTGGCCCGCTCGAACCTGGCCTTCGCCCCGATCTCGGCGTCCTTGGTGGAGTAGCCGCTGGCGCTGGTCTTGGTCAGCACGCCGCCGATCCTGATCGTGGTGTCGGTGACGCCCTGGCCTGTCTCGTTCTGCTGGCTGGCTTGTTGTTGTGCCGCGCATCCGGCGGCGGTCAGCACCGCGACCAGCATCGCCGCCGACTTCCTCCGCTTCATGACGGCCTCCCGCACGTCCAGCCTTCAACATTCGGCCTAGCGCTCGCTTGGTTAGCGCGAGCGTAAGTTTCCTCACCGGCGACGTCAACGGGGGTGATCGGATTTACCTAGCAACCGCTTGTTTGTGAACGGTGCCCCGGCTAGCGTGAGTCGCATGCTGATGCGCGCCGCCGTGCTCACCGCGTTCCACGCCCCCATGGAGCTGCGCGAGGTCGAGATCGACGACCCCGGCCCCGGCGAGGTCCGCGTCCAGATCAAGGCGTCGGGCGTGTGCGGCTCCGACCTCAAGGCCATCGACGGCAAGAGCCCCGTCGTCAGCAAACTCCCCTACATCCTGGGCCACGAGAGCAGCGGCGTGGTGGAGTCGACCGGCGCCGGCGTCACCGCACTCCAACCGGGCGACCACGTCATCATCGCCATGAACGGCCCCTGCGGACGCTGCCGCCCCTGCACCTCCGGCCGCTTCCACCTCTGCACAGGCCCCAGCCGCCTGCCCACCATCATGGGCGGCCTCCCCCGCATCACCCTGGACGGCACGGAGGTCCGCCGCTTCATCGGCATCGGCTCCTTCGCCGAGTACGCCGTCATCCCCGAACCAATGTGCGTAAAAATCCCGAAATCCCTCCCCTTTGACGCCATGTGCCTCCTCGCCTGCGGCGTCATCACCGGCGTCGGCGCCGTCCTCAACGTCGCCCAAGTCCCCCCAGGCGCCACCGTCCTCGTGGTCGGCTGCGGAGGCGTCGGCCTCAACGTCATCCAGGGCGCACTCCTCGCGGGCGCCACCACGATCATCGCCGCCGACGTCGCCGACCAGAAACTCAAACAAGCCGAACGCCTCGGCGCCACCCACACCCTCCTCGCCACCGACCTCCCCCGCCAGGTCGCGGACGTGGTCCGGGGCGGCGTCGACTACGCCTTCGACGCCACAGGCGCTCCCGGCGTCCTCGCCCAAGCCTTCGCCTCCACCCAGCCCGGCGGCACCACGGTCATGGTCGGCAGCCCCCCGGCCGGCCACCCCATGCAACTCGACACCGGCCTCCTGTTCGCCTCCCGCCGCCTGATGGGCACCCAGGGCGGCGACTCTTCACCCGGCCGCGACCTGCCGATGCTGGCCGCCCAGTACGTACAGGGCCGATTGGACCTCAACGCGTTGATCTCAGAACGCCTCCCCCTCGACCAGCTCAACGACGGCGTCGAACACGTCCGCCAAGGCAGCGTCGCCCGTACCGTCATCACCTTCTAAAAGCACGGTCCTCGCTAGTCGCTCGGGCGTTCTTCCAAACCCCGGCCCGCCCCAATCCCATTTACCGGGTTGGCCGTTGGGAGCCCGCCCCGAAAAAATGGGTCCTCGCCTTCGGCTCGGGCTGTTGTCTTCGGGTCTCGCGGCTTCGCCACGAGCCCCGGGCGAGAGGGCTTCCAGCCCCCTCGCGCTCCCCCGAGCGGTCACCATCTCCCCGCCCCCCCCCGGGGGACGCACCAGCTAATCCCAGACCACCGCAAAGCCGCCCACCCGGCACACTGATCATTACCTGTGAGGAGTGTGGCCTTCACCGGTATCGGCCGTTGGCTGGGTCACTCCCCCGGGATGCGAGACGCCCAGGCACCAGTCCGGCGATCGGTTCGGTATCGGCCCGGAGTCGTCCCGATGACGTTGGTGAACGCCGCGATGAAACTGCTCGGATTGGCCCACCCACAGGCATGAGCGGTCTGCGTGGTGTCGTGACCATCGGCGAGAAGCACCAGCGCATGATAAATACGCAACTGCGTGCGCCACTCATAAAAACTCATGCCAAGCTCATCGCGAAACAGACGGCTGAGAGTCCGAGTGCTGGCCCCAGTCCTCTTCCCGAGTTCGTCCAGCGTTGCGTTCTCCGCAGGATTTTCGTCCAACATCCTGGCGATTGCCCGCAGCCGGTCGTCCCGTGGCTCCGGCAGATGAAGCGGCTGCTCGTCTGCCTCGCGCAGTTCATCGACAAGCACCCGAAGCAACCGCCAGCGCGCGGAACGGCTGTAGGCAGACGCGGCGTCGTAGTTGCGGGGGCCGGTCAGGGCGAGCAGGACTTCGCGAGCGAGGTCGGAGGCCAGGAACACGGCGGGACGGTCGGGGATGAGCCGGGCGAGAGACGACGCGAGAAAGACGATCCGCATGTCGGTGTCGCCATGGGCGCGGTGTTGATGCGTGAACCCGGCGGGCGTCCAGGCAGCCCGGTTGGCGGGCACGATGGACGTGCCGCGCTCGGTGTGCACTGTCAGGACGCCGCTGGCCGCGTACACCAGATGTCCTCGTGCGTGCGTCTGAGCTGGGCTCGTCTCACCGGACGGCCAGAGGTGACGCCCGCCGGATGGCCATATGTGCGACATCTGGCGAGGTTGGCGGCGAAAGGGCATCACTTGGCATCTTATCGGTAGCAAGCCACCGCCACCCTGACGAGACTTGCCTGCACGCGAAGCGGTCTTCACTCAGGCGGAGTAGCCAACCAGACCGCTCGCGCGACTGAAGGAGGACCACATGGCGACGTTCGTCCTCGTGCCCGGCGGCTGGCACGGCGCTTGGTCGTTCGAGAAGGTGACCCCACTGCTGGAGCGTGCCGGACATGCCGTTCACGCCCTGACCCTGACCGGCCTGCGTCCGGACGACGACGAGGCGACGGTCGCGACCGCCAACCTCGACACGCACGCCGACGATGTACTGCGGCTCCTGGATCGTGCCCACCTCACCGATGCGACGCTGGTCGGCCACAGCTACGGCGGGATGGTGATCGCCGCCGCCGCCGATCGTGCCGGAGGCCGCATCTCGCGGCTGGTGCATCTCGACGCCTACGTGCCACGCGACGGCGAGTCGTGCTGGTCTTCGACGACCGAGCGTTACAGGGAGGTGTTCGCCGCCGGAGCAGCGAGCACCGGCTACGCCGTCCTCCCGCCGGACGGTGGCGATCCTCGGCGCCGCCCCCATCCCCTCGCCTCGTTCCTGCAGACGGTCCGGCTCACGGGCGCCCTCGCGCGGATCCCCCGGCGGGAGTTCGTCTACTGCTCGGGATGGGAGGACCGGACGCCTTTCGCCGACCTCCGCGCCCGGCTCGGGGCCGATCCCGACTGGCAGGTCCACGACCTCCCCACCGGGCACAACGCCATGCGCGAGGATCCTGAGGCAGTCGCCGCGCTGCTGCTCGGCTAACACGTCCCGAACGCGCAGCGCGCAGACGCGCAGACGCGCAGACGCGCAGACGCGCAGACGCGCAGACGCGCAGACGCGCAGACGACAAGCGTGCCACTGGGGTTGCCGTCCCGAGCGGTCACCATGACTCCACCGGCAGGCTCCGCAACCGCAGTACGTCACCCCTCCCACCGCTTGTCCCGCCGATGTCGCCGATCAAGGCGCTGCCAGATGCCGAGAGCCTGCCAGTAGGCGCCTCGCCCGGTCTCCAACCAGCCGTCCCGGCTCCACCGGGTCACGAAGTACTCACGCCCCTCGTGAACCAATTGGTACGCGTCGCAGCATGACGCCTCCACCACCCACATGCGGCGATCCCTCTTCGGGGCATACGGAGTCCACTCAGGTCGCACGTAACGCACGGACCTGGCAAGGCCATGGAGGATCACCACCTGCTCGGTCAGGTCCGCCATGAGGCTGATGGGATCCCCGCGCCTCAGCCGTACCAGCGCCCCGGCAGCCACCTCCTCCAGCGTGAGCTTCCAGGACGGCGCCGCCAGCCACCACGAGCCGCCCGCCACCCGCTCGTAGGAGATCGACCACTGAGGGAAGGTGTTGAGCAGCGCGGCGAGCTGCCGATCCCGCACATCGCCTGGGCCCCACGCCCTCATCTCGGCGGCTCGCTCGCCTGTGCGGAGGTCCTGTCTCATGTACGGGTCCGGATCGTCACTGCCGGGAATCATGCTCGTTCCTTCCGGATAAGCCAGTGTTCGCGTTTCAAGGAAAACGCAGTGCCATGGTGAAAGACTTCGAGGCGATTCCCAAGGGCGTAATTGCTGGAATGCGGTTTTCCAACAACCCCACCAACGAGGAGATGAAATTCGAGTGCCTCGCCGCCCCGACGCCGTCGATCCCGCCGCGTCCCCTTGGCACCTGCTGGGGGCCAAGCTCCGGCACTGGCGCGACGACGTCTGCGCGCTCAGCCAGCGGGACGCGGCGGCCAAGGCCTTGTGCGACCACGGCGACCTGTCCAAGTGGGAACGCGGTCTCACGCGCGTGCAACCGGACGTGGCAGCACGCCTGGACGCCCTGTACGGGGCCGACGGGCGGCTTATCGCACTTCACTCTGCGATGACCGAGTTGGACGACTACCGCACGGGTAAGGCTCCTATCCCGGACCTCTCATCTCATGACGAGGATGACGATATGGAACGGCGTGCCGTGATGCAGATCCTCGCCGCCATCGGTGCCGGGGCTGCGATCCCGCCGGAAAGCTGGGACGCATTGTTCTCCGGCGTTGAACGCACCATCGCGGAACGCGGTGACCTCGGGCTGGACGACTGGTCCGAGGTGGTCTGGGAGCATGACTTCGCCTACTACACCAACCCGCCAGGAACCGTCTTCCGGACGGTGGCGGCCGACTTCGCCGAGGTGTCCACCGTCCTGAACCGCACGTCGTCGGCCACCGCCCGCACCGGCCTCCTGAGAGTCAGCGCGCAACTCGCCGCCCTCATGGGCATGGAGCTGAGCGACGTCGGCGACCAGGGTTCCTCGCTGCGGACCTGGCGACTCGCCCGCCGCGCGGCCGACGCCACCGGTGATCGCGAGCTTCGTGTGTGGGTACGCGGGTGGGAGGCCGAGTACGGGTTCTGGTCCGGCCGACCGGCACCGGTCGTGGCGCGGCTGGCGGACGAGGCCGTGGGGATCGCCGCAGGGGTGCCGAGCCGGAGCTTGGCGGAGGCGCACATGGTGCGGGCGTTCCTGGCCGCGTCACAGGGCGACAAGGAGAACACTCACACCGCGCTGAACGACGTGCGGCGGACGTTCGACGCGCTCCCCAACTCCGTGGACAGCGAGCAGATCTCACCCCTCTGGTCATTCCGGGGATGGGCGCAGGCGTGGGCGCTGGCGTATCCGTACGCGCTCATCGGCGCGACGAAGGAGGCGATCGACGCGACCGATCAGGCCCGCGCACTCTGCCCGCCCTCCTTCCACGGCAACATGGCGAACCTGTCGCTCGTGCACGCGCTCACACAGACCCGGGCTCTCGACGTCGGCCCCGGTCTTCAGCAGGCCGTCGCCACCATGCGGGCGTGGCCGATCAGCACAGTCAGAAGCCGCATCGTCGGGCAACTGCTCGGAGGACTGCCGGAACAGAGCCGCGGGCTGGACTCAGCTCGCGAACTCCGCACCCTTGCGGCAGGCACATCCACGCATCGGGGTTGACGGCGGCAGCACCTCGTCTATTCATCCTTGCTGAGCTCTATCAGCACATAAGCATGCGATCCGTTCGCATTAGCCGTGAGCGCCTTGACTATTCTCAGATGCTGTTCCTCAGGAAACGACGCATTTAGGCTCGGCCGGCCGGCATGGAGGCGAGTTTTATCCCACTTGGCGGACGTCATATTGACGTGAACCAAGCCCCCATCGGTTTCTGTCCAGCCACGTTCTCGCAGCCGCTCACGCACGAAGTCCAACGCGAAAGGGAGGTCGGTCCCTCCGACGTCGACAATCATCAAATGATAGACCTGAGTGGTGTTCTCGTATAACAGCTCATTAGTGGTTCGGGCAATGACCGCGCCAACGGCGCTCACTTCCTTGACCACAGCCGGGTCGACCTCCAACCGGGTGTGAAACATCTGAACATCGCACCCGATAGAGCCCATGAGCGCACATAACGCGATGGCGCTTTGCGCTCCCCTCCAGGCCCTTCTCGCATCACGGCTGATCCGCATGGCCAGCACCCCTTCCAGACTCATCGCGGCAATTCGATGTCGCCGCTGCGCGATGCCTTGGTGACAGGCAGGCGGAAGTCGCCGTAGCCGCCCTACGGCAACCACGGCCGGTCGGCGTCGTCACATGTCGAACTCGCCTCGGCTGGCGCCCTGCAAGAACGCCCGCCATTCACCAGGGGTGAAAATCAGCGCGGGCCCCTCCGGATTCTTGCTGTCCCGAACAGCAACGATGCCGGGCAGGTTGGTGGCGACTTCCACGCACTGTCCGTTGTCGCCACTGTCAGTGGCCTTGCGCCACTCGGCTTCGTCGAGGTTTACCTGGTCCATTTTTCGATCGCATCCTCTATCGCCTGCTGCGTAACAATTTTCGGCTGTGCATCCGCCCTGATGCTGTCATATCTCTGCTTGAGCTGTGCGACGGCGTCGTGGTCCGCAGTCACCTGGCCGGAGAGAACCGAGTCGACGGAGACAACTTCCGAGCCGTCTCGCAGCCGCGCCAAGGCGAATGCGCTCATCATGCCAGGAACACAACCAGCCGCGATAGGAACCAGCTGGACAGTGATCCGTGGATGCCGGGTCAGCTCGAGCAGGTAACGCAGTTGAGCCGCCAGGACGTCAGCGGTGCCCACCGGGCGATGCAGTACGCCTTCGTCGATGAGAGCGAGGAAGGTCGGCGGGCATGCGCTGTCAAAGACTGAGAGCCGCCGGATACGGGCTTCAACCCGTTCTTCCACACGGTCGAGGTCGGAGCTGGTTTGAAAAACCGCGCGGGCGTAGTCGGAGGTTTGCAGAATCCCTGGAATCAGCAGCGGATCCCACGATTGCAGGATGACCGCGCGAGGTTCGATCTCTTCCACCCAGCGGGCGAACCAGCCGAGCGTGGGCGACTGGGTGATTTTCGTGAACAGGGCAACGAAGTGTCCGTCAAGGCCGAAGGTTTTATCGGCTTCCTCTGCGATATCGAGGGTGGGAGCGCGCCGGCCGGTCTCGATGTGACTGATGAGCGACTCATGACAGCGCATGCGCAGCGCCAGCGCGGCCTGCGTCATTCTTGCCGATTTGCGATATTCTGTCAGATTATGCGCAAAGCGGGCACGAGGTGATATCGAATCGCCGGGGGTTGCCTGCATGACATCTCCGCAATTGCGAGCCAGGGGGAGATACTCCTTCGCCACGGTACTACGACGTCGAAACGACGATCAATACACAGGTCGCGTATTTCATTGTCGGTCAGATTTCACGAGGTTGACGCATGCGCGCGCAGGGCGAGCGTCCATGCTGAGAGCCAACACGTTCGATCACGACAGCGTACGTGTAGCAGAAAACAATCATGGAGGAATCGGTGATTTCATGTCAGTACAGGCCTTTTCCACATCAATGCCGGACGTCGCCCGCTGGCAAGGCACAACGCTGCAGCGAAGCAATGAGACACCGTGCCAGGCCAGGCGAACGCTGCAGCTATGGCTAGCCGATGTCGACCCTGATCTGCGCTTCAACGCGGTGCTGGTCGCCTGCGAACTGGTGACGAATGTCATCAGGCATGTCCCTGCCGGGGATCAGCGCAACTGGGTCGAAGTCCGGCTCGGCACTGCCGACGATTTCATCCGGCTGAAAGTGATCGATCCAGGAACGACGTATCGCGAGCCTCGCCTGGAGCCGCTGGACCCAGGCTCGATGAGGCAATCCGGCCGGGGCCTGAGCTTGGTGGCGAGCTTGGCGATTCGCTGCGGCACCCATCTCACCGACTGTGGCCACCGCGTGGTCTGGGCAGACCTGCCATGGTCCTGATCTCAGAACGCCAGTACATCGGCTGTGCCCCGGAGCCGGCGACGAAGGCGCCGCCGTGCAGGAACGTCAGCACCGGTCGCCGGTCGTCGCAGGACCGCGTTCAGACGCTCAGGAAGAGGCAGTCCTCATCACTGGAGTCCGGATCGAGCTCCAGGCTTGACACCCAGGCCATCCGGCCCGGCCGCTGGGGGGCGTGCGGGCCGGATGTCCAGGCGTCCCGTTCGCTCCGCCAGGGCAGGGCGGGGTGAACCTGTGCGCGGGGGCCGCGTAGCGGAACCCCTTGAACACGCTCACCCCGCCGGAGCGGGTACCGCGCGGGACGCCCCGACGTGTGTGCGCCAGGCTCATGACCGCGACCCGACAAGGGCGGCGCGGAGGACGCCCAAGCAAATCCCCGCCAGGCTCACGGCCGCAACCCGAGAAGCGCCACGCGCACGACGCCCAAGCATGTGCCCGCCAGGCTCACGACCGCAGTCCGAGGAAGGCGGCGGCGTTGCCGCCCATGATGGCGGCCCGCGCGTCCTCGTCCAGTTCCGGGCAGGCCGCGACCACCGATCCGGGCTCCTGCTCCCCCAGCGGGAACGGAAAGTCGGTCCCCAGCATGACGCGTTCGGCGCCCATCACCTCGACGAGCAGCCGCAGGGCGCGCGGGTCGAACACGGCCGAGTCGACGTGGAACCGGTCGGTGTACGCCGACGGCGGCCGGGGCGAGTCGGCGCGGACGATGTCGCGCCGGTGCCAGGCGTTGTCGGCCCGTCCGAGCAGGTAGGCGAAGCTGCCGCCGCCGTGGCAGAAGCACAGCCGCAACGATCGCGGCAGCGTCTCGAAGGCGCCGGAGAGCATCAGGGTCAGGATGCTGAGCTGTGTCTCGGCCGCCATGCCCACCAGCCACGGCAGCATGTGACCGGGCATGCGGTCGGCGCCGAGCATGTCCCAGGGGTGCACGAGCACCGGCATGTCCTCGTGCGCGCAGTGCTCCAGGAACAGCAGGATGTCGCGGTCGTCGAGGTTGCGCGCGCCGACGTGGTTGCCGAGGTGCACGCCCCGGTGGCCGGCGGCCTTGGCCTCCGTGACCGTCTTGACGGCCAGGTCCACGTCCTGCAGCGGCACCTGGCACAGCGGGATGAGCCGCTCGGGCGCCTGGGCGCAATGGGCGAGGACCCGTTCGTTCACCATCGCGCACCACTCGGCCGCGCGCGCGCCGTCGGCCGCGTAGCCGAACAGCAGTGGTGTGGAGGAGACGACCTGGACGTCCACGCCGGTTCTGTCCATGGCCGCCAGGCGCGCCCCGGCGTCCCACAGCTCCGGCGTGACCGGCCGGTAGTCGTCCTCGCCGCTCATCATCATGCCGTCGCGCAGCCAGGGCTCGCCCGCGCCGGCCAGCATCCGGGCCTCGGCCCGCGAGATTTTGGGGAAGACGTGCGCGTGCACGTCGATCACCGTCACTGAACCGCCGGCCGCAGGTGCTCCGGCCAGTCCTTGCCGGGGTGCTCGGCTCCGCAGTGCGGGCAGGTGCGCTCGCTGTCGTAGAAGGCGTTGAAGATCGGCGGCAGGTCGTCCACGATCGACTTCACCTGCACCTCGGCGCGGTGGACCAGGCGGTGGCAGTTGACGCAGTACCACTCGAAGGCGTCCAGGTGGCCTTCAGGGCGGGCGTACTCCACGACCAGGCCGATCGAGCCGGGGACGGGCCGCTGCGGCGAGTGCCGCACGTGCGGCGGCAGCAGGAAGACGTCGCCCTCCCTGATCTGGACGTCCACGGGCGGCTTGCCCTCCTGCTCCATGACCCGCAGCACCATGTCGCCCTTGAGCTGGTAGAAGAACTCCTCGATGGGGTCGTCGTGGAAGTCGGTGCGCTGGTTGGGCCCGCCGACGATGGTGACCATGAGGTCGGCGTCCGCCCAGATCTGCACGTTGCCGACGGGCGGCTTCAGCAGGTCCCGGTGCTCGTCGATCCACTGGTGGAGGTTGAAGGGCGGCCTCATCGGTCCTGGCTCCTTTGCGGTAGGTGGGCGATGCAGGAGATCTCAATGAGCAGGTGGGGGTGCGGCAACTGGTGGACGGCGACGGTCGTGCGGGCGGGGCCGCTCTCGTCGAAGTACTCGCCGTAGACCTCGTTGTAGCCGCCGAAGTCGTTCATGTTGACCAGGTACGTGGTCAGGCTGACCGCGTCGCCGAGCCCGCCTCCTGCCGCGGCGAGCAGGTCGGCGATGTTCTCGATCACCGCTCTGGTCTGTGCGCGGATGTCCAGGTCCGGCGTGCCCATCTCGTCCACGACGGCTCCCACGAAGGAGCCGTCGGGGCGGCGGGAGCTCGTACCGGACACGAACACGAACTCGCCCGCCCGCTTGACGTGCGGAAACCTGCCACGGGGGCGGGCCTTGCCGGGCACCAGCAGCGCGTCGCTCATCGGGTCGTCACCTCCACGTGGCCGAGACCGGCGGCGCGGACGCGGACGTGCGCGCGGGCGGGCAGCGGGACGGCGGCCGTGGCCGCTCCCGCCAGCACGACCCAGCCGGGCTGGAGCTCGAAGCCGCCGGCGTGCGCCAGCCTGGCCGCCGCGGTCAGCGACCGCACCGGATCGCCGAGGATGGACGCGGACGAGCCGCTCGCCACCGGCCGGCCGTCGATCTCCATGACCAGGCCGAGGTTGCCGACGTCCCTGGGACGATGCCACGGGCCGAGCCCGAAGCCGCTCGCCGAGGCGTTGTCCGCGATGACGTCCGGCAGGGTGAAGCTGAAGTCCTGGTAGCGCGAGTCCAGCACCTCGTAGCCGACGGCGACGGCGCCCACGGCGGCGATCGCGTCGGCCGGCGTCCGCACCGGCCGCTCGATCAGGAAGGCGATCTCGGGCTCGATCCGCGGGTGGATCAGGCCGCTCAGGTCGAGGTCCGACTCGATGAGCATGGCGTCGGTGAGCACGCCCCAGATGACGTCGTCGACGCCCATCTGCACCATCTTGGCGCGGCTGGTGAAGCCCATCTTGACGCCGATGACGCGCTCGCCGCGGGCCAGCCGCCGCTCGATCACGGCTCGCTGCACCTCGTACGCGGCCGGCACGCCGAGGTCGGTCGTGGTGGTCAGCCGGGGGATGGCCCGCCCGTTCAGCGTGGCCTCGTCCAGGCGTTCCGCTAGCGCCTTCACTGGTCCTCCTCATCGGTGGCGAAGGCCACGCGGACATCGCCGAGCCCGTCGATCCGGGCTTCCAGCACGTCGCCGGGACGTACCGGGACGACCGGGCCGAGCGCGCCGGTCAGCACGGTGTCGCCGGCGCGCAGCGGCCGTCCCAGCGCGGCGAGCGTGTCGGCCAGCCACACCGCGGCGTGCAGAGGGTGGCCGAGGCAGGCCGTCCCGACGCCGGTCGACACCTGCTCGCCGCGCCGCTCGACGACCATTCCGGCCAGCCGCAGGTCGACGTCGCGCAGGGAGACCGGACGGGTGCCGAGCACGTACACGCCGGCGGAGGCGTTGTCGGCGACGGTGTCGGCCAGGGTGATGTCCCAGTCGCGGATGCGGCTGCCGACCACCTCGACGGCGGGCAGCGCGAACGCGGTGGCGCCGATCACGTCGGCGACCGTGTGCCGTTCGTGCGGCAGGTCGCGGTCGAGCACGAGCGCGACCTCCGCCTCGGCGCGCGGCTGCAGCACCAGGCCGGCGGGGATCTCCTCGCCGTCCGGCACCGCCATGTCGGCGAAGAGCGCGCCGAAGTCCGGCGAGCCGACGCCGAGTTGCCGCTGCACGGCTTTGCTGGTCAGCCCGATCTTGCGGCCGGTCAGCCGTCTGCCCTCGCTCAGCCAGCGCTCGGTCAGCAGGCTCTGCACGGCGTAGGCGGCCTCGACGCCGTCGATCAGGTCGCGGACCGGCTCGCAGGGGTGGCCGGAGTCGTAGGCCTCCAGCAGCCGGGTGGCTGCTCCCTGAACCTCTGGAGTCACTCGGGTCCTCATATCTTGACGCACACGTTGACGGGTTCTGAGAAGAAGTCGAGGGAGTGTTCGCCGCCTTCGCGGCCGATGCCGGAGGCCTTGACCCCGCCGAACGGGGTGCGCAGGTCGCGCAGGTTCCAGCAGTTCACCCAGACGATCCCGGCCTCGATCCTGGGCGCCACGCGGTGGGCGCGCGACAGGTCGTCGGTCCAGACCGTGGCGGCCAGCCCGTAGGGGCTGTCGTTGGCCAGCCGGATCGCCTCGTCCTCCTCGTCGAACGGCGCGACGTGGCAGATGGGGCCGAAGATCTCCTCGCGGACCGTGCGGGCCGTCTGCGGCAGGCCGGTGATGACGGTGGGCTCGACGTAGTAGCCGCCGTCGCGGGCGTCGCCGAACACGGGGACGCCGCCGCCCGCCAGTACCGTCGCGCCCTCCTCGGCCGCCAGGCGGTAGTAGGACAGCACCTTGTCGCGGTGGGCGGCCGAGATCATCGGCCCGTAGCCGTCGAGGCGGCGGGCCCGCTCGGCCAGCGCTTCGACGAAGGCGCCGAAGACGGGCCGCTGCACGTAGACCCGCTCGGTGCACAGGCAGATCTGGCCGGAGTGGGTGAAGCTGGAGCGCAGCGTGCCCTCGACGGCCTGCTCCAGGTCCGCGTCGGCGAAGACGAGAGCGGCGTTCTTGCCGCCCAGTTCGAACGAGAGCGGCGTGACGTGCGCGGCGGCGTTGCGCATGATGGCGCTGCCGGTGGCCGAGGCGCCGGTGAAGGCGATCGCGTCCACGCCGGGGTGCGCGGTCAGGTGCTCGCCTGCCGCGTTCGCGCCGTGACCGTGGACGAGGTTGAACGCGCCCGGCGGCAGGCCCGCCGCGTCGATCACCTCGGCCAGCAGGGTCGCCGTGGACGGGGTCTCCTCCGACGGCTTCGCCACGACGGCGTTGCCCGCCGCGAGCGCCGGCGCGACCTTCCAGGTGAGCAGCAGCAGCGGCAGGTTCCACGGGGAGATGACGGCCACGACGCCCAGCGGGCGGCGCACGGTGTAGCTGAGCGCCTGGCCGCTGCCGCTCCACGGCGGGACGGTCATGGGGTAGGCCTGCCCTGAACGGCCGTAGGTGAGGTCGGCGTAGGCGCGGAAGTTGCCGATCGCGCGGGGGATGTCCACCGTGGCGGCCAGCTCACGCGGCTTGCCGGTGTCGGCGACCTCGGCCGCGACGAACTCCTCGAACCTGGCCTCGATGCCGTCGGCGACGCGCCGCAGGTAGACGCAGCGCTCCTCGGCGTCGACCCGCCCCCAGGCGCCCTCGAAGGCGGATCTGGCGGCGCGTACGGCCTCGTCCACGGTCTCACGCGAGGCTTCGGGCACCGTGCGGAGTTCGCGGCCGTCGATGGGTGAACGCAGGGGGAACGACGTCCCTGCGACCGTGAAGGCGCCGTTGATGTAGTGCGCGGGCTTCATGGACGCCATTGTGCTGAGAGCCAGGGATAACAGTCCAATACCTGATATGCCCCCAGGTATATTGATCTGGTTATACCTGTAGATATAGCCAAAGAGGCAGAGATGTCGGAGTAGATATATTGATCCGGTGATAACTCGCTCGCTGGATCTGCTGAGCGGCCGGCTCAAGCTCCGGCACCTCGTGCTCGTCACCTCCATCGCCGACCACGGCAGCGTCCTGCGCGCCGCCGAGCAGTTGCGTCTCGCGCAGCCCGCCGTCACGCGCGGGCTGCGCGAGCTGGAGGAGATCCTCGGGGTGGAGCTGTTCGTCCGGGGGCCGCGCGGCGTCACCCCCACCCTGTTCGGCGAGGCGTTCATCGGCCACGCCCGCGCCGTGCAGGCCGAGCTGCGCAGAGCCGGTGAGCACATCGCGGGGCTCGCCGACGGCGACGCGGGCACCGTCACCGTCGGCACCCTGCTGACGGCCACGAACGTGTTGCTGCCCCGCTCCATCGCCGCGCTCAAGGCCGACCGGCCGGGGATCACCGTGATCGTCAAAGAGGGCACGTTCGACTCGCTCGCGCCCCAGCTCAGCGGCGGCGACCTCGATCTCGTCGTCGGCCGGCTCAACCCCATCGACGACCGCTCCGGGCTGCGCCAGATACCGCTCTACAACGAGCCCGTACGGCTGGTGGCCCGCGCCGGCCATCCGGCCGGGCAGGCGCGCACGCTGGCCGATCTGCTCGGCTTCCCGTGGATACTCCCGCTGGAGCAGACCTCGCTGCGTCAGGAGCTGGAGCAGGTGTTCCAGCAGGACGGCCTGCCGCTGCCGGGCGACCGGACGGAATGCACGTCCATGCTCACGATCCGCTCACTGCTCGTCGCCACCGACATGATCGCCGCGTTGCCCGCGCTGTTCGTCAGGAACGACGACCAGCTCGCCGAGCTGCCGGTCCCCTTGCCGTCGGTACGCCGTTCGGTGGGCGTGACGTTGCCCGTCTCCCGCGCGCTGACCCCCGCGGGCCAGGCCATGCTGTCCTGCCTGCGGCAACAGGCTCAGCACCTGGACGACGCCCCCGCCGGCGAACTCGGGCCCCCGGACGCCGCCGAGGACTCGTGACGATGGGTATGCGGTGAAGCATGACGAACACCACGACGGCCCGCTTCGCCGTCTCCCTCCCCCAGCAGATCTCCGACGGCGCGTTCGACCCGGCCGCGTTCCGCGCCTACCTGCGCCGCGCCGAGGACCTCGGCTTCCACAGCGCCTGGACGCGCGAGGGCACGCTCAACCCCGTCCCCACCCTCGGCCCGACCGAGGTCATGACGTACGCGGCGGCCTGCACCGAGCGGCTGCGCCTCGGCTGCGCCGTCTACGTCAGCGTCGTGCACAGCCCGCTGCACCTGGCCAAGAGCCTCAGCACCCTCGACCAGCTCAGCCGGGGACGCCTGGAGGTGGGGTTCGGGCTGGGCTCCCGGGACCTGCTCGCGCCCTTCGGCGTCTCTCCCGAGGGGTTCGTGACGCGCTTCACCGAGGGCATCGAGCTGATGAAGGCGTGCTGGAGCGAGCCGAAGGTGGCCTTCCACGGGCGGTTCTTCGAGGTGGAGGCGGCCATGGAGCCGAAGGCGTACCAGAAGCCGCATCCGCCGGTCTGGCTGGGCGGGCACCAGCCCGCCGCGATCAGGCGGGCGGTCCGGCACGGCGACGGGTTCATCGGCGCGGGCGGGGCCACCACGGCCGCGTTCGCCGAGCAGGTGCGCACGGTCAGAGCGGAGCTGGAGCAGGCCGGGCGCGATCCGGCGAGCTTCCGGGTCGCGAAGCGCGTGTACGTCTCGGTGGGTGCGGAGGCGAGGCTCGAAGGGCCGCTGTCCCGTATGTACGGGAATGCGGACATGCTGGTCAGCGGGCCGCCCGACGCGTGCGCGCAGGGGCTGGACGAGGTGCTGCGGGCGGGCGCGGACCTGGTGCTGCTGGACGCGATGTCCGACGAAGCGGAACAGCTCGAACGGCTGGCGGCGGAGGTGCTCCCTTCGCTATTCTAAAGTTCCTTAGAAAGCTGGAGGAACTGAGAGCATGTCCTACCCCGAGCCCCGCTACTTCGCCGAGGAAGGCGAGCACAGCGGCACCTTCGCCCTGGCCGACCGTGCCCCCGACCTGAAGATCGGCACCAACACCGAGGTCCACTACCTGGCGACCGGCGGTTCCACCGGCGGCGCCTACGGGCTCTACCGCTGGGAGATGGGCCCGAAGCCGGGCGGGCCCGGTGCCCATTTCCACCGCACCATGACGGAGTCGTTCTACGTCCTGTCCGGCGCCATCAGGCTCTTCAACGGCGAGAAGTGGGCGGAGGGCAAGCCGGGCGACTTCCTGTTCGTGCCCGAGGGCGGGGTGCACGCCTTCCGCAACGAGTCGGGCGAGCCGGCCACGATGCTGATCCTGTTCACGCCGGGCGCGCCGCGGGAGTCGTACTTCGAGGAGCTCGCCGCGATCGTCGAGAGCGGCAGGCAGCTCAGCCCTGAGGAGTGGACCGACGTGTACCTGCGCCACGACCAGTACATGGTCTGATGTTCCCGGAGGAGCCGATCTACGCGCAGCTCGCCCGCGTCGGCAAGGCGCTGGCCAGCCCCGTGCGGCTGCGACTGCTGGACGTGCTCGACCAGCGCGAGCGCACCGTGGAGGAGCTGGCGCGGGCGGCCGGGATTCCGCTCAAGAACACCTCCGCCCAGCTTCAGCAGCTCCGCGCCGCGCAGCTCGTGACGAGCAGGCGGGAGGGCACGCACGTCTACTACCGGCTGGCCGACGAGGGGGTGTCGCGGTTCCTCGGGGAGTTCCAGGCGTTCGCGGACGGGCGGCTGGCCGATCTGCGTGAGGCCGTGCGCGCAAGGCTGGGGAGCCTCGAAGGGGTGACGGCCGAGGAGCTGGCCGCGCGGCTGGAGGACCCCGGCACGGTCGTGGTGGACGTGCGCCCGGCGGCCGACTACGCGGCCGGCCACGTGCCGGGGGCGATCTCGGTGCCCGTCAAGGAGCTGCTGAGCCGGTTGGGCGAGCTGCCGGCCGAGGCCGAGATCGTGGCGTACTGCGGCGGGCCGTACTGCGTGGTGTCTCCCGAGGCGGTGCGGCTGCTGCGCGAGCACGGGTACGACGCCCGGCCGCTGGACGGCGGTTATCTCGGCTGGCGACGCACCGGAAAACGATTGGCACGTTGAGTGATCGCGGCCTTACCGTGAGCAATGGAACTCATGGAAGGAGGCATGGTGCGGCACATTCGACGAGCCACCACGGCCGGCCTGCTCACGCTCCTGGCGCTGAGCGGCCTGCTCCCCGCCGGAGCCACACAGGCGCAGGCCAGGCGTCTGTACGACTTCGGCGCCCAAGGCGTGATCATCTGGAGTGAGCCCAGGTCCGGGTCGGGCCGCAACGGGCTCGGCTACGCGGGCCAGGGCTTCGAGTCCGACCGGTCGGAGGAGCACGGGCTCTACCGCTGCGACAACTTCGAGAGCACCCTGTGGCACCACGGCACGAACGCGACCACCGGCATCGTCGGCTGGGTCCCCGCCTGCAACCTCGCCGACCCCGACTGACGGAGACACCGCCGATGATCCGCCACACCGCCGCCCTCGCCGCCGGCATCACCCTCGCCCTCACCGGCACCGCCCACGCGGCCGGTGAGAACGCGCTGCCTCCGATCCTCACCCCCACCTACACCTGCGACTCCGTCCGCGGCGACCCCGGCCGCACGGTGCTGTTCGGCGGCTGCGCGGCCTCGCTGGGCGCCGTGACCAACGGCGACTTCACCGGCGAGGCGTTCGGGGTCGCCCGCGACGTCGCGCTGAGGATCAAGTGCACGGGCGGCGGCACGGCCGACGTCCCCGGCGAGGTCGCCCTCCAGGACTGCGTCAGGGCCGGCTGACCACCCCATCGGACGCCCTCCCGAGGACCGTGCCCGGGAGGGCGTCGCGCGGTACATTCCGGTTACCGGACTGCAGGAACGGGGGGCGCGTGTGACCGTCCAACTGCGTATCGAAGGTGACAATCCCGGCGACGACCTGCGAGATCTCCACGCCTGGCTGGGCGAGGAGCCCGAGCTGCGTGGCAGGGTGCGGATCGTCGAGGCCCCGCCCGAGCCGGGCGCCCTGGGCGCCGCCCCCGACGTGCTGAACCTGCTGCTCGGCGCCGGCGGCGGCCTCGCGACGGCGGCCACGGTGCTGGTCGCCTGGCTGGGGACGCGGCGCGGCGAGGTGAGCGTCAAGGCCAGCCGCGGCGACCAGTCGGTGGAGCTGACGGCGAAGGGCGTGAAGGCCGTGGACGCGGCGAGTGCCAGGGATCTGGCCGCCGAGCTGGTGCGCATGCTGGAAGCGGCCCCCGGCGAGCCTGATGAGACCGCCGGGTGAGCCGCCGGAGCTGCTGCTGTCGCGGCCGGGCACGCGGGTGCTGCCGGCCGGGTCCGGTTCGTACATGGCGGGCTCGCGCCTGACGCCTGTCCCTGCGGTGGGGCGGACGGTCGCGGACCTGGGGCGGCTCCTGGTCGAACGTGCGGGGCTGGCCGAGTCAGGGCTGACCGTTCTCGTGGATCCGGGGGATCCGAAGGAGCTCGGCGCGGCGCTGGTGTCGGCGGCGGAGGGCGCCGAGGACGTGCTGGTCCTGTACTACGTGGGCCACGGCCTGGTCAGCCCGCGCGGCGAGCTGCACCTGGCCACCCGCGCCACCGTGGACCTGACCAAGGGCATCCCCGGCCACCAGGCGCTGCCGTACTCGACGGTGGCCGAGGTGCTGTCCGGCTGCCGCGCGCCGCTCGTGCTGGTCGTGCTGGACTGCTGCTTCGCCGGGCGGGCCGACGGGGTGCGGCCGGCGATCGACGAGGCGTTCGCCGCCACCCAGCAGGGCGGCTACCTGCTGACGGCCGCCGGGCGGGACGAGCGCGCGTGGGCGCCGGAGGGCGCGGAGCACACGGCGTTCTCGGGGGCGCTGCTCAAGGTGCTGGCCGAGGGGGATGTGGCGGCGGGGCCGTACCTGGGGGTGGAGGAGGCGTACCAGGCGGTGGCGCGGCTGCTGACCGAGCAGCGCTTACCGGCCCCGCGCAGGCAGTCGGGCTGGCCCGCCAGGGTGCGCCCGCTGGTGGCGAACGTCGCGGGGTCAGGGGAGGACGGCGAGTTCAGCCCGTATCGGGGGCTGGGGTCGTTCGGGCCGCAGGACGCCGCGTTCTTCTTCGGCCGCGCCGAGCTGACCAGGAACCTGGCCGACCGGGTGGCCGCGCAGGTGTCGGTGGAGGAGCCGCTGATCGTGGTGGGCCCGTCGGGGGCGGGCAAGACGTCGCTGCTGCGCGCCGGTCTGGTGCCGCTGCTGGAGCGGGCGGCGGGCACCGGCGTCATGGTGTTCGCGCCGGGCGCGGACCCGGTCGGCGCGCTGGCCTCCCGGCTGGCGTCCCTGGACCGCTTCCACCCCGCCGACCTGCGGGAGGCGCTCCTGGACGACCCGGGCAGGCTGCGCGAGCTGCTCTCCGAGTCGCGTCCTGGTGAGCGGGTGATCGTGGTCGATCAGTTCGAGGAGCTGTTCACGCTGTGTGAGCAGGAGGCGGAGCGGCGGGCGTTCCTGGCGGCGCTGCACGGCGCCTGCTCCGAGGCGGTGGTCGTGCTCGGGCTGCGGGCCGACTTCTACGGGCGCTGCGTCGCGTACGGGGAGCTGGCCACGGCGCTGGAACGTCCCGTGGTCGTCACGCCCATGACCACCGGTCAGCTCCGGGAGGTCATCGAGCGGCCGGCGGAGCTGGCCGGTCTCACGCTCCAGCCGGGCCTGGCCGACCTGCTGCTGGACGACGTGGGCGCCTCCCTGGCGGCCGGGCCGCGCGGCGTGCTGCCGCTGCTGTCGCACGTGCTGCTGGAGACCTGGCAGCGGCGCGAGGACGGCGTGCTGACGGTGGGCGGCTACCTGGCGACGGGCGGCGTGGGCCGGGCCCTGGCCAACACCGCGGAGAGCACGCTGACCGGCCTCGACCTGCCGGGCCAGCAGGCCGCTCGCCGGTTGCTGCCCCGCCTGGTGCGGCTGGGCGAGGAGGCCGAGGACACCCGGATGAGGGTGCTGCTGACCGAACTCGGCGACGACGAGGCGGGCCAGGTGCTGGAGGCGTTCGTCAAGGCCCGGCTGCTCACGGTCGGCGAGGACGCGGTGGAGCTCAGCCACGAGGCGCTGATCAGGGCGTGGCCCCGGCTGCGGGAGTGGATCGACGCCGACCGCGCCGTCCTGCTGGCCAGGCAGCAGCTCGACCACCAGGCCAGGGAGTGGGCGGAGCACGGGGATGACCCGTCCTACCTGTACAGCGGGACGCGGCTGAGCGCGGCCGAGGAGGCGCGGGCCCGGTGGGAGTCGGATCCGGCCGGTTTCCCGCCGCTGCCCGCGCGTTCCGCGCGGTTCCTGGCGGCCAGCCGCGAGGCCCGCCGCCGGGCGGTCCGCACCAGGCGGCGCGGCGTGGCAGCCGTGGTCGTGGCCACGGTGCTGGCCCTGGTGGCCTCGGTGAGCGTCGCGGTCGTCACCACGCGGGTCGCCCGGGAGTCGGAGGCCAGGCGGCTGGAGGCGCTGTCGCAGCACGTCGCCGCGCAGAGCCGGGACGTGGCGGAGAGCGACCCCAACCTGTCCAGGCAGCTCGCGCTGGCGGCCTACACGCTGTCGAGGACGCCGGACACGACCGACGGCCTGGCCAGGGCGGTGGCCGATCCCCGGATGGACGCCCTGCCGGGGTTCGGCCAGGCCACCGGAGGGCTCGCGGCCGGAACGCTGGACGGGGTCCCGGTGATCGTGGCCGGCCTGTCGGGCGGTCCCGACGCGGGCAGCGAGGTGCGCCTGTACGACACGACGACCGGCGGCACGCTGCGCACCATGCGACCGGCCACGACCGTGACGGACGTGGCCTGGGCGGAGGTCGGGGGCGTTCCGATGGTCGTGGCGGCCGACCAGACCGATCTGCGCATGTGGGAGGCCCGCACGGGGAGGCTGCGCTGGCAGGCCGAGGTCGGCCCCGGGCTGATCGACGTCGCCGTGGGCGAGGTGAACGGGGTCCCGGCGGTCGCGGCGGGCTTCAGGTCCGGGATCGCGGTCCTGGACGCCACGTCAGGGCGGCGGCTGCGGGTGATCCCCGTGTCCGCCCTGCTCGGCAACGTGGCCTTCGACCAGCTCGACGGCACGCCCGCGATCGTGACGGGCCACGACGGCGGCGAGGTCCGCATCTGGAACGCCGCCACCGGCAAGTTCATCAGGAAGCTGGGCCCCGCCTCGGCGCGGGGCCCCACGGTCGTGGCCGTGGGACGGCTCGACGGCGCGGCCGTCATCGCCTCGCGCACCGAGAGCGGCTCCAGCAGCTCCGTGGTGAGCCTCTGGGACGCCGCCACCGGCGCCCGCCTGCGCGACATCCGGCTCGGCACGGCGTCGGGATCGCTGGTTCTCGGGTCGCTCGACGGCGCGCTCGCCATTGTGACCGTGGAGAACTACACGACCGTCCACGTCCTGGACGCCGCGACGGGACGGACGTTGCGCCTGCTCAACGCCGGCGCCGGCCTGTACGACCTGGTCGTCGGCCGGCACGGCGACACCTCCGTGATCATGGCAGGCGACAGCAAGGGCAGGGTGCAGGTCTGGGCGCCCTACAACAGCAGGCCCTCCCGCACCATCAGGTCCGACAGGCCGCTGGCGGCCACGACGACAGGGCAGGCAGGCGGCGTGCCCGTGGCCGTGACGGCGGACGACGCCAGGATCAGGGTCCGGGCCTTGGACAGCGGCAGGCTGCTCACCTCCATGTTCGCCAGGGGCACGAGAAGCATGACCATGGCCCGGCTCGACGGCAAGGACGTGCTCGCCGAGGCCGGCTCCGGCGGCGACCAAGGGCCGCACTTCCTGCGCCTCTGGGACCTGGTCACGGGCGGCCTGCTGCGGAGCGTCGACACCAAGCTCCCCGTGGTCTCGGTGGTGCCCGGCACAGTCAACGGCGGCCTGCTGATCCTGGGCGCCGCCGCCAACGGGGAGATCATCGCCTGGCGGGCCGCGACGGGCGCCCGGCTGTGGCAGGTCGACGCCGGGTTCGAGTCGGTCAGCCTGGCCTTCGGCACGCTGCGCGGCACGCCGGTGGTCGTGAGTGGCGGCGGCTCCGTGCACATCTGGGACGCCGCCACGGGCAGGCAGGTACGCGGCATGACCGCCGAGCAGCAGACCTCCGCCGTGGCCATGGGGCGGCTCGGCGGCGTGGAGGTGATCGTGTCAGGGCACTACGAGGGCAAGGTACGGGTCTGGGAGGCGGCCACGGGGCGTTCGCTGTCGGTCATGACGGGCGACGGCGACCTGTACTCGGTGGCGATCGGCCGGCTCGGCGGCGACGAGGTGATCGTGACCGGCGGCCACGACAGCACCGCGATCGTCTGGGAGGCCGCCACCGGCAGGCGGCTGCACGCGATCCCGACGGGGCAGGGCGTGGTGTCGGCGCCGTACCGGCTGAGCGGCCGTGAGGTGATCGTGACCAGCGGCTACGGGGCGATGCTGCAGGTCTGGGACATCACCTCGCCCGCCTTCCCCGTCGCCGCCGCCTGCTCGCAGGTGGTCCGCCCCCTGACCCGCGAGCAGTGGGCGGCGCACGTCGGCGGCGACGAGCCGTACCGCCGGATCTGCCCCTAGACCCCGGCCGTGACCGGCTCCCGCCGCTCCCGCGCGACGGGCTCGTCCTCCTCGTGCCCCTCCACCGACAGGTTCGGCAGGATGCGGTCGAGCCACCGGGGGCACCACCAGTTGAGCCGCCCGAGCAGCACCATCGTGGCCGGCACCAGGAACCCCCGGATGATGGTGGCGTCCACCGCGATGGCCACGGCGAGCCCCACCCCGAACGTCTTCACCATGGCGTCGGGGTAGGCGATGAACGCCACGAACACCGCCACCATGATCAACGCGGCGGACGTGATGACCCGCCCGGTGGAGCCCAGCCCCTCGGCGACGGCCCTGGAGTTGTTCCCGTGCCGCAGGTACGACTGGCGTACCGCCGTCAGCAGGAACACCTCGTAGTCCATGGACAGCCCGAACAGCACCGCGAACAACATCAGCGGCACGTAGCTCTCGATCGGCACCGAGAAGAAGATCGTCTGCACGAAGGAGGAGTTGACCGGCGGGTCCATGCCCACCAGCCCGCTGCCGAGCCCGATCGAGAACACCATGGCCAGCGCCCCGAACGCGGCCCCCAGCGACACCAGGTTCATCACCGCCGCCTTGACGGCGACGATCGGCGCGCGGAAGGCCAGCAGCAGGAGCAGCGCGCTGAGCAGCACCACGACGCCGATGACCAGCGGGGTGCGCTCGTTCATGCGGTCGCCGGCGTCGGTCAGGCCGGCGACCTTGCCACCGACGTGCACGTCCACGCCGGGCAGGGAGATGGCCCGGACGTCCCTGACGACCTGGGCGGAGCGTTCGTCGCTGGGCGCGTACTCGGGGATGGCCTGGATGAGGACCGAGCGGCCGGAGGTGTTGACCTTGGGGTCGGCGACGTACTTGACGCCCTCGACGTCCTCGACCTCGCGGGTGAGGTCCTTGACGAGCGGGTCGTCGGCGTCGGACACCTTGGACGGCAGCTCGGCGACGACGATGAGCGGGCCGTTGAAGCCGGGGCCGAAGCCGGTGGCCATCAGCTCGTAGGCGCGGCGCGGCTCGGAGCCCTGCGCGCCGTAGCCCTCGTCGAGGGGGCCGAGCTGCAGCGCCAGGGCGGGGGCGGCGAGCGCGCCGAGGACGATGACGCTGCCGATCAGGGTCCGCCACGGGCGGCGGGCCACCCAGGCGCCGAGTCCGGCCCAGCCGGTGCCGGCGGCGTGGGATCCGCCGGCGCCGCGCAGGAGGGGGACCTTGAGGGAGTTGATGCGGTGGCCGAGCAGCCCGAGCAGGGCCGGGACGAGCGTGACGGAGGTGAGCACGGCGGCCACGACCGAGATGCCGGTGACCCAGCCGAGCGTGGCCAGCAGCGGGAACCCGGCGAGCAGCAGCGCGCTCAGCGCGATGATGACGGTGCCGCCCGCGAACACGACGGCCCCGCCGGAGCTGGCCACGGTGCGCCGGACGGACTCCACGACCGGCACCCCGTCGGCGAGCAGGCGGCGGTGGCGGGACAGCAGGAACAGGGCGTAGTCGATGCCGACGCCGAGCCCGATCATCGTGGCCATGATGCCGGCCTGCTTGGGCATGTCCACGACCCAGCCGAGCAGCCCGATGACGCCGAGCCCCGTGGCCACGCTGATCAGCGCGGCGAAGATGGGGACGGTGGCGGCGACGAGCGTGCCGAACGCGAACACCAGCACCAGCAGCGCGCAGATGACACCGATGATCTCGCTGGGCCCGGTCTTGATCTCCTTGTCGGCCGGGGTCGAGCTGTCGGCGGGCACCACTTCGAGCCCGGCGTCCCGCGCCGGGTCGGCGGCCTTCGACAACTCCTGGGTGGTCTGCGCGATCTTGTCGCTGTCGTTGCCCTCCATGCGGATCGTGATGAGGCCGATCTGCAGGTTGGAGGAGATGCCGCCGGCGCGGAACGGGGTCTCGACCTTGGTGACGTGCGGCATCGTGCGCAGCCGGTCCATGGCACGCTCCACCGCCTGCTTGCGCTCGTCCTCGATGAGCGGGCCGTCGGCGGAGTAGAGCAGGAGCTGGACGGTGCCGCCGGTGGCGTAACCGCTGCCGAAGCCGTCCTTCATCAGGTCGTGGGCGCGTTGCGCGTCGGTGCCCGGGATGCTGGCGTCGCTGTTGGTGGGGCTGGGGAAGGCGAGACTGCCGCCCATCAGGGCCGCGGCGGCGATCACCCAGGTGATCAGTACGATCCAACCGTGCCGCGCGCACCAGCCGCCCAGCCGTCCCAGTAACCGCGTCATCGCTCAGCTCCCACTCGACGCCCGTCCTGTACGGTCGTACAGGACCTACGATAAAACGGGAGGTGTCCGGAAGGCTCGCTCCCGCAGGGAAATGAGACGATGACCACATCATCCGACGACACCCGCACCCGGATCCTGGCGGCCGCCCGCGAGTTGTTCGCCGAGCGGGGTTACGCGGCCACGTCACTGTCCGACATCGCCGCGGCCGTCGGGCTGACCAAGACCGCGGTCGCCTACCACTTCCATCCGAAGGACCGGCTGGCGCTGGAGCTGCTGTCACCGGTGGCGGGCGACATGCTGGCGCTGCTCGACGCGCCGTACGCGAGCCGGGGCGAGTTCGTCGAGGCGCTGGTGGAGTTCGCGGTGCGCTACCGGTCGGTGATCCGGCTGTTCATGGAGGACCTGGCCGCGGACGACGCCACCACCACGCCCGGCTCGGAGCGCGACCAGATCGCGACGTTCAGGGACACGATCTACGCCAAGCTCGTCGGTGACGACCCGAGCCCCGAGATCAGGCTGAAGAGCTGGGCCCTGCTGGGCGCGCTGCAGTGGGGGGCCGTCAAGACGATGGACCTGCCGGAGGAGCAGGTGCGCGCCGCCCTGCTGGAAGCCGCCAGGTCCTTCTGAGCCACCCTGGCTACTCCTCGTCCTCCTCGTCTTCGTCCTCGTCTTCCCAGTCGTCCTCGTCGTCTTCGTCGTCGGCGTGGCGCAACGGGTGATCCTCGTCGATGAGGGACTTGTCCACCGAGTGGTGCCAGGCCTCGCTCGTCCCGGGATCGGCCCAAGCCAGCTCGGTGATCCTGGGCACGGGGACGGTGGCCTGCCGGTGGTCGACCATCCAGGAGTTGCGGAAGAAGTCGAAGCTGAGGTGGCGGCACCCGCCGGCCTCCTTGTGGAGGATCGGCGGCACGAGGAACCGCGTCACGCCGACCTCGGCCGCGACCGTCACGTAGTCGGTCTCGATCGACTCGTCGTTCCAGCAGGCGGCGAAGTTGACCGGGGTGAGGGCCCGCTCGCCGAGCACGTGGATGAGGTCGCCCTGGATCACGAACCGGTCCGGGTCGAGTGCCACGTCCTCGCCGAGCATGAGGATCGGCGCGGGCATGATGTGCGCCGCGGCGAAGGTCCGCGCGTCCTCGTAGACGTCGATGATCTCGCCCTGGCGGGTGGGGTCGAAGTCGTCCATGCGGTGGAACGGGCAGCAGAGCGAGTCGATGGCCCGCTCCGGCTCGGGGAAGAACGCGCCCTTGTCCACCCTCGTCATGACCGAGCTTCCGTGCTTGTCCCGCAGGAACTCCGGGATCCAGGCGGCGTCGCCGGCCTCGATCACCTCCGTCCGGCACGACGCGCGGAACGCGGTGCCGCCGACCTTGCAGTTGAAGTAGTCGAGCAGGGTGATCGCGACGCACTCGGCGGCGGGCAGGGCCTCGGTCACGGGGAACCAGAAGTCGTAGCCGTTGGTCACGAAGTGCACCCCGCGGAACTCCTTGTGCAGGAAGGTCTCGCGGAGGGGCCCCTCGCCCAGGCCGTCCCAGTGGGCGGCGGCCACCCGGTTGTAGTACGCGTCGGCGTGCCGGGACAGCTCCGGCGCGAACACGCTCTCACCGGTCAGGTAGCACGCCTTGCTGAACAGCGCGCCGATCTCCGGCTCCCGCGTGACCTCGTCGGCGGCGAAGATCAGCTCGGTGCGCAGGAACACCTTGCGGCCGTCGCGGTAGGGGGCGCCCTCGTGCTCGTAGCGCTGGTCGAACAGCACGCACGTGAAGGCGTCGATCTCGCTGAGCGCGGCGCCGCCGGCCAGGTCCAGCGCGGGCGATCCGGTGCCGCCGGTCAGGTAGATCAGCAGGGTGTAGCGGGAGATGTGCCGCCGCGCCGCGTCGTGGTACGGCGTGTCCCGATGCAGGTGGAAGTTGGCGTCGCCGGGCTCGAAGCCGTTGCACCTGAAGACCGGGTTCACGTGCGAGAAGCCCTGCGCGACCGCCGGCGGCAGCGCCTCGGCCACCGCGTCGGTCAACGCCTCGGCCAGCAGCGCCGAGTGGAAGATGAACCGCTCACCGCCGCGGGAGGCGGCGTTCAGCGGCGGCACGTACAGGCCGAGGCCGTCCAGCCTGGTCAGCCGGTCGTGGGCCTTGTCGCCCATCCGCAGCGAGAAGGTGAACACGCCCTCGGCGTGCTCCGCCCACCCCGCCGGCTCCAGCTCCAGCGGCACGGCCTCGAACAGGCGGTCCAGGGGAACGATGTTCTCGAACGTGCGGAACGACAGCTCGTGCGGGTCCACGAACACCGCCGCCAGGTACGGGGCCTCCTCGCTGGGCCGCGCGAACAGCTCCCGCACCCGCTCGTCGATCAGCTCGGCGTCGATGAAGCGCACCGCCTTGAACCGGGCCGACGGATGCCAGGAGACGTCGAGCCCGTCCACGGTCGCCGCCGGCTCGGCGTCGATCGTGTCCACCTCGGCCCGGTAGCGGGCGGCCTCCTCGGCGGGGGCGTCCCCGGCCGACAGCTCGAAGAAGCGGTCTCGAAGCTCGATGCTCACACGCACCTCCACAGGCTCCGCAGGCTCGCGGGAAGACTCGCGGCCTGCGCCATCGTCGCGACGCCGTCGCGGCCCACGTCGGAGTCGTAGAGCCACAGCCGTTCCAGGGCCCCGGCGAACGGGGCGGCGACCAGGGCCCGCGCGCCGTCCGCTCCGAGGTCGTTGTAGCGCAGGTCGAGCTCGGTCAGCTCGGTGAACCTGTGCAGGTGACGCACGCCTTCGGCGGTCAGCCGGTTGCGCTGCAGGTGCAGGCGGCGCAGCCCGCCGAGTCGCGGGCACGCCGCGAGCGCGGCCAGGCCGGTGTCGGCGACGCGGCAGTACCGCAGGTCGAGCGCGCGCAGGCGGTCCGAGGCGAACGTGGCGGCGAGGGTCTGCGCGCCGTCGTAGCCGACGCTGACGTAGGCGAGGTCCAGCTCGGTCAGCCGCCCGAGGTCCAGCCCGGCGAAGACGCCCAGGTCCTGGCGTCCTGGGCGGGGATCGCCCCGGTCCACGGCATAGTTGTACTCCTCGTCCCGCTCCTCCTCGTCGTCGTCCCGCTCGTCCTCCGCGTTCGTGGTGATTCTCAGCGTGGTGACGAACGGGGCGCGCAGCACCTGCTCCACGATCTCGCGGACGCCGTCCGACCATTCGACGGCCACCTCCGCGGCGAAGCCGTGCCGGCGCGAGAGCACCCGCGCCCCGTCCGGCAGCCCGTCGTCCCAGCCGTTCTCATGCCGCGCGACCAGGTCGGCGATCTCCTGCCGCACGCCCGGCCGGTCGGCGGGCCTGGTGCGGGCCAGGCTCTGCTCCAGCCGGATCAGCGTGCCCCTGGCGTCGCCTCGCTCCAGCAGGTGCTCGCTGTACGCGTGCCAGGCGGCGACGTCGTCGGGCCGGGTGCGTAAGGCGTCTTCGATGACCATCGCTTCCATTCGAACTAATGTACGAACTGCAGTAGGCTTGTCAAGATCGAGTGCTCGACAACGTACCGCCGGAGCGGGTCGTGTGGGCGCCCTCGCCGCTCGCCGGCGCCTTCGCCGCGCCCATCGCCGCCTGCCTGGTCACCGGTCACCGCAACCGCCGCGTCCTGGAGTCGGTCCACCGTGCGATCGAGGAGACGGCGGGCGAGGCGATCGCGACCGCCGTACGCACCGCCGTCCAGTCCGCGACCGGCGGCCCCGTGAGCGGCCCGGTGAGCGACACAGCGAGCGACACAGCCAGCGACACGGTCCGCGACACGGTGCGTGGCACAGTGAGCGGCACGGTGCGTGGCACAGCGAGCGGCACGGTGCATGGGGCGGCGGCCACCGCTCTGCACACCGAGATGGCCGCGGTGCTGAGCCGCGCGTTGGCCACCGAGTCGCCAGGCCCGGCCGATGAAGCGGACCGGCCGGTGATCGCCAAGCCCCCGCCAGGGGTGGCGGAGGCGGCGACCGCGGCCGTGCTGGCGGGCGTGGACGCGGCGGTGGGCGGCCCGCGTCAGGACACGATCCGCGGCGAGGTGCGCCGGCTGTGGCGGGCCCACCTGCAGAGCCACCGGTCCGGCGCCTGGCTGGAGCACGTCGGGGACGCGGCGCCCGAAGGCTGGTGGTGGTGGCCGTTCCGGGACTTCGTCCTGTTCTCCGAGGGCCCCTCGGAGCTGCGCCTCGAACAGACCGGCGAGGGCTCCTGGGCCACGCAACGGCCGCATCGCGCCGACGGCCCGGCGGTGGCCTGGCCCGACGGGTTCGAGCTGTGCTTCTGGCACGGCACCCACGTCCCCCGCGCCGTCATCGACGACACGCTCACCGCGCAGGAGATCCTCCGCGAGCCCAACGCCGAGATCCGCCGCTGCGCCATCGAACGCCGCGGCTGGGACCGCTTCACCGTCGAGGCCCGCCTCGAACAGCTCGGCCCCGCCGTGCCCGACCCCGGCAACCCCGGCCAGACGCTCACCCTGCACGACGTCCCCGACGGCGTCTACACCACCCCGGTCCGCGTGCTGCTGTGCACGAACGGCACCGTCGAACGCGACGGCACCCGCCGCCGTTTCGGCCTCACCGTCCCCACCCACTGCGGCGACCCGATCGAGGCCGCCGCCTGGACCTACGGCCTGAGCGCCGCCCAGTACGCCACCGCCCAGCGCCGATCCTGAGGAGCCCGTCCACCATGCCCACCATCGAGCAGGCCATCGCCGCCTTCGGCATCGCCGTCGACGATCACCTCGACCGGCAGGCGGAGATCCCGATCCTGTCCGGCCTGCAGTTCCAGGGCGACGTGGCCGTCGTCCCTGCCAGGAGGGAACCGGCCGCCGTCCCGATCCCCAAGGGCGGCGTCCCCGTCGTACGGGGTCAGGCCGAGGCCAACACGCATCTCCTGGTCGCCACCGGCAGGGCGTGCTTCACCCCGTCGGAGCGGCCCGGCGGCCTGGTGCTCGGCGTGCTGACCGTCGCGGAGGGGGCGACCGCCTACCTCGCGCATCCGGAGCACGCCTACGCCGGCATCGCGCCGGGCACGTACGAGCTGCGCCGCCAGCGGGAGCAGGCCGACCAGTCCAGGCTCGTCGCAGACTGACAGCCGGGCGGAGAGCCGGACGGAGAGCCTGGCGGAGAGGCGGTCAGAGCCCGAGCACCTCGCGTTCGACGTGGTCGAGCGCGAGGCGGACCGCGCCGATCGCCACCCCCTCGTCGCCGAACGTGGACGCCACCACCTCGGGCGCGCTCACGCACAGCTCGGCCAGGTGCCGGCGCAGCGGTTCGAGCAGCACGTCGCCGGCCCGCGCGTACCCCCCGCCGAGCACCAGCAGGTCGGGGTCGATGGCCAGCACCAGGGCGGCGGCCCCGATGGCGAGGTTCTCGGCGTAGCGGTCCACCCGGCGCACGGCCTCGCGGTCGCCCGCCAGCGCCGCCTCGAACACCTCCGCCGCCGAGGCGTCCTTGACCAGCTCGCGGGCGGCGTCCTCCCAGCCGACCTGCCGCAGCGTGCCGATCTCACCGGCCGCGCCGGAGCGGCCGGGATGCAAACGGCCGCCGATGAGGATGCCCGCGCCGGCGCGGTGGCCGATCAGCACGTGGACGACGTCCGAGGCGTGCTGGGCGCTGCCGCGCCAGTGCTCGGCGAGCGCGGCGAGGTTCGCGTCGTTGGCGGCCAGCGCGGTGCCGCCGAACCAGCGGCCGGCCAGCCCCGCCAGGTCGACGCCCGTCCAGCCGGGCAGAGTGATCGACAGTGCCACGCGGCCGGTCCTGTCCACGATGCCGGAGGTGCCCGCCGCCACCGTCCACACTCGTCTGCGTGCCACGCCCGCGCCGTCCACGCAGGCCAGCGCCGTGCGTTCGGCGGCCTCCAGCCGCTCGTGGGCGGCGGCGTCGCCGGAGACCTCGGCCCGCTCCCAGGCGATCACCTCGCCGTTGAGGTCGGCGAGGGCGGCCACGATGGCGTCGCCGCCGACCTCCACACCCACCACGTAGCCGGCGTCCGCCCGGAAGCCGAACCGCCGCGCGGGCCGCCCCATCACGCCCTCGTCGGGCGGCACCTCCCGGACGTAGCCGCGTTCGCCCAGCTCGTCGAGCACCGCCTCGACCGTCTGCCTGGACAGGCCGGTGACGCGGCCGAGCTGGGTCAGCGTGGCGACGCCCGCGCGGCGCAGCGCCCTGAGCGTGACCTGGGTGTTCACCTTGCGCAGCAGCGACGCGTCACCCGGCCGGAGCTCGGTCACTTATGAGACCCTTTCCCATAACTTCCCTATTGACGTCTACCAGCGTGGATCCTAGCATCGGCCGACATACGTGAATTGGTTACATATGTGGGAGGCGCTCGTACATGGTGACACTCGCCGTCGTCGGGGCGGGTTCGCGAGGGACCTCCTACGCCCGCCACGCCGTCGGGACCGGCAGGGCCCGGGTGGTCGCGGTGGCCGATCCGCTGGCCGGGCGCCGCGACCGGTTTCCCGGGGCGGCGCCGTACGCGGACTGGCGGGAGCTGGCCGCGCTGCCCCGGCAGGCCGATGCGGTGATCATCGCCACGCAGGACCGCGACCACGTCGAGCCCGCGGTGCGCTTCGCAGAACTGGGCTACGACATCCTGCTGGAGAAGCCGATGGCGGTCTCCGAGGACGACTGCCGCGCCATCGTGGCCGCCGCCGAGCGGTCGGGGGCGGTGTTCGCGGTGTGCCACGTGCTGCGCTACACCCCGTACACGCGGGCCTTGAAGGCGCTGCTCGACGAGGGACGGATCGGCGAGGTCGTCAGCGTCCAGCACCTGGAGCCGGTCGGGTGGTGGCACCAGGCGCACTCGTACGTGCGGGGCAACTGGCGGCGGGCCGACGAGTCCACGTTCATGCTGCTGGCCAAGTCCTGCCACGACCTCGACTGGCTGGTGCACCTCACGGGCAAGCAGGTCACCCGCGTCTCCTCGTTCGGCGGCCTGCACCACTTCCGGCCGGAGAACCGGCCGGCGGGCGCCGCGGACCGCTGCCTGGACTGCTCCGTCGAGCCCGGCTGCCCGTACTCCGCCAAGCGCCTCTACCTCCCGCTCGCCGGCGACCACTCCTGGCCGCTGTCCGTGCTCACGGACGACGTCTCCGAGGCGGGCGTGCTGGAGGCGCTCAGGACCGGCCCCTACGGCAGGTGCGTGTACGCCTGCGACAACGACGTGGTCGATCACCAGGTGGTGAACCTGGAGTTCGAGGGCGGCACGACCGCGTCGTTCACCATGACCGGGTTCACGCCCGCGCTGCACCGGCAGACCCGGATCTTCGGCACCCGCGGCTCCATCGACGGCGACGGCGACCGCCTGACCGTCCACGACTTCGTCACCGGCCGCTCCACCGTCGTCGAGACCCGCCCGAGCGGGGACGGCACGGCCAGGGGCGGGCACGGGGGCGGCGACGAAGCGCTGGTGGAGGCGTTCCTGACGGCGGTAGCCACCCGGGAGCGCGCCCCGATTCTCTCCTCGCCGGCCGAGAGCCTGCACAGCCACCTCATCGCCTGGGCCGCCGAGCGGTCGCGGCTGACCGGCGAGACCGTATCTCTGGAAGGAACCCCCCGATGAGACCCCTGTACGCCACCGCCGCCCTGCTGCTGGGCCTGACGGCCTGCGGGTCGTCCACCCCGCCCGCCACCACGTCCGCCGCCCCCGCCCGCGGCCCCATCACGTTCCTCGGCGGCAAGTTCGAGGCCGAGTCCGTGCAGAAGATCGTGGACGCCTGGAACGCCGCCCACCCGGACGAGAAGGTCAGCGTCGTCCTGCTGCCGGAGAGCGCCGACGAGCAGCGCCGCAAGCTCATCCAGAACGCGCAGACCAAGTCGGACGCCGGCGACGTCATCCTCATCGACGCCGTGTGGACCAGCGAGTTCGCCGCGAACCGGTGGGTGGACGAGCTCAAGCTGGACACCACCGGCTTCCTCCCCACCACCGTCGATACGGCGAAATATCGCGACAAGCTGTATGCGATGCCGCTGTTCACCGGCACCGGCCTGCTCTACTACCGCACCGACCTGGTCAAGGAGCCGCCCAAGACCTGGGCCGAGATGAAGAAGACCTGCGACGAGGTCCTGCCGAAGCAGAAGGGCATGAGCTGCTACAGCGGCCAGTTCGACAAGTACGAGGGCCTCACCGTGAACTTCTCCGAGGCCGTCGCCTCGGCCGGCGGCGAACTGCTCGACGCCTCCGGGCAGCCGCAGCTCACCAGCGACGCGGCCAAGCAGGCGGCGCAGTTCCTGGCGGACGGGTTCAAGAGCGGGATGATCCCGAAGGAGGCGATCACGTACAAGGAGGAAGAGGGCCGGGTCGCCTTCCAGGAGGGCAAGCTGCTCTTCTACCGCAACTGGGCCTACGGCTACGAGGCCGCGCAGAAGACCGACGGCTCCAGCAAGGTGAACGGCAAGTTCGACGTCGCCCCGATCCCCGGCCTGACCGGGCCTGGCGCGGGCACGCTCGGCGGGAACAACCTGGCCGTCTCCGCCTTCTCCAAGCACAAGCAGACGGCGCAGGACTTCGTCGCGTTCATGACCAGCGCCGAGCAGATCAAGGCGTTCGCGCAGACCAGCTCGATGCCGGTGCCGCGGGCCGCGATCTACGAGGACCCGGCGATGATCGAGAAGTACCCGTACCTGCCCGCGCTGAAGGAGGGCATCCTCGCCGCCAAGCCGCGCCCCAAGGCCGTCAAGTACGGCGACGTGACCGCCGCCATCCAGGAGTCCGCCTACGCCATCGTCACCGGCGCCAAGCCGGTCGAGCAGGGCCTGTCGGAGCTCCAGGCCGCGCTCGGGCCGCTGCTCAAGTGACGCCCCGATCGTCGCGGTGGGCGGCGGCCGCCCTGCTGTCGCCCACCATGCTGGTGCTCGCCCTGGTGGTCTTCTACCCGCTGGTCGCGGCCATGCGGGAGTCGTTCTACGAGAGCGGGCAGCGCCTGGACGCCGACGGGTTCGTGGTGGAGGGCGAGTGGTTCGCCGGGCTGGCGAACTACGCGGGCGTGGTGCAGCAGCGCTTCCTGAACGCCGCCTTCAACACCACCCTCTTCACCGTGGTGACGGTGTCGCTGGAGGTGGTGCTGGGGGTGGCGATGGCGCTGGTCATGCAGCGCGCGTTCAGGGGCCGCGCGCTGCTGCGGGCCAGCATCCTCATCCCCTGGGCGGTGCCGACCGCCGTGTCAGGGCTGATGTGGAAGTGGATCTTCCAGGCGGACGGAGTCGCGAACGCGCTGCTCGGCACCGAGATCCTCTGGACGGCCGACGGCCCCTGGGCCAAGCTCGCGGTCATCCTCGCCGACGTGTGGAAGACGGCGCCGTTCGTGGGGCTGCTCGTGCTGGCCGGCCTGCAGATCATCCCCGGCGACGTGTACGAGGCGGCGCGGGTGGACGGGGCCAGGCCGTGGCAGACGTTCTGGCGAATCACGCTGCCGCTGGTCAGGCCCGCCCTGCTGGTGGCCGTGCTGTTCAGGCTCATGGACGCGCTGCGGATCTTCGATCTGCCGTACGTGCTGGTGGGGCCGCGCAAGCAGTCGGTGGAGACGCTGTCCGGCCTGATCTGGGACGAGGCCACCCGGGTCCACTACGGGCCCGCGTCCGCCTACGGGACGGCGTTGTTCGTCTACATCGCGGTGATCGCGTTCGTGTTCGTGAAGCTGCTCGGAGCCGACCTGCTCAGCGACGTGCGGACGCGGCGGCGTGAGGGGAGCGCCCGTGTGGCGTAGGGCGGGAATGATCGGCATCGCGCTGTACTGCCTGGTGCCGTTCTACTGGATGGTGGTGTCGAGCTTCCGCCGCACCGCCGACATCTACGACAAGTCACCACTGCCCGCGCCGTGGTCGCTGGAGTCGTACGAGGCGGTCTTCGCCGCCGACCTGGGCTTCGGGCAGTCGCTGCTCAACAGCCTCGTCGTGGCGGGCGTCACCACGGCGGTGACGCTGCTCGTCGGCACGCTGGCCGCCTACGCGCTCGCCCGGCTGCACTTCCGGGGCAAGAACGTCGTGCTGGCCCTGGTCATCGCCGTGTCGATGTTCCCCGGGGCGCTGCTCATCGTGCCGCTGCTGGAGCTGTTCACGGCCATCGGGTGGATCAACACGTACCAGGCGATGATCGTGCCGTCGATGTCGTTCGCGCTGCCGCTGACCATCTGGAACCTGACGACGTTCTTCCGGCAACTGCCGTACGAGCTGGAGCAGGCCGCCATGATCGACGGCTGCTCCGCGATCGGCGCGTTCCGCCGCGTCATGCTGCCCCTGGCCGCGCCGGGCGTCTTCACCACGGCCATCCTGGCGTTCATCGCGACCTGGAACGAGTTCATCATCGCGGTCACCATGATCAACGACCAGGCGCGGCAGACCGCCACCGTGCGGATCGCGCAGTTCACCGGGGCCGCCAAGTTCGACACGCCCTTCGGCACGCAGATGGCCGCCGGGGTGCTGGTCACCCTTCCCCTGGTGCTGCTGGTGCTGTTCTTCCAGCGCAGGATCGTGGCCGGGCTGACGGCGGGGGCACTGAAGTAGCGCATCCGGTCAAGTAGCCCCTCCGGCGGCCCGGCACGCGGAATACTGAAATGCCAGACCTCACCCGTGGGAGGAGGCACGCGGTTGCGCACGTACTTCGAGCCCGAGGAGACGCAGGAGTACGAGGCGACCAGGACCGTCCTGATCAGGCGCTGTCTCACCTGGGCGGACGAGCACGGCCGCCCCGCCGACGAGCTCCTGCTCGCCACCGCCCTCGACGCCCGACACCACAGCCGCGACGGCCGTCTCGCCTACTGGGACGAGCCGCAGATCAGGCGCTACCTGCTGGCCTGGGTCCCCAAGTACGTGGTGACGCCCAGGGAGATCCTGGAGATCGCGCCGGAGATCCTGCGCACCTTCCTGCACTACCTCGCCGCCGCCGGGCTGCGCGACCCGCGTGGCGCCACGCCGGAGCAGGCCGACGACGCCATCACCCGGGCCGTGCCCGGCTTCCGCGAGGCCCTCGACGACCCCTACCTGCAAGGCGTCGCCAAGTTCTGGGCGCAGACCGCGCTCGACCACGGCAACGACCTGGCCGGCCCCGGCGCGCTGCGCGACTTCAAGCTGGATCTCGACGCCGGCCGCATCCGCTACGACCAGGAGGTGCTCGACAAGCTCCTGGAGGCCCGCCACACCCGTACGGACCTGGACCTGGAGGAGGAACGCGCCCTCCCCCGGCCACCCGTCACCCTGCCCGCGCCCGCCGACCTCGCCGCGGACGCCGCCCGCAGCACCACGGTGCGGCGCCTGACCACGCTCGCCACCTGGGCGGGCGAGGTGGGCCGCCCGCTCACCAGGACGGGCAGCCTCACCCTCGCCGACGCCCGCGAGCTGTCCATCCTGCTGGGCACCGGCGAGGAGGCGCTCCAGGTGCGCAGCTCCACCGACCTGCCCCAGCTCAGCCTCCTGCTGGCCTGGAGCGAAGTGCTGGGCCAGGTACGCGTCAGCAGGGGCCGCCTGATCCAGGTGAGCAAGGCCGCGCCGCTGCTGCGCGACCCCGCCGCGCTGTGGGCGCGCGCCTTCGAGGCGCTCCCCCACCTCGGCGGGTCGATCACCATGAGCAGCCACGCCGCCGTGCTCGGCCGCTGCTTCGACGCGGTGCTGCCCGGCGTGCTCGACGCCCTGTACGGCATGGCCGGCATCCCTGTCGCCCGCCTGGCGGAGACCGTCTGGCTGGCCTGCCAGCAGCACACCCGCATGAACGGGGCGCCCGCGCGGCTCAAGGACCTCTGGCGCCGCCAGACCGCCCTCGACCTGGAACGCACCTTCCAGGTGCTGGCCGACCTCGGCGCCGTGGACCTCACCCGCGGCCCCGCCGAACTCTGCGCCGGCGACCTCGACGACGACCAGGCACTGCTCAGCCCCGGCCACCACGGCGACGACCAGGCAGTGCTCAACCCCGGCGGCCAAGCACTGCTCAGCACCAGCGGCCGCGACGGCGGCCAGGCGCTGCTCAGCACCAGCGGCCTTGGCGGCGGTCAGGTGCTGCCGCCGGACGCGGTCGAACGGCTGCGCCGCCGCCTCGACGACCCCGACCTCCTGCTGGCCCGCCTCACCCCGCTGGCCCTGCGCTGCCTGCGCGAACACCTCCTCGCACAAGGCCACGACGCCCCGCTGATCGGCGAGCTGGCCACCGCCCCCGCTGCGGAGCTGCTCGGCGTCCTCGCCCAGCACTACCCGCCCAGGGAGGCCGCCGTCGAGCTGAACGCCTGGCTCTCCCACCCCGGCCAGGACCTGGAGGCGCTGCTGCAGGCCATCCGCGACTGCCCGTTCCGCACCCGCGCCGCCGCCATGCTCGCCGTCCTCGCCGACGCGCTCCCCCAGGGCGAGGCCCTCGTCCGCGACCTGCGCCACGACCCCGTACTCGGCCCCACCGCCCTGACCTTCCTGGTGGACGACGGCGAGGTAGACCCGGGAACGCTGGACCAGCACGAGCACCTGCTGCTGGGCGCGGAGAACTTCCTGACCCTCCTGGAGCTCGGCGGGCCTCAGGTCCTCATCGAGCAGCTCAGGTCGATGGCGGGCGGCGGGGCGTACGAGTTCGCGGCGGCGGTGCTCGGCTCGGGGCACCACGACGTCGCCGGGCTGGAGGAGATGCGCGAGCTGGTGGCGGAGCCCCTGCGTGGCCGCGCGTTACGCCTCATCCCCGGTACGGGTACGGGCACCCGCCCGGCCCGCAGAAGACGCCGCTCGTAGCCCTCAGCCTCGCAGGCCCTCAGGCCCTCAGGCCCTCAGGCCCTCAGCAGGCCCAGGTCGCGCAGGCTCTCGGCCGACTCCACGATCGTGGTCTCGGTGTCGCGGGGCCGCCAGCCGAGCCCGCGAGCCCGTTCGTTGTGGATGACCGGCCGCGGCGGCTCCGCACCCGGAGCCTCCCGCGTCGGCACGCGCGCCGCCAGCGAGCCGAGCCGCCTGGCCAGCACCTCCGCCACCTCCACGAAACTCCACGCCCCGCCGTCCCCGACCGCCAGGAAACGCCTGCCCGCGGCCTCGGGCGCGGCCATGACGCGCAGGTGCAGATCGGCCACGTCCCGGACGTCCACGATGCCGAACCGCTGGCGCGGCAGCGCGTCCATCGCCCCCTCGACGCCCAGCTTGACCAGGTACATGGAGCTGCCCAGCGCGGCCGTGAGCGTGGGCCCGAGGATGAACGTCGGATTGACCACGACCAGCTCGGTGCCGCCGCCCTCGCGCCGCATGAAGTCCCACGCGGCCAGCTCGGCGATCGCCTTGGAACGCGGGTAGGGCGCCAGGCCCGGCGTGTCCGGGTCGGTCCAGTCGTCCTCGGTGTACTCGCCGCCGGGCTTGGGCGTGTAGCCGACCGCCGCGAACGACGAGGTGAGCACGACCCGCCGGGCCCCAGCGTCGCGCGCGGCGCGCAGCACCCGCAGCGTGCCCTCGCGGGCGGGGACGATCAGCTCGTCCGGGTCGTCGGGCTGGGCGATCGGGATCGGCGAGGCCACGTGATGGACCTCCGCGCAGCCCGCCACCGCCTCCCGCCAGCCCTCGTCGGCCATCAGGTCGGCGGCGACCACCTCCAGCCCGGCGTCGTCGGCGCCGCCCCTGCGCACCGCCGCGCGCAGATCGCCCTCACGGGCCGTCGAACGCACCGTGGCCCGCACCCGCCTGCCGTCCCGCAGCAGCGCGGCGATCAGATGCGTCCCCAGGTAACCGGAACCTCCGGTGACCAGAACCGGGCTCGTCACAACACCTCCTGCGCTCATCACGGGACCTCCAGCACTCGTCACACGATCTCCAGCACTCATCGCACGATCTCCAGCGCCGAAACCGCTTCCGTGATCCGGCGCCAAGCCGCTTCCTCGGCGGCGGCGTCGCCGCGGTCGCGGGCGTCCCACAGCGACGCCTTCTCGCGCAGGTACGCCAGCCGCGCCCGCTGCGCGGCGATCTCGGCCTCGACCCGCTCGGCGTGCCGCAGCAGCAGGTCGCGCTGCTCGGCCGCCGCCTCCCGGCCGCGCGCTCGGTTGGCCTGGTAGGTACGCATGTCCTCGATGCCCACGCCCACCGCGCGCAGGCAGGCCAGAATCTCGATCTCGCTGACGTCGTCGGTGTCGTAGCGGCGGTGGCCGCTGCGCTCGTCGCGGGCGATCGGGCCGATCAGCCCCACGTCCTCGTAGTAGCGCAGGGTCGGCTCACTGAGGCCGCTGCGCCGTGAGACGTCCTGAATGGTGAAGGTTGTCACGCAGGTCAGGACACCACACTTCAAGCGCTTGAAGTCAAACCCCCGCGGGCGGCGGGCTCAGGCGAGGGCGCGGCGCAGGACGGCGGCCAGTTCGGCGATCTGGCGCCGCGACACGTCGGCCGACACGATCGCCTGCGAGCCGTGGAAGGTGCCCGGCCACTGGTGCAGCTCGACGGACACGCCCGCCTGGAGCAGTCGCAGCGCGTACTCGATGCCCTCGTCACGCAGCGGGTCGAACTCCGCGGTGGCGACGTAGGCGGGCGGCAGCCCGGACAGGTCCTCGGCGCGCGCCGGCGCGGCGTACGGGGTGACGGGCCGCGACCCCATGTAGTGCCGCCACACCATGGCGAACTTGTCGCGGGTCATCCAGGGCGTGCCGGTGAAGTTCCGCTGCGACCAGGTCTGCTGCCGGTCGTCGAGCCCGGGCTGGTGCAGGAGCTGGAAGCGGATGGCCGGCCCCCGCTCGTCCCGCGCCCGCAGCGCGATCCCGGCCGCGAGCGCCGCGCCCGCGCTGTGACCGCCGACCGCGATCAGGTCCGGGTCCAAGCCCAGCTCGGACGCGTGCTCGCTCGCCCACGTCAGTACGGCGTAGGCGTCGTCCAGCGCGGCAGGGAAGGGATGCTCGGGCGCCAGCCGGTACCCCACGGAGATCACCGTCGCCCCCGACAGGTCCGCCACCCGGCCGGCCCAGGGATGCTCGGTGTCCAGGTTCCCCATGACGTAGCCGCCGCCGTGCAGCCAGATGACGGCGCCGCGCGCCTGCCGCGGGCGGTAGATCCGGACCGGGACCGGCGGGTCGGCCGGCACCAGGACGTCCTCGACCACCATGCCCTCGACGTTCGCGGGCGGCACCGCGACGGCCAGCGCGGTGAGCTCCTCACGGGCGGCCACCGGGTCGGACAGGTCGGTCGCGGGGAACAGCGGGATGAAGGCTTCAAGCTCGGGATCCATGGCGTCCATCCTGACGATCGTCCCCCCCTGCGGGCATCCGCCATCTGTCGGGCGTCCGCCCCGGATCGTGCGCCGATCGGCGCATATGCTCATGGTCATGGAGGCGTTGGCCTTACGGCTGTCCCAATTGGACCGGCTGGCCGAAGGGGCGATCCGGGTCGTCATGTTCTACGACACGCTGATGCGCCGCCGGGTGGATCTCCAGGCGCTGGCCCGCGCGTCGGCGGTGCTGGCCGAGTGCGTCGCCGGGATCCGGCTGCACGGCACGGGGCAGGTGCTCCGCATGACGCCCGGCGGGTCGCGGGCGTCCGAGCCCGCGCCGGACGCGTCCACCGCGATGCCGGTCACGCTCGACGAGGAGGAGATCGGGACGGTGTGGCTGGAGCGCGCCGAGCCGCCGAACCCCCTCGACGAGCTGCTGCTGGATCGGCTGGCCATCGCCGTCGCGGCGGTCGTGGAGCGGTACGGGCCCGCCCGGACGACCATGGCCGACCCCGCCCTGGTGGAGCTGGTGATCAGCGCCGGCACCGACGAGGCGGCCAGGGCGCGGGCGCTGCACCTGCTCGGCTTCGCCCCCGACCTCCCCCTCCACGTCATCGCCGTACGCACGTCCCCGCCACCCAGCCAAAGCGCCACACGCACGTCCCCACCACCCAGCCAAAGCGCCACACGCACGTCCGTGCCGCCCGACCCAAACACCGCACACCTGCCCGCGCCGCCAACCCAAAGGCCGCCTACTCCCCCGCGCCGCCCGACCAGTGCGGCGCACACCCGCCCGTGCCGCTCGACCAGGTCGGGGTGTTGATCTGCCCGGCCCGGCCCGTGAAGGCGGCGCCGCTCGGCGACACGGGCGTCATCCTGGCCACCACCGTCGACCAGTCCGCGTTCCCCGAGGGCGTGCGCGCCGGCGTCGGCGCCGCCGAGGACCCGCACCGGTCCTGGCGGCAGGCCCGCACCGCCCTGCGCTTCACCACCCCGCGCGAGCCCGTGGTCCGCTACGCCGACCTGGGCGCGCTGGCCCTGCTGGCCGAGATCCCGCAGGACGCCGCCCAGGACAACGCCGACGTGGCGGCGATCGCCCGGATGGCGGGCAGCCCCGAGGACCTGGAGACGCTGGACGTCTACTGCGCCACCGGCTCCCTGCGCCGCGCCGCCGACCTGCTCCACCTGCACCACAGCAGCGTCGCCCGCCGGCTCGAACAGATCGGCAGGACCCTGGGCTTCGAGCTGACCGAGCCGTCCGGGCTCACCAGGACCAGGCTCGCCCTGACCGCGTGGCGGCTGCTCAACGCGTGACAACGCGGAGGCCTTCGTCCGCGCCCTCACGACCTTCGTGCGGTCCCGTCAGAGTTCGATGACGACCTTGCCGAACGGCGAGCCCTCCCGGTAGTGGCGGTAGGCGTCCGGCACGTCGGTGAAGGTCCGGTCGATCACCGGCCGCAGCCCGGCGGCGGCGACGGCGGCGCACATGTCCTCCAGGTCTGTGCGGTTGCCCACGAAGACGCGGCGGAGGGTGGCCAGGCTGGAGGCGTAGGCCTCGTGGGAGATCGCGAGGTGGTCGCGGGCCGCGTCCCGGGTGATGAGCACCACCACCTCGCCGTAGAGCCCGGCGGCCCGCACGGACTGGTCGATCGTGGCCGGGCCCGCCGTGTCCACGACCAGGTCCGCGCCCCTGCCCCCGGTCAGCTCCCGCACCCGCCCGCCCCACTGCGGCGTGGCGGTGTAGTCGATCACGTGGTCGGCGCCGAGCGCCTTCAGCCGGTCGGAGTGCTCCGTCCGGGACGTGGTGACGATCACCCGGCAGCCGGCCAGCCGGGCGAACTGCACGGCGAACAACGAAACCCCGCCCGTGCCCAGCGTCACCACCGTCCGGCCGGGCAGCAGCGCCCCGCCGGCGGTCAGCGAGGTCCACGCGGTGAGCGCCGCGCACGGCAGCGTCGCGGCCTCCGCCCAGCCGAGGTGCTCCGGCACCGCCACGGCCGCCTGCTCGTCGAGCAGCGCGTACTCGGTCAGCATCCCGTCCAGCGTGCAGCCGGGCTGGTCCACCAGCTCCGGCCGCAGGCGGCCGTCGTGCCAGCGCGGCCAGTACGACCCCATCACCCGATCCCCGGCCCTGAACCTGGTCACCCCCGGCCCCGCCGCGACCACCTCCCCTGCCCCGTCACTCAGCGGGATCACGCCCGGCCGGGCGGGCAGGGAGTAGGCGCCGTCCAGGATGAGCAGGTCGCGCTTGTTGAGCGCGGCGGCGTGCACGCGGACCAGGATCTCACCCGGCCCCGGCTCGGGCACCGGGGCCTGCGTGAGCACGATCTCCGGCCGTTCCAGTCGATAGGTACGCATGTGGCGATCCTCTGAATGTGGCTTCTGCCCGGCAATTCCCCGCGGGGAATCGCGGCTCAGGCCACCGCCTCGGCAGCCGCGACGCCGCCCCGCACGACGCGGCGGGGCCGGGTGGGCAGGCCGTACATCGGGTTGGCGACGCTCCAGGCGGCCGACTTGCAGATGATCTCCTTGTACGCGGCGGCGAACCGGCCGGTCAGAGCCGCGTTGACGGCGCGGTCGTCGGCGGTGACGTACTGGATCAAGCCCTCCTTGCGGCCCAGCGAGACGCACTGGTTGAAGTAGCGCACCGACGAGTGCGGAAGCTTGCCGCCGGTGAGGCGCGCCACGATCGCGTCGGCGGCATGCATCGCGGTCGGGATGCCCGAGGCGCACGACATGCGCAGCGGCCTGTTCCCCGCGCCCATCGCCATGGCCGAGTCGCCGATGGCGTACACGTCCGGGTGCGAGACCGAGCGCAGGGTGTCGTCCACCACGATCTGCCCGTTGCCCGACAGCTCCAGGCCCGTCGCCTCCGCCAGCGGGTGCACCGCGAAGCCGGCCGTCCACACGGTGACCGCCGCCGGGATGGCGGCGCCGTCGGCGGTGGCGACGTGGCCGGGCTCGACGGCGGTGACGGTGGTGTGCTCGTGCGCGGTGATGCCGAGCTCGCCGAAGACCTTGCGCAGGTGCTCGCGTCCCTTCGGGGACAGCCAGTCGCCGAGGGCGCCGGTGGCGGCGAGGGCGACGCGCAGGTCAGGGCGGGCCTCGGCGATCTCGGTCGCGGCCTCCACGCCGGTGAGGCCGCCGCCGACGACGAGCACGCTCTGCCCGGCGCCGAGGCCGGTCAGCCGCTCGCGCAGGCGCAGCGCGCCGGGACGGGAGGCGATCTCGTAGGCGTGCTCGGCGGTGCCGGGGACGCCCTGGGGGTTCCAGGCGCTGCCGAGGGCGTAGACGAGCGTGTCGTAGGGGAGCGACTCCGGGTCCGCGGAGCCGTGCACGGCGGTGACGGTGACCGTCTTGCGGTCGACGTCCACCGCGGTCACCCTCGCCGGCTTCAGCTCGACGCCTGTCCCCGCGAACATCTCGCTGAGGGGCCGCGGCTTGAGCTCCTGACCGGTGGCGAGCTGGTGCATGCGGACGCGTTCCACGAAGTCCGGCTCGGCGTTGACGAGGGTGATGGAGACGTCCTCGCGGTGGAGGCGCCTGGCGAGGCGGCCGGCGGCGAAGGCTCCGGTGTATCCGGCTCCGAGGACGACGATGCGGTGCTGCATTTCCTCGCTCCTGTCTTGCGTGGTTGTGCCCCTTGAACCGGGCAGCCCGGCATTTCCTGACAGGAACGAGGTGTGAAGCACGTCACACTTGGAACAGGGGCTCTCCGTGGTCGCCGGCCGCCCACCGCACGGTCGCCCGTTCGAGCTTGTCGGGGTTGATCTGGTTGCGGACCGCGACGATGCCGCCGGGGGTGACCTCCAGGCACATGACGCCGACGACCCGGCCGTCCAGGACGGCCACGATGGCGGGGCCGCCGTTCGCGACCGTGGCGTGAACCTCCGGCCGGCCGCCGACCAGGGTCTCGGTCGCCGTGCCGAACCTGAACAGGCCCCGCAGGAACGTGGCGACCGCCATCGCGCCCTCGAACGGCTTGGTCCGGGCCGGGATCTTCCCGCCGCCGTCGCCGACGGAGGTGGCGTCCGCGGTGAGCAGCCGCACCAGCGGCTCGGTCCGCCCGCTGGTCGCGGCGGCCAGGAACTCCTCCACGATCCGCCGCGCCGCCGCCTCGTCGATCTCCGTGCGGGCCTTGCCGTCCGCGACGTGCCTCTTGGCGCGGTGGAAGATCTGCTGGCTGGCGGCCTCGCTGATGTCGAGGATCTCGGCGATCTCCCGGTGCGGGCAGTCGAAGGCCTCCCGCAGCACGTACACCGCCCGCTCGTTCGGCGACAGCCGCTCCATGAGCGTGAGGACGGCGTACGAGACCGACTCCCGCTGCTCGGCGGTGTCGGCGGGGCCCAGCATCGGGTCTCCGGCCAGCAGCGGCTCGGGCAGCCACTCCCCCACGTACGTCTCGCGGCGCGCCCGCGCGGAGGTGAGCTGGTTGAGGCACAGGTTCGTGAGCACCTTCGTCAGCCACGCCTCAGGCACCTCGATGCGCTCGACGTCGGCGGCCTGCCAGCGCAGGAACGTCTCCTGCACGGCGTCCTCAGCCTCGGCCGCCGAGCCCAGCAGGCGGTACGCGATGGCCTCCAGCCGGGGCCGGGAGGCCACGAACCGGTCGACGTCGTCCACGGTGAGGGGCATGGCCCCGATCATAGGCGGCTACCGTCCGCAACCGTCTCCCACCCGCGCCTACCTCGGCGAGGAAGCTCTCGACCTGCCTCCTCTCGTGGCGGCGAACGACGTGGCACCGTAACGGCGGCCGACACGCTCGGTCTCACGCTCGGCCTGGTAAGCGCGGCGGCGGCGCTTGCGGCGGGCCAGGAACCAGCCGAGGAGGATGGCGGCCATGCCGATCGGGGTCCCGGCCAGGCGGCGTGCCAGCAAAAGCTGGAAGAGCTTCTTCATACGCCCGCCACTGCCCGTGTCCGGCCGCGGCACGCCTGCGAATGCCCAGCCCGCTCACCCGCGATCAGGCGGAGCACGCCTGCGGACGCGCAGGTCACTCAACCGCGATCAGGGCGAGCACGCCTGCGGACGCGCAGGTCACTCACCCGCGATGGGCCCGGACGCGGTCGCTGTCGGGGACGGGGCCGTCTCACCGGGGTCGGGGCCCGACTGCGGCGCCACCCCGACCGTGATCGTGATCTCGGCGCCGACCTCGACACAGCCACCCGGCGCGCGACTCTGCGCGAGAACGGTGTCCACGCGCGACTCGTCCTCCACCATCTGCTCCCTCACCTGCACGGACAGCCCCGCCGCCACGAGCGCCCCGCGCGCGTCCTCCCGCTGACGGCCGGTGACCGAAGGGACGGGGACGCCGTTGCGGGACACGGTGAGGTCCACAGCGGTGCCGCCCGCGACGCGCCGGGCCGCCTTGGGCCGGGTGGACAGCACCTCGCCGGTCGGCTCCCGCGAGCACGACCGGGTGACGGCGCCCACCTTGAGCCCCGCACCGGTGAGGGCCGCCTCGGCCGCGCCGCGCTGCATGCCCGTGACCGCCGGCACCTTCAGCCCCGCCGAGACCTGGAGGAAGACCTTGGTGCCCTGGTTCACGACCATGCCGGGAGCCGGTCGGGCGGCCAGGACCTGGCCGATCGGCTGAGCGGAGTCGCGCTCGGTGACGGAACCCGGGGTGAGGCCAACCCGCTTGAGCGCCTTGGCGGCGGCGCTCCTGTCCATACCGATCAGGGCGGGGATGGCGACCGTGACCGGGACGATCACCGTCGGCGGGTCGGGGTCGGGCTCCTGCGGGCCTCGGGAGGCTTGCTGTTTGGGCTTGGCGGGCGGGAGGTTCTGGGTCTGCGTCGGAGCGGTGAAGGTGGACAGCACCGAGGTCAGGGGACCGCCGCCCGCTTGGGGAGCCGGGAGGTCGGCGGTGTCGGCGGTCATCGTGGGGACGATGACGATGAGCAGGACGGCCGCGGTCGCCAGAAGAGCGGCGCACACCGCGATGGCCGCCCTGGGCCAGCCCCGGGTGTGGTCGGGCCGCTCCCCAAGCACAAGCCCGTCACCCCCACCCGACCCCGCCCCGATCCTCACCCCCTGCCCGGGACCCGAGCCCGAGCCGACGCCATGCCCAGCGCCCGAGCCGACGCCGTGCCCTACGCCTGAGCCGATGCCCGGCGCGAAGCCCTGTCCGGCGCCGCTGCCCGCCCAGTCGGCGTGCGGCGCGCTGGTGCTCTCGTGTCCCCCCGGAGGATGCACGGAGGCTTCCCGTAAGTGGTCGGCCTGCGGAGGACGGGACGCCGGACCACCGCCAAGCCCCGGCGCGTCCGGAGGCAGCCGGTAGGCGTCACCCATCGCCCCCGTAGCCTCAGGCTCAGCCATCGGCGCCCACGGACCGGCCCCACCGGCACCCGTCCCAGCCTCGTCACCGGACCGCCCAGTTTCAGGCGAACGCTGCTCAGGCACCAAAGGCGGCGCCGCCCGCAGGATGTGCGGCGGAGGCGACCGGAGCACCTCGGGCGGCACCCCCTCAGCCGACTCCCCCAACAGCTCGAACAGCAAGTCCCTGCTGCTCGGCCGATTACGAGCGTCCTTGTCGAGACACGACTCCACCAACGCACGAAGCCGCCCCTCCAGCCGCCCCAGCTCGGGCTGGGCGGTGAGAATACGGTGCAGCACCGGCGCCACGGAGTCCTGCCCGAACGGAGCCGTCGCGTTGGCGGCGAAGCACATGGTGGCGCCCCACGAGAAGACGTCGGCCGCGCCCGTCACCGCCATGGCCGTGATCTGCTCGGGCGCCATGTACGCGGGCGTGCCCACCCCGCGCCCGCTCACCGTCGCCGCCGCGTCCAGCGCCTTGGCCAGGCCGAAGTCGATCACGCGCGGGCCGTCGGAGCCGAGCAGCACGTTCTGCGGCTTGAAGTCCCGGTGGACGATGCCCGCCCGGTGAATGGCCGCGAGCGCCGTGGCGGTGCTCACCGCCAGCCGCTCCAGCGCGCCGCCGTGCCGGGGCCCGGTGAGCGCGACCTCGCGGGCCAGTGAGGGGCCGTCCACGTACTCGCTCACGATGTACGGCCGTCCCTCGTCGAACCCGGCGTCGATCACCTGGGCCGTACAGAACCTCGCCACATGCTTGGCGAGCTCCACCTCCCGCAGGAACGCCGCCCGCTCATCACCCACGGGCCCGTGCAGGAGCTTGACCGCGTACGTCTGCCCGCCCCTCGAACCGAGGAACACAGCGCCTTGTCCACCTTCACCCAGGCGCCCGGAAAGCGCATACTCCCCGAGACGCTGCGGGTCCCCCGTTCTGAGCGGCTGCGCCGTCGGCACGGGCGTCTCCCCTCGCCGCCACTCTTTCTGCTTCCACTGAAGGCAACGGGCCGCGCACAGTCAACGGTGCTCAGGCCAATCGCGGCCTGAACGTGACACAGTCAGTCAGGATGTCCGCGCGACCTTGCCCGAATACGTCACTTCGTCCTTACCGTCGCGTGTGACCTTGATGGCCATCTGGTTCGCGTCCGAGGTGGGGAACATCCGGAGCGTCCCCGGATAGCACTCCTCGCCCTGGACCCGGTCGAGGGCGAACACCAGGCCGCTCCCCTCGCGGCCGAGGCGGCCCGAGCAGTGGAGGTCGGCGCCCCATCGCATCATGCCGCTGTCGTCGCCGGTCAGGTGCAGCTCGACGGGGAAGACGCGGTCGGCGGTGACGTGCTCGGCCGAGCCCGTCCACGTGCCTTCCAGGCTCTGCTCCGAGCCGCGCATCCAGAACAGGAAACCGGCCACGGCCATCGCCAGCCCGGCCGCCAGCACAGCCACCTGCCAGAGGCGGATCCGCCGGCGGTGTGGGGGCTGGGGCTCGATGGTGCCGGTACGGGTGCCCTCCTGCTGAACGCGTGCCTCCTTCCGAGCGCGAGTCTCCTCCTGGGCACGCGCTTCCTGAGCGCGAGTCGTTCCCTCGCCGCGCGCCTCCCGAGTGCGCGCCTCCCCCTGACCGCGCGCCTCCTGAGCGCGTGTCTCCTCCCGACCGCGCGCCTCCTGAGCGCGAGTGCCCTCCTGGCCGCGCGTCTCCTCGTGGGCGCGCGTCTCCCCGTGGGCGCCAGCCTCCTTGTGTGCGCGAGCCTCTTCTTGAGCGCGAGCCTTCTCCCGGGCGCGAGCCGCAATCAGCGGTGCGGTGATCGCGGGGAAGCTGGTCGTGGGGTCGGGGTCGGTGATCTCGCCAGGCTCGGACTCGGCCGCCCCCAGCCCGACGACCGCACTAAGCGGCCCCGTGCCCGACGGCCTGCGAGCACCCGCGTCCGGCCCGCCACCCGCATTCGGCCCGCCACCCGCGTCCGTCCCGCCGCTCGAAGCCTGCCCGTCGCTCGCATCCTGCGCGCCACCCGAACCCTGCGTCCCGCCCGAAGCCGGGCCGCCCGAGGCCCGGCCGCCCGAGGCCTGGCCGTCCGGAGCCCGCGAGGCCTTCCCAAGCCCAGGCTCCTCACCGACGGCAACCATCGCCGCCGTGGACAGCAGATCCCCCGCAACCACCTCCACCCCGAGCAGCAGCCGCAGCACCTCTTCCGCATCCGGCCGCTCCCCCGGCTCAGGCGCCAGGCAAGCCTGTACGATCCCCCGCAGCCGCCCGCCCAACGCCCCCAGATCAGGTTTGCCGTAAAGAACGCGAGCCAGCACCTCCTGATGCGTGTCAGCCGTGAAGGCCTGCCGCCCCGTAGCCGTGTAGGCGACGGTCAACCCCCAAGCCCACATGTCGGCGGGCGGCCCGGCGGACTCCCCCTTCATCCGCTCGGGCGCCATGTACGCAGGCGTCCCCATGGGCAGCTGGCTGGTGGTGTGCGCCGTGTCCATCAACCGGGACACCCCGAAGTCGATCACCCGCGGCCCGTCGATCCCGAGCAGCACGTTCCCCGGCTTGAAGTCCCGGTGCACGACTCCGGCCCGGTGGATCGCCCCCAGGGCGGTGGCGGTGCCGATGGCCAGCCGGTCGAGCGACCCGCCGGACCTCGGCCCCTCCTCGATGACGAGCTCGCGCAGCGAGGGCCCGTCCACGTACTCGCTGACCAGGTAAGGCCGGTCCCCGTCGAGGTCGGCGTCCAGGAGTTGCGCCGTGCAGAACGCCGCCACCTTCCTGACCGCCGCGACCTCGCCCAGGAACCGCCGACGCGCGTCCGGGTCGCCGGAGAGGCTGGCGTGCAGCAGTTTGACGGCGACCGGCGCGCCCTGCGGCGTCTCGCCGAGGTACACGATGCCCTGGCCGCCCTGACCGAGCCTGCGTGTCAGCCGGTACGCCCCCAACTGCTGTGGGTCATCGGCTCGTAGCTCGGACATATCCTCCCATTATGCCGCCCACCTGAGGATGCGGGCCGCGCTCCCCGTTCATGAACCACGCAAGACCTTCCCCGAATACGTGACCTCGTCCTGCCCTTCGCGGGTCACGTCGATGGCGATCTGGTCCGGATCGGCGGCCGAAGGGACGATTCGGAGCGTGCCCGGGTAACACATGTCGCCTTTGACCCGGTCGAGCCGGAACTCCAGCGCCTTGCCGCCCGGGGTGAGCCGTCCCGAGCAGTGCAGGTCGGCGCCCCAGCGCATGCTGGACGAGCCGCCGGCGCTCAGGCGCAGCTCCACCGGGAAGACCCGCTTGGCGGTCGGGTGCTCGGCCGACCCGGTCCAGGTGCCGTCGAGATCCGGCTCGGCGGGTGCGGAGGCGGACGGCTCGGCGGGCGCAGAGGCGGGTGTGGAGGCGGACGGCTCGGGCATCGGCTGCACGATCCGCGGCGGCTCCGCGACGTCCGACCGCCGCTCCCCGGCCCACCAGAGCACGGCCCCCGCCACGGCCAGCCCCGCGACCGCCGCCACCACGACCTGCCGCTCCGGCCACCACCGCCGCCCCGTCGGCACCCCACCGTCAGGCTCGGTCCAGGCGTCCACTTCAGGACGAGGGCCGGTGCCGCCGACAGGGCGCAGGTCGGTGGTGGCAGGCGGTTCGGGCAAGGGCACGGCGGCGCGGGCGCCGGTCGTGAGCACGTCCCCCTGCTCATGCCCCAGCAACCACCGCAGCACCTCCTCCGCGTCCGGCCGCTCCTGCGGATCATGACGCAGGCACCCTTCGACGACCTCCCGCAGCACCCCGCCCAGCCCGCCCAGGTCCGGCTTCCCGTACAGGATCCGAGCCAGCACCTCCTGGTACGTCTCCGCCCAGTACGCGTGCCGCCCCGTGGCCGTGTAGGCCACGGTCAGCCCCCAGGCCCACAGATCGGCGGGCGGCCCGGCGGTCTCACCCTGCACCCGCTCGGGCGAGAGGTAGGCGGGGGTGCCGAGGGAGACGCCGGTGCTGGTGGTGGCGGCGGCGTCCATCATGCGGGACACCCCGAAGTCGATCACCCGCGGCCCGTCGATGCCGAGCAGCACGTTCGGCGGCTTGAAGTCGCGGTGCACGACCCCGGCGCGGTGGATGGCGCCCAGGGCGGTGGCGGTGCCGATGGCCAGGCGGTGCAGTGATCCGCCGGACCTGGGCCCCTTGTCGGCGACGTGCTCGGCCAGGGACGGCCCTTCGACGTACTCGCTGACCAGGTAGGGCCGGTCGCCGTCGAGGTCGGCGTCCAGGAGCTGGGCCGTGCAGAAGGCGGCGACCCGCCGCACGGCTTCGACCTCGCCGAGGAAGCGCCGCCGCACGTCCGGGTCGCCGGACACTCTGGCGTGCATGAGCTTGACGGCGACGAGCGCGCCCTGGGGCGACTCGCCGAGGTAGACGACTCCCTGGCCGCCCTGCCCGAGCCGGCGCAGGATCCGGTACTCGCCCAGCCGGGAGGGGTCTTCAGCGCGGGACATAGGCCGCCAGTATGCCAGCGCCCCCATCGGTCACATCAGTGCCGGCGGTCACAGCAGCGCCGCGTACTCGTCCAGCAGGGGCAGGATCACGTCGGCGGGCCCGCTGGGCAGGGTGGCGACCACCTGCGTGATCCCGAGGGAGGCGTAGTAGTCGAGCTTCTCCCTGCTCGGCAGCGTGCCGAAGGGGACGACCTCGCAGGCCTGCGGCCGTCCGGCCTTCTCGCACGCCTCGCGCAGCGCGGGCAGCGCCGCCTTGATGCCGCGCCCGCCGATCGGCATCCAGCCGTCGCCGTACTCGGCCACCTGGGCGAACAGCTTCGGCCCCGCCGCCCCGCCGAGGTAGACGGGCGGGACCCGGACGGGCTTGGGCCACGACCAGGACGGCTCCAGGCCTTCGACGCGGGCCACCTCGTCGCGCCACATGGCCTGCATGGCCAGCACGTTGCGGCGGGCCACCTCGCGGCGCCGCCCGTACGGGACGCCGTGGTTCTCGATCTCCTCGACGTTCCAGCCGAACCCGACGCCGACGACGACTCGCCCGCCGGAGAGGTGGTCCAGGGTGGCCAGGGCCTTGGCGGTAACGATGGGGTCGCGCTGGGCGGCGAGCAGGATGCCGGTGCCGACCCGCAGGTCGCGGGTCACGGCGGCGGCGTAGGAGAGGGCGACGAGGGGGTCGAGGGTGCGCTTGTACTCCTCGGGCAGCTCACCCCCGCCGGGGTACGGGGTGCGCCGGGAGACGGGGATGTGGGTGTGCTCGGGCACGTACAGCGAGTCGAAGCCGCGTTCCTCCGCCGCTCTGGCGAGCTCGTGGACCGGCATGGCCAGATCCGTCGCGAACATCGTGACGCCAAGCCTCATACGACACTCCCCACAGCGAACCAAGCGATTGCTCGGTTAAGATTTCCAGAGTACCTTGCAGAAGACCATCCCGCGGAAAGAGGTCCACGGTGAAGTTTTCTATCTTCCTGAATCCGCAAATACCAGGCTCTGGTTACGCCGCCGAGGAGAACGCCAGGGCCAAGCGCCCGATCGGGCGGGACACCGAGTCGTACCAGAGGCTGCTGCACGAGGTACGGGAGATAGCCGTCCACGCCGACCAGATCGGGTTCGACGCGCTGATGATGACCGAGCACCACTTCCACTCGGAGGGCATGGAGTTCTCGGTCAACCCGCTGATGTTCCTCACCGACCTCGCCGCCAGGACCGAGCGCATCCTGCTCGCGCCGCTCGGCCTCGTGCTGCCCGCCTGGGACCCGATCAGGGCCGCCGAGGACGTGGCGCTGCTCGACCAGTTCTGCAAGGGCCGGCTGCGCCTGGGCGTGGCCAGGGGTTACCAGAACCGGTGGATGAACGTCCTGGGCCAGCGCTGGCACGCCGCCGCCGCCCGCTCCGACGGCTCGGCGTCCGACACGCGCAACTTCGACGTCTTCGGCGAGGTGCTGAAGATCATGAAGATGGCGTGGACGCAGGAGACGCTGCGCTACAAGTCGGACGTGCTCGACTACCAGGTGCCCTACCCGTTCGAGGGCATCGAGGGCTGGCCCGCCCAGGAGTGGACGCGCACCTTCGGCTCCCCCGAGGAGATCGACGAGGACGGCACCATCAAGGCCGTCTCCGTCTGCCCCAGGCCGTACCAGAACCCGCACCCCGAGCTGTGGCAGCCGTTCACGATCTCCGACCGGTCGGTGATCAGGGCGGCGCAGGAGGACATCCTGCCGTGGATGTTCACCCCCAACCCGGACGACCACGCCCAGAAGGCCAAGCTCTACCAGGAGGAGTCGGCCAAGCAGGGCCGCCGGTACAAGCTGGGCGAGCACACCGGCATCCTCAAGATCGTCGGCATCGCCGACACCACCGAGGAGGCCATCAACACCTTCGGCCGCAGCATCCCCAAGGACTTCGCCGCCTTCTTCGGCCCGTTCGGCTACCTGGAGGTGCTGCGCAAGAAGGAGGACGAGAAGCACAAGCCCATCTCCCCCGAGAAGGGCGACGCCAAGCGCATGAACGACGTCGAGATGGCCCTGTTCGGCACCCCCGACGACGTCAAGCGCGGCATCCAGCGCATGCTCGACCGCATGCCCGACCTGGAGTGGTTCGGCCTCTACATGCAGGGCCAGCAGGGCGTGCTGCCGCTGGACACGGTCAAGCGGAACCTGGAGCTGTTCGCCACCAAGGTCGCGCCGGAGTTCCGATGAGATACTGGCTGGGAGCCTCGTTCTCCGACACGGATCAGTTCGTCGAGCTGGCGCGGGCCGCCGAGCGGTGCGGGTTCGACACGCTGACGCTCTCCGACCACCTCTTCTACGCCGACTTCGCGACGCCTTACCCGTACTCGAAGTCGGGCAGGCCGCGCTGGGACGCGAGCACGCACTGGCCGGACGTCTGGGTGACGATCGGCGCCATGGCCGCCGTCACCAGCACCCTGCGCTTCTCCCCGAACGTCTACATCGCCCCGGCCCGCGACCTGTTCACCGTGGCCAAGCAGGTCTCCACGGCGGCGGTGCTGTCGCACGACCGGGTGACGTTCGGCGTCGGCGTGGGCTGGTGCAAGGAGGAGTTCACCGGCACCGGGCAGGACTTCCACACGCGCGGCCGGCGCCTGGACGCGATGCTGCCCGTCCTGCGCTCGCTGTGGGCGGGCGAGACGGTCGCGCTCGACGGCCTGCCCCCGCTGTCGATCTGTCCCACCCCGGCGCGGCCGATCCCGGTCGTCGTGGGCGGCGACAGCGAGGCGGCCCTGCGCCGCGCGGCCACGCTGGGCGATGGCTGGATCGGCAACCGCATCTACACCGAGGAGCAGTTCGACGAGGTCCTCGCCGCGCTGCGCGGCCATCTCGACGCGAGCGGCAGGCCGATGGACGGCTTCGAGATCATCGCCCCGCTCGCGGTCCTGCCCGACGCCGAAACCTACCGCCGCTTCGCGGCCAAGGGCGTGACGGGCACCATGGCCGCCCCGTGGTGGCTGGCCACCCCCGAGGAGAAGGCGCGGTACGGCGAGAACACCCTGGAACTCAAGATCGCCACCATGGAGCGCTTCGCCGAGGAGGTCATCGCGAAGACGTGACCCCCGGCCGCCCGTGGGCGATGGCCGGGTCGTGCCGGTCACCGAAGGCCCGCCCCAGTAGGGCCCGCACACACGCCCAGCCGTTCGCGTTCGACTCGCTCAGCCTTCCATACGCGTTCGTATGGAAGGCTCCGCAGCGAGGAGTTCAGTATCTTGGCCGCGTCCGGCGAGCATCCAGCCTTTGCACCTGGACGCAAAGGCTGGACATGGGCCTCACCGGCCCGACGACAGCAGGGTCTGCCCCAGCGGGGTGATCACGTGCAGCACGGCGGTGCCGTGGCGGTGCGTCTCGATCAGCCCGGCGTCGCGCAGCACCCGGGTGTGGCGGCTGACGGAGGCGGGCGAGGTCGCGGCGCGCTGCGCCAGTTGCGTGGTGGTGGCTCCGTCGTCGATGGCGGCCAGCACCGTCGCGCGGGTCGCGCCGAGCAGGGCGACCAGCGACTCGGTGCGGTTCGTCTGCCAGTGCGAGTGGCGGTCGATCGGGTACACCAGCGTCGGCGGCAGGCCGGGGTCCGCCAGCGCGACCGGCACCCGCCTGCAGAAGTACGACGGGATCAGCAGCAGCCCGCGCCCGTCGAGGTGCAGGTCGCGGTCCACGTCGTAGTCGACCTCCAGCAGCGGCGGGCGCCAGCGCATGAGCGGCGCCAGCCCGCGCAGCAGCCCGTCAGGGCCGCCCTCGGCCAGGTCGCGCCGCCTGCGCGACACCTCGGCCGCGATGGCCGCGCCGATCACGTCCTGGTAGGGCTCGATGGCGATGGCGTGGTAGGCCCGCAGCGTGGCCGCCAGGTTCATCAGCGTCGCCGTCTCCCCCTCGGCCAGCCGCCTGCCCCAGCCGGGCAGCGCCGCCGTGCGGGCCAGCGTCTCCATCTCGTGCCGCAGCCGCGCGCGCGGCGTGCCGAGTATCGCCTGCAGCCCGGCGTCGAGCCCCTGCAGGCCCTCGGCGGGCGTGATGAAGTCGGGGAAGTACGGGCCGAACGGCGTCAGCGCGGCCACCACCCGCTCGTGGCGGTGCAGCACGTGCCGCTCGCGCCGCATCTGCGCCAGCCAGGGGCGCAGCGTCGCCGGTGGCGCGGGGTCGGCGAGCCGGTGCCTGCTGAACACCATCTCCCAGAAGGGATCGGCGGTCTCCGCTAATCGGGTGCGCCGTAAGTCGTCGCCGGTGAAGTGAATCCTGAGCATCGATCCCTCGATCCCTTCAACGGGCCCCACTCTACGGTGGCGTCGCGCCGTCCGACAGGTTCGTCATGATGCGCCGCAGCATCTGCGTGACCTGGGCGACCTCCTCGGGCGAGAACCCGGCGAAGACCTGCCTGCTGATCCCGCCGAAGATCGGCGGCAGCCGGGGCACCAGCGCCCGCCCCTCGGCGGTCAGCTCGATGACGATCGAGCGCCGGTCGTCCGGATGCCGGGCCCTGCGCAGCAGCCCCTTGGCCTCCAGCCGGTCCAGCAGGCGGGTCATGCCGGCCGTGTCGGTGCCCAACTGGCTCTTGAGCAGGCTGGGCGTGCTGTCGCCGCGCGAGGCGTGCAGCAGCAGCGCGGCCTGCTGCGCCGTGAGGCCGAGCGGGGCGAGCCGCCGCTCGGTCTCGGTGTTCAGCTCCCGGCCCACCTGGACGAGCAGCGACCCTCCGCCGAGTACCAGCTCGAACGCGCGTCGATCGATCATGCCGCCCAGAATACGTGCCCCAACACTTGCTGTCGCGACAGCTATTTGCTTACAGTCGATCCATGAACGACACCCACATCCTCATCGTGGGAGGCGGTATCGCCGGACTCTGTCTCGCCCAGGGCCTGCGCCAGGCAGGCCGCACCGTCACCCTCTACGAACGCGACCCCTCCGCCGCCCACCGCCCCCAGGGCTACCGCATCAGCCTCAAGGAGAGCGGCGTGCGGGCACTGCGCGCCTGCGTCCCCGCCCACCTGTACGAGCTGGCCGCCGCCACCGCCCTCCGCCCCGCCACCCGGATGATCTTCATGGACGAGCGGCTCCGCCCCAAGTTCGCCAAGGACCTCCCGCCCACCGGCGGCTTCGGCGTGAACCGGCTCACGCTCCGCGAGATCCTCGCGGCCGGCCTCGACGTCCGCTTCGGCATGGCCTTCGAGCGCTACGAGCCGCTCCCCGACGGCGTGCGCGCCCACTTCGCGGACGGCCGGAGCGCCGACGGCGACCTGCTCGTCGGGGCGGAGGGGGCAGGCTCCCGCGTACGGGCCCAGCTCCTGCCCGGCGCCGTGGTGGACCAGCTCGGCTGGGCCCTGTACGGCCGCACCTGGATCATCCCCGAACTGCTCGCCGCCACCCCACCCGAGCTGGTCGACTCCTTCAACCGGGTCACCGCCCCCGACGGCACCGCGATCTCCATCGCCACCTGCCGGCCGCTCACCCCGGTGACCGAGGCCGTGGCCAGGCACGCGCCCGGCCTGCGCCTCACGGACGTCCCCGGATACTTCTCCTGGACGATGGCCGTCGAAGGACCGCAGCCGGACACCGGGCTCGCCGCCAAGACCGTGCGAGGCTGGCACGACGGCGTCCGGCGCATCGTGCACGAGGCGGACCCCGGGTCGACGTTCGTGCTGCGGACGCACTCCGCCCGCCGCGTGGCCCCCTGGGACGAGCCCGCCGTCACGCTGGTCGGCGACGCCGTGCACGCCATGAGCCCCGGCCGGGGCGAGGGCGCCAACGTCGGGCTGCGCGACGCCCAGGTGCTGACCGAGCTGCTCGCGCGGGGCCTGCCGGTGGCGCAGGCCAAGGCCGAGTACGAGCGCCGGATGCTCGACTACGCCTTCGCCGCCGTGGAGGCCTCACGCGAGCACCCCTTCGCCCCGATCCAGGCAGGCGGCCGGGGACGATAGCCTCATCTCGTGCTGGAGAAGATCGCAGCGACCCGTTACGTCACCCCGCTGCGGGAGGGCGGGTCGCTGCCCGGCGTCGTCGAGGCCGACGACCTGGGCACGTACGTCGTGAAGTTCCGCGAGGCCGGCCAGGGCAGGCGGGTGCTGGTCGCCGAGATCCTCTGCGCCGAGCTGGGCCGCCACCTCGGGTTCAGGACGCCCGAGCTGAAGCTCATCGACCTCGACCCGCAGATCGGCGTCAGAGAGCCCGACTACGAGGTCCAGGAGCTGCTCAAGGCCAGCACCGGGCTCAACCTGGCGGTCGACTTCCTGCCGGGCGCGCTCGGCTTCGAGCCGCTGGCGTGGGTGGCCGACCCGCTGTTCGCGGCGCGGGTGGTGTGGTTCGACGGCCTCATCCACAACATCGACAGGAGCTGGCGCAACCCCAACCTGCTGATCTGGCACCGCGACACCTGGCTGATCGACCACGGGGCCGCGCTCTGGTTCCACCACAACTGGCGCACCGCCGACCCCCAGCGGCCGTTCGACTCCGGCGACCACGTGCTCGCCCCGTACGCGGGCAACGTCGAGGCGGCGGGCGCCGAGCTGGCCGGGAGGATCACCCGTGAGCTGCTGGAGGGCGTGACGGCGCTGGTGCCGGACGAGTGGCTGGCGGACGAGCCCGGCTTCGGCTCGCCCGGCGAGGTGCGCGAGGCCTACGTCGAGCACCTGCTCCAGCGGGCGCACGGGCCGCGCGAGTGGCTGGTGCGCGGCGAGCACGAGCAGCGCAGGCAGGGCCCTGGTTCGGTCGGCGAGTTCTGGCGGGGAGGCGGCGGCCGATGAGCAGGGACGTCTACGAGTACGCGGTCATCCGCGTGATGCCCAAGGTCGAGCGGGGCGAGCTGATCAACGCGGGCGTGCTGCTCTACTGCCAGCCCCGCGACTACCTGTGCGCCAGGGTCGAGCTGGACCCCGGCAGGCTGCGGGCGCTCGATCCGCAGGCCGACGTCGACGGGGTGCGCCGGGCGCTGACGGCGTACGAGCTGGCCTGCGGCGACGACTGCGGGCCGCTGGCCGGAGAGCCGCTCGGCGGCCGGTTCCGCTGGCTGACCGCGCCGCGCAGCACGATCGTCCAGACAGGCCCCGTGCACGCCGGGCTGACCGCCGACCCCGGCACCGAGCTGGCCAGGCTTTTCGACAAGCTCGTCCGCCTTTAGGCCCTTGACCAGCGACGATGCTGGGTAAGAGGTGCTGAAAGGGGGAAGGAGGGCCGGCCGTGGGCGACACCGGGCAATTCACCGTGCAGCGCCCCTTCCGGCTCGACGACCTCGCGCACGCGGGCACGTACGTGGTGGACGACCGCGGCCGCATCGTCGAGGTGAATTCCCAGGCCGAGCGGCTGCTGCGGCGCAAGGCCGGCGAGCTGGTCGGCCGCGACGCCCACGACCTGCTGCACCGGGGCGAGCGCGGCGAGCCGCTGCCGCGCAGCCGGTGCGTGATGCGGGAGCCCCTGCTGACCAGCGACTCCGCCCACGGCCGCGACGTGTGGCTGGAGCGGGGCGACGGCTCGCTCGTCCAGATTGCCTGGATGGTCACCCCGTGCCGGGTCGGCGAGGCCGGGTCCGGCGCGCTGGTGCTCTTCCACGAGACCGGCTCGGCCGGGCTGGGCGAGCGGCAGCGGGCGCGGCCCGCCCCGACGATGTCGGAGCTCGACCGGCTGGCCCTGCTGGCCGAGACGACCACGACGCTCACCGCCAGCCTGGACGTGGACGAGACGCTGCGCCAGCTCGTCCGCCTGGTGGTGCCGCTGCTGGGCGACTGGGCGGTGGTCGACCTGCTCACCGAGGAGGGCGAGGTGACGCGCGCCGCCGTCGTCCACCACGAGAACGGCGTCCTGGCGCACCGCGCCGAGCTGGAGCGGCCGATGCCGCCGCTGCCGCGCGAGTCCACGATGCCGCTGGCGCGGGCGCTGCGCGGCGTCACCGCGGCCCTGGTGGGCCCGGAGGACTACGAGGGCCGGCTGCAGTCGCGGCTCGCCGCCGTCCAGTGCGAGCTGTTCGAGGCGACCGGCATCTGGACGGCGTGCACCGCGCCGATCCGCGGCGTGCGCGACGTCGTCGGCGCCATGACCCTCGGACGCTCCGAGCAGCCCCAGCCGTACACCACCGACGACCTGCTGCTCGTCGAGGACATCGCCCGCCGGGCGGGGCTGGCGCTGGACAACGCCCGCCTGTACGAGCGGCAGCGCCGGGTCGCCGAGACCATGCAGCGGCACCTGCTGCCCCGGCTGCCGTCGATGCCCGGCCTGGAGATGGGCGCCTGCTACGTGCCCGCGCCGCGCGCCTCGCAGGTCGGCGGCGACTGGTACGACGCGTTCATCCTGTCCGACGGCGCTGCCGGGGTGGTGATCGGCGACGTGGTGGGGCACGACCTCGACGCCGCGTCCGGCATGGCGCAGGTCTGCAACATGCTGCGCGCCTACGCGGGCGAGCTGCAGGAGCCGCCCAGCGTCATCGTGGACCGGCTCGACCAGGCGGTGGCCCGCATGGCCGAGACCACGATGGCCACCGTCGTGTTCGGCCGGGTGGAGCGCGAGGACGGCAGGTGGCGGCTGCGCTGGACCAACGCGGGGCATCCGCCACCGCTGCTGGTCGAGGGCGACGGCAGCACCCGCTACCTGGACGAGGCGAGCGGCCTGCTGCTGGGCACCGGCTTCGCGCCGGCCCGCGAGGACGCCGTCGTCGAGCTGCCGCCGCGCTCCACCGTGCTGTTCTACACCGACGGGCTGATCGAGTCGCCCAGCCACTCCCTCGACGAGGGCCTCGACCGGCTGCGGCGGCAGGCCGCCGCGCTGACCCGCCACCCGCTCAGCGCCTACTGCGACCGGCTGCTCACCCGCGTCCGCCCGGCCGACAACGACGACGACGTCGCCCTGCTCACCCTGCGGATCCCCGGCTAGCGGAACGCCTCCGCGTCGGCTCGCGCCACTGCGTCAGCCGAAAGCGTCGGCCCGGGTCGCTACGTCAGCCGAACGCGCCCGCGTTGGCCCGCGCCCACTGCTCGAACGTGCGCGGCGGGCGCCCGGTGACCTCGTCCACCGTGGGCAGCACCGCCGACTCGTCCAGCTCGCCGCGCGCGAAGAACCCGTAGAACGCCTCCGCGTACGCCTCCGGCATCCCACCGGCCACCATCCCGGCCCTGGCCTCGTCGTCTGTCAGCCCCTCGAACCGCAGCTCCCTGCCCAGCACCTCGCCCAGGATCCGCACCCGGTCGGCGGGCCGCAGCGCCCGCGGCCCCGTGAGCCCGTACACCCGCCCGTCGTGCCCCTTCTCCAGCAGCGAAGCGGCGGCCACCGCGGCGATGTCGAGCGGATCGACGGCCGCGACGGCCGCGTCAGGCCAGGCGTCGCGGACGACGTCGCCCGCCCTGAGCTGCTCAGCCCAGCGCAACGTGTTCGACATGAACGTCCTGGGCCGCAGCACCGTCCACGGCACCCCCGACTCGCGCACCAGCGCCTCCGACCGCACGTGGTAGGCCGAGATCGGGTTGCTCACGTCGGCGGCCTCCGCGGCGCTCGCCGACAGCAGCACCACGTGCCCGGCCCCGGCCCGCGCCACGGCGGCCAGCGTCTCGTCCATCCGGTCGTACCCGGCCAGCAGGAACACCCCGCGCACGCCGTCCAGGGCGCCCGCCACCGACTCGGGGTCGTTCAGATCGCCCACGACCAGCTCGGCGGGCAGCTCCACCTCACGCCGTACCAGCGCCCGCACCGGCTCGCCCGCCTCGGCCAGCGTCCGCACCAGCGCGCCGCCCGCGTTCCCCGTTGCACCCGTGACAAGGATCATGCCGGGGATGCTAGAACAACACGGACATGAAGGTGTCGATCTCCCGGAAGCCCACCTTCCGGTAGACGGCCCTGGCGGCGTGGTTGTAGTCGTTGACGTACAGCGAGACGACGGGCGCGAAGCAGCTCATCGCCGCCTCCACCACGGCGGCCATGCCGGCCACCGCGTACCCCCGCCCCCGCAGCTCCGGGGCGACCCAGACGCCCTGGATCTGGCAGGCGTGCGGGGTCACGGCTCCCACCTCGGCCTTGAACACGACCCGGCCGTCGTCGATACGCGCGTACGACCGCCCGATCCTGATCAGCTCGGCCACCCGCGTCCGGTAGAGCGCGCCGCCGTCACCGAGGTTCGGCGAGACGCCGACCTCTTCGGTGAACATCGCCACGCACGCCGGCAGCAGGACGTCGAACTCCTCGGGCCGCACCCGCCGCACCCGCGGGTCGGCCGCCACCGGCGACTTGCTGGACGTCGCCATGACAGGCTGCGCCCAGCGGATCGCCCGCGCCCGCCCCCAGTGCGGCTCCAGCCGCTCCCACAGCAGCGAGACGGCATCGACGGGACCCACGATGGACGAGCAGCGCCGCCCCTGTTTGCGCGCACGGTCGGCGAAGGCGTGCACGGCTTCCGGGCCGGCGTTGACCGGCACCATGTTGGCTCCGGCGTAACAGAGTGACACAAGGCCACCGCGCGGCCCGAACCCCCACATCTGCCCGCCGAGCCTTGCCGGATTGAGTCCGACGGCCCGCACCCGAGAGGACACGAAGACATTGGCGACCGGATCGGAGTCCAGGAGGGCGAGGACCTCGTCCCGGTCGTTGTCGTCGAGCACGCGCGACGCCGATGTACGCAGCATCACATGGTCAGACTACGCGAAGGGTTACCGAATACGGCATCCGGCGCTGCCCACGGTAACCCTTTCTTGACGTCAGCCGATCGGCAGCCCCTCCAGGACGCCCAGGATTCCGAGCAGACCAGGCGACGACGGGCTGCTCGACTTCAGCTGCGCGGCCGGGCGCGGCTCGGGCGTGGCGGGGCAGGTCGTGTCGCGGCGCGGCAGGGTGCCGTCCCGCAGGTACGCGGCCAGATGCCCGTCCAGGCACTTGTTGCCCGCCAGCGACACCCCGTGGTTGCCGCCCCGTTCGAGCACCATGCGGGAGCGGGGGAACAGCTTCGCCATCTCCAGCGCGCCCTGGTAAGGGGTCGCGGCGTCGTGGCGCGACTGCAGCATGAGGAACGGCGGCAGCTTCGGCGAGGAGCGCACCTGCACCGGCTTGCCGCCCTGCACCGGCCAGAACGCGCACGGGGCGTTGAACCAGGCGTTCGGCCAGGTCAGGAAGGGCGCCTCGCGGTGCATCGCCTTCATGTCGGTCCGCCACCTGTCCCACTGGCGCGGCCAGCGGGCGTCGCGGCACTGGACGCTCAGGTAGATGGCGTAGCCGTTCTCGTCGGTGTCGTCGTTCTTGCCGTGCTTGGCGTAGATGTCGGTGAGCCCCTTGACGTCGCCCTGCCGCACGTAGGACGACCAGGCCTGGGCGAACTGCGGCCACACCTTGTCGCTGTAGCCGGCCACGGTGAACGTGTCGTCCAGCTCGCTCGGCCCCACGACGCCCCCGGCGGGCTTGGCGCGCAGCCGGTCGCGCATCGCGTAGTAGGCGAACGAGGTCTGCTTCAGCGTGGCGCCCAGCTTGTAGGCGTCGTGGTGCTTGGCCGTCCAGGCCAGGAACTGGCGGTGGCGGCGTTCGAAGGCGCGGTCCTGCTTGAGGTTGGAGTCGTACCAGACGCCCTTGGGGTCGACGGAGCTGTCCATGACCAGGCGCTTGACGCGGCTCGGGAAGAGCGTGGCGTACAGGGCGCCGAGGTAGGTGCCGTACGAGTAGCCGAGGTAGCTGATCTTCTGCTCGCCCAGGGCGGCGCGGATCGTGTCCATGTCCCTGGCGGTGTTCTCGCTGGTGAGGTGCGGCAGCAGCCACGCCCAGCGCTGGCCGCAGCGGGAGGCGTAGTCGGCGGCCCTGGCCAGCAGCGCTTTCTCCTCCGCCCTGTTGTGCGGCACCGCGTCCGGCCGCGGGGCCTTGTAGTAGGTCGCGGCGTCCACGCAGTGCACGGACGGCTCGCTGGCGCCGACGCCGCGCGGGTCGAACCCGACGACGTCGTACCGCTCGGCCACGTCGGCGGGCAGTTGCGTGGCCACGTACTCGGTCAGGTCGCGGCCCGACGACCCCGGCCCTCCCGGGTTGACCAGCATCGTGCCCAGGTGGTTGGCGTCCCTGGACACCTTGGCCTTGATCCGGTTCAGCGCGACCTTGATCGACTGCCCCATCGGATGGCGGTAGTCGAGCGGCACGCGTACGGTGGCGCACTCGATGGCGGCCGAGGCCGTCTTCCCCGCCACCTTGGGACAGGCCCCCCACACCACAGGCGCCTTCCTGCCGGCCACCGCCGCCCCGTCCGCGCTGACGACCCCCGCGACGAGCATCACCAGCCCGGCGACAACCCCCATTACCCGCTTCACCCGGCCCCCTTCCTTGTCATAGGCCCTGCGATGCTCCCGTGAGCGACCGGGTGGTGACTCTAGGTATGAGGACATGTTTGCCGATCTGTAATCCTCCCATGACACACTGCGACTCTTTCACTTAGTTTCCGATACTTTCGGCAGTCTTCCCATGTGGGCCGAGCCATGCGCCGAAACATTTCGTACGAGCGTTGACATGTTTCGGCGCGCTTCGCAAACTGATCGCCAGCACCCCCCACACGGAAGGGAGAGCCGTTGTGATCACCGGCTTGGCCCGCTCCAGGCTCGTCGCGCTGGCGGTGGCGACGACGCTCTCGATGGCCGCAGCGATGACGGTCGCGACCACCCCCGCCGCCGCGGCGGCCGGGGTCGAGGACGAGGGCGCCGACTGCGCCGTGCCCGCCCTGCCCGACGCGGGCTCCCTGCCCACCGTCGCCAGGCTCCCCGACCCCTTCACCAAGCTGAACGGCGCCCGCATCACCACCAAGGCCGACTGGCGGTGCAGGCGGCAGGAGATCAAGAAGCTGGCCGAGAAGTTCGTCTACGGCGAGAAGCCCGCCAAGCCGTCCAGCGTCACCGGCACGGTCTCCAGGACGAGCATCAGCGTGAACGTCTCCCACAACGGCAGGACCGCGAGCTTCTCCGCCGGCGTCGACCTGCCGAGCGGCACCGGCCCCTTCCCCGCCGTGGTCGTCCTGGGCGGGCTCGGCGCCGACACCGCCACGATCAAGGCGGCGGGCGCCGCCGTCATCAGCTACGACCCCCTCGCGGTCGGCAGGGAGGGCACGCCGCGCACCAACAAGCAGGGCGCCTTCTACACCGTCTACGGCGCCTCCAGCGGCACCGGCGTCCTGGCCGCCTGGGCGTGGGGCGTGAGCCGCATCATCGACGTCATCGAGCAGTCGGGCGGCAGTATTCTGCGCGCCGACGCCACCGGCGTCACAGGCTGCTCCCGGTACGGCAAGGGCGCCTTCGTGGTCGGCGCGTTCGACCAGCGCATCGCCCTGACCATGCCCATCGAGTCAGGCAGCGGCGGCGTCGCCGCGTTCCGCGCCATCCCCGGCGAGAGCGGCGCCCAGCCGCTGAGCAGCGCCTACTCCGAGCAGCCCTGGCTCGGCGACGCGTTCAGCTCCTTCACGGGCAGCCCCGGCCGGCTGCCCGTGGACACCCACTCGGTGGTCGGCATGATCGCGCCGCGCGGCCTGTTCATCATGGACAACCCGCACATCGACTGGCTCGCCGCCAGATCCGCCAGCGTCGGGGCGCTCGGCGGCGCGGAGATCTACAAGGCGCTCGGCGCCGGCGGCAACCTCACCTACTGGTCGGCCGTCCAGGACGGCACCCACTGCGCCAACCGGTCCGAATGGCGCACCCCGCTCCAGCAGAACATCCAGCGGTTCCTGCTGAACACCGGCAGCTACACCGGCTCGATGCGGATCGCGTCCAACAAGAGCGGCAACCTCGCCGAGTGGCGCGACTGGACCACCCCCACCCTTACGGACGGCGGCGGCGACACCACCGCGCCCAGCGTCCCCGGCACCCCGGCCGCCACCGGCGTCACCTCCACCGGCGCCACGCTCACCTGGGCCGCCTCCACCGACCAGGGCGGCTCCGGCCTGGCCGGCTACGACGTGCACCGCGAGCAGGGCGCCACCGACCCGCGCCTCGGCCAGTCCACCACCAACTCGATCACCCTCACCGGGCTGACCGCCGGCACCGAGTACCAGGTCTACGTGCGGGCCCGCGACGGCGCGGGCAACCTGTCGGCGAACTCGCCACCCGTCACCTTCACCACCACCACCGGCGGCGGCGACACCTCGCCGCCCACCGCCCCGACCGGCCTGACCGCCTCGGCCACCACCGCCACGGGCACGACCCTTTCTTGGACGGCCTCGACGGACGACAACGGCGTGACCGGCTACGACATCCTGCGCGCCCCCGGCGCCAGCGGCGGCGCCTTCACCCAGGCCGGCACCTCCGCCACCACCTCGTACACCGACACGGCCCTCACCCCCAGCACCACCTACCGCTACCAGGTCAGAGCACGCGACGCGGCCGGGAACACCTCGCCCGTCTCGAACACGGCCCAGATCACCACCCAGCCGGGCACCTCCACCGGCACCTGCTCGGCCACCGGCACCGTCCAGACCCAATGGGCGACCGGCTACGTCATCCAGCCCCTGACGATCACCAACACCAGCACCTCGACCATCACCGGCTGGACGGTCACCTTCACCCTGCCCGCCGGACACACCCTGGCCGGGTCCTGGAACGGCACCGTCACCACCAGCGGCCAGACCATCACCATCCGCAACGTCGCCCACAACGGCACGATCGCGGCGGGGGCCGCCAACAGCAGCGCCGGCTTCCAGGTCAACCGCCCGAACGGCAACACCGCGACCCCGTCCGGCTACACCTGCGCCTGACGGCCACCACTTTCCGGCCCGCCCGTGCCTTTCCGGTACGGGCGGGCCTCACCTACTCGATCAGGTCGCAGAGGCCGGGGCCCAGCTCATCGCCGACCATGCGCAGCGCGATCTCGGCACGGGACGCGAGGACGAGAGGCGGCACCCCTGCCACCAGGTCGGCGTGCGCGAGCCGGTCGAGCGCGGCTCCCACCAGCGGCGGGGTGACGCGCAGAGTCGCCTGGAGCGCGACGCCGCCGGTCGAGCCGCCGTGCAGGATGATGTTGCGGCTGCGGTAGAGCCTGCGGAGCGAGATCTCGACATAGCGCCGCACACGGGCGAGCACCTGAGCGCGGTCGGCGAGCAGCGCACGCATGCGGGCGACCGCCGCGACATCGTTCGCCCTGCGCCAGGAACGCTCGAGTGGCAGGGAGCGCCCCAGCTCCAGCTCAGCGGCGATCATCTGGGCACGTTCGCGGTTGGACGCACAGCGGTCCAGCCGTTCGGCGAGGTCTCCAGGCCCGGTACGCCGTATGCGGTGCGACAGCGCGGTCAGCTCGGCCCGGGGCCAGGAACAGGCGACCAGCGCGGCGGCACGGGTCGCGGCGACCACGCGCTCACGCTCGTCGGGATCCCGCGCCTCGGTCAGCAAGGACTCCAGCGCGCTCCACGCTCCAGCGATGGCCGGAGCGAGCGGGCCGTGATTCAGTGCCGAGGCGATCTCCAGCGCTTCGTCAACGGCGCTGCGCCGCCCACCGCTCAAGTGCTGCGGTTCGACTCCGACCAGGTAGAGCTGTCGTTCCGCCGCGAGGGACAGGACCCGGGCCCCTCTCGCGGGCATCCGTAGTGGCATCGCGCCGCCGTGGTTGAGCACGACAGCCCGGTCGAACGGCGTGACCGTCCCCGACCCGGAGAAGCGGGCGCGGGCCTGCAGCCGCTCGACGACGTCCGACACGATCTCCAGGGCTCGTTCGGCGTCTCTCGCCTCCACCTCGTAGGAGAGGGCGCCGACGGCGGGGACCGTCAGTTTCGCCCCGGCGGCGGCCATGATCTCCTCGGCCGCTCGTCCGTCGACCCAATGGGGCAGGTTCACCCCCAGCTCTTCCCAGCCGTGCAGAGCGGAGAAGGGGACGACCACCTTCCAGGAGGTCGGCGGCGCGGTCAGCAACCCCGCCATCTCGGTGATCAGGTCCGTGGCCGGCAGGCCCAGCCTGCCCTGCCGCAGCCAGTGGTTCAGGCCGTCCATGCTGTACCCGCTGTCGAGCAGGTGAGCGGCGACGGCCCTCGCGACCTTCTCCGGTGGCGGCGGGGCGTCCTCCGCCGCGCAGGTGGCCCAGCGTTCGAGATATCCCGATCGGCCCACGTCGATCAGGTGCCGCAGCTTCCTGCGGCCGTTGCTGGCGATCGTGAGAGTCGTACGGAGGCACTCCTGCAGCTCACGCCTGAACGCTCTGGAGCCGAGCGCCGGATCCTCGCCGAACAGCCGCTCACCCTCATGCCGTTGCCAGTCGAGCGACGACTGGGAGAGCACGCGCCGGTCCACCCACGTGCCCGCTTCGTACAACTCCTCCAGCGCTAAGAAGCTGCTGACGTCCCACAGGCGGCGCGGCCAGGGCGATCTGGCGCTGCTGAAGTCCAGCATGCGCGTCACGACGTGCCGGGAGTAGGCGGAGGACGGATCGCGTCCGGGGGAAGTGCTGGGCATCCTGCGGCCTCGGGCTCTTGGGGGGAGTCGTTGTTACTCAAGGTGTTGATGTGACGACTCTGAGCATAAGGAAGCGCCGAGGCCCACGTTCGGGGTATGCTGAAATCAGCCGCACAAGAGGGCACATGAACTTGTCCGGGGCTACGGCCCCCCAGAAGGCGCGACCGATGAGGTCGCGCCTTCTGTTTTTTGTCAGGGTGCAGGCCCGCCTGCACCCTGACAAAACAACCTCAGCCGACCGTGACCGTGGGTCCCGTGGTCTCGTCGTCGTCGAGATCCACCTCGACGCCCATCTCCTCGGCCAGCCGCAACGCCTCTTCGATCAGCGTCTCGACGATCTGCGACTCGGGCACGGTCTTGATGACCTCGCCCTTGACGAAGATCTGCCCCTTCCCGTTCCCGGAAGCCACCCCGAGGTCCGCCTCCCGGGCCTCACCGGGCCCGTTCACGACGCACCCCATGACGGCGACCCTGAGCGGCACCTTGAGCCCCTCCAGGCCGGCCTGCACCTGCTCGGCCAGCGTGTAGACGTCGACCTGAGCCCGCCCGCACGACGGGCAGGAGACGATCTCCAGGCCGCGTTCCCGCAGCCCGAGGGACTCCAGGATCTGGGCGCCGACCTTGACCTCCTCGACGGGAGGGGCGGACAGGGAGACGCGGATGGTGTCGCCGATGCCCTCGGCGAGCAGGGCGCCGAAGGCGACGGCGGACTTGATCGTGCCCTGGAAGGCCGGGCCCGCCTCCGTGACGCCGAGGTGGAGCGGGTAGTCGCACTTGGCGGCCAGCAACCGGTAGGCGTTGATCATCACGACCGGGTCGTTGTGCTTGACCGAGATCTTGATGTCGCGGAAGCCGTGCTCCTCGAACAGGGAGCACTCCCACAGGGCCGACTCCACCAGCGCCTCCGGGGTGGCCTTGCCGTACTTCTGGAGCAGGCGCGGGTCGAGGGAGCCGGCGTTGACGCCGATGCGGATGGGGACGCCGGCCTCGGCCGCCGCCTTGGCGATTTCGCCGACCTTATCGTCAAATTTCTTGATATTTCCGGGGTTGACCCGGACGGCGGCGCAGCCCGCCTCGATGGCGGCGAACACGTACTTCGGCTGGAAGTGGATGTCGGCGATGACGGGGATCTGGGATTTCCTGGCGATGATCGGCAGGGCGTCGGCATCGTCCTGGGACGGCACGGCGACGCGGACGATCTGGCACCCGGACGCGGTCAGCTCGGCGATCTGCTGAAGGGTGGCGTTGACGTCGGCGGTCACCGTCGTCGTCATCGACTGCACCGACACGGGGGCGTCGCCGCCCACGGGCACGCTGCCGACCATGATCTGGCGAGAGTGGCGGCGTTCGGCGAGCGGCTTGGGGCGCACCGTCGGGATGCCGAGAGCTACAGAAGACATTTCAACCCTTACTGTGACGACGCTTTCCAGTTTAGGTAGCTAGCGGGACTGCCCGGCTGTGAGTTCGGCCGCACGGGCCCTGGCCCAGGCATCGGCCGCCAGCACCTCTTCGACGGTGTCGGCAGGGGTGACCTGGTGCTCCTCCACGACCTTGGCCACGGTGTCGACGATGGACAGGAACGGCAGCCCGCGCTCCAGGAACGCGTCGAGGCAGACCTCGTTGGCGGCGTTGTAGACGGCGGGCGCGGTGCCGCCCTCGGTGCCGACGTGCCTGGCCAGCGCCACGGCGGGGAAGGCCAGGTCGTCGAGCGGCTCGAAGGTCCAGGTGTGCGCCTTGGTCCAGTCGAGGGGGCGGGCGGCGCCAGGGACGCGCCTGGGGTGACCGAGCGCGAGGGCGATGGGCAGCCGCATGTCGGGCGGGCTGGCCTGGGCGATGGTGGAACCGTCGACGTACTCGACCATGGAGTGGATGATCGACTGCGGATGCACCACGACTTCGATGCGGTCGAAGCCGAGGTCGTACAGCAGGTGCGCCTCGATCACCTCCAGGCCCTTGTTGACCAGGTTGGCGGAGTTGATCGTGATGTAGGGGCCCATGGACCACGTGGGGTGGGCCAGGGCCATCTGGGGTGTGACGCCGGCCATCTCCTCGCGCTTCATGCCCCTGAACGGCCCGCCGCTCGCGGTGATCACGAGCTGTTTGACGGACGAGGGGTCGTAGCCGTCTGGCCCTGCGGCCCACAGGCACTGCAGCACCGCCGAGTGCTCGGAGTCGACCGGGAGGATCTGCCCCGGCCGGGCCAGGCGCTTGACCAGCGGCCCGCCGATGATCAGCGACTCCTTGTTGGCCAGCGCGAGCGCCCTGCCCGCCTCCAGGGCGACGAGCGTGGAGGTCAGGCCGAGCGCGCCGGTGATGCCGTTGAGCACCACGTCGCACTGCCACCCGGCCACCTCGGCGACCCCGTCGGGGCCGCCCAGCACAGTGGGCTTGGCGCCGTGCGCGGCCAGCGCGTCCTTCAGCGCGGGGACGGCCGACGCGTCGGCCACCGCCACCGCCTCGACGCCGAACCGCGCCGCCTGCCCGGCCAGCAGATCGACCCTGCCGCCCCCCGCCGCCAGCGCGGTGACCTTGAAGCCGCCGGGGTTGGCGGCGATGACGTCGAGGGCCTGGGTGCCGATCGAGCCGGTGGAGCCCAGCACGACGACGGAGCGGAGGGTCTCTTCATGCACGTGTCCATTGTCCCCGCTGCACGGCGCGCTCGGGCACGCGGGACCGGTCGTCCTTAAATTCCCCTCCTTATGTGACGCGCGGGAGTGCAGTTAATTTATGACTGAATATCGTCATATCGGAATGCGCAAAAGTTGAGAAATCTGGATATTGATCCGGCTACCTTCCAAGCCCACCGTCCGGTTTAGGGAGGTTCGTAATGCACCACCGCTTCGCCCTGCTTTCCGCCGCCGCCGTGATCACCGTCACCTTGGCTCCCGCGAGTGCCGAAGCGCACGCGGTGCGCCCCAAACCCGCCCAGCGGGCCGCCGCCGACACGGCCGCCGAACGGCGGCAGGTGCTGACGTACTGGACGGAAGGCCGCATGGAGGCCGCCCGGCCGCTGCAGGCCCCCGCCCCCAAGACCCGGACGGCGGACGAGCCCGAGCAGGGCGCCCCGTTCGCCCGCGAGGCGCAGGCGGCCAGGACCCCTGGTGAGGCGTGGACCGGCGGCGGCGCGGTGGCCCGCACCACCGGCCGGATCTTCTTCACCACGGCGACCGGCCGCAACTCCTCCTGCTCCGGCACCGCCGTGACCAGCGCCAACAAGAGTGTCGTGCTCACCGCCGGCCACTGCGTGAAGATGAACGGCGCCTTCCACACCAACTGGGTCTTCGTGCCCGGCTACGACAGGGGCAGCCGCCCGTTCGGCACCTGGCCCGCGACCAGGCTGCTGACCACGCCGCAGTGGAACGCCCGCGAGGACGTCGGCTTCGACGTCGCCGCCGCCGTGGTCGCGCCCGTGGACGGCAGGACGCTGGTGGACGCCGTCGGCGGCCAGGGCGTCGCCTTCAACCAGCCCAGGCGCCAGCAGCTGTACGCCTTCGGCTACCCGGCGCTGGCCCCGTACGACGGCTCGAAGCTGATCCACTGCAGCGGCCGGGCTTTCGACGACTTCATGGGCAGCGACGACCTCGTGCTCACCTGTAACATGACGGGCGGTTCGAGCGGCGGGCCCTGGATGCTGAATTTCAACGAGTCGACCGGCCTCGGCACCCAGAATTCCGTGAACAGCTTCAAATACAGCTTCGCCCCCGACTGGATGCTGGGCCCCTATTTCGGGAACGAGGCGCAGGCCGTCTACCAATCGGCCCAGACCGCCAACGCACTCTGAGCAATTTACCGAAAGTAGTCACAAGAACACATCTCGTGGTGCACACTCGGGGGGCATGACCTTGAGCACCCCCCTGCTTGCGGCGGCGCCGCTCCTCGCGGGGCTGATCGGCCCCGCGCTCCTGGGCGCGGCACCCGGCCGCCAACAGGCCGAGACACCGGCCGTCGTGCCCGCGCACACGGCCAAGCGGAGCGACATCGTCGAGCACGTCGCCGCCCGTACCGCCGCCGACCACCGGCGCGTGCTCGACTACTGGACACCCGAGCGCATGGCCAAGGCCCTGCCGATCGGCCTGCTCGACATCGTGACCGACGTGACGGACGGCGGCGACCTGCTGGGCGGCGTCACGGGCGGCAAGGGCGTCAGCACCGCCCCGAGCCTGACGGGCAAGAAGGCCGACCTGGCGCTGCCGCGCAAGCTCATGGGCACGAACCACCTGGCCGCCGCCAGACCCGACACCAGCACGATCGGCTCCCGTTGGATCACCGGCGGCCAGGTGGCCAGGACCACCGGCCGGGTGTTCCTCACCGTGGCGGGGGCCGACTTCGTCTGCTCGGCGAGCACCGTGAAGGCCGCCAACAAGGACGTCGTCGTCACCGCCGGCCACTGCGTGAAGGACGGCGCCGGCGAGTGGGCGGCGAACTGGACGTTCGTCCCCGGGTACGGCACCAGCGGCCTGCGCCCGTACGGCCAGTACACCGCCCGCCGCATGTTCGTCGCCGGCCCCTGGTCGCGCAGCGGCGACGACAACTACGACGTCGGCATGGTGGCGCTGTCCACCTCGCGCGGCAAGCACGTGGCCGACGTGGTGGGCACCCAGGAGATCGCGTTCAACGCGGCGCGCGGCGGCCAGGCGTTCGGCTTCGGCTACCCCGCCGACCCGCCCTACGACGGCGACCACCTGGTCTACTGCGCGGGCCGGATGAAGAACGACCCGTACGGCCAGACCCGCGACCAGGGCCTCGGCTGCGACATGACGGCGGGCGCCAGCGGCGGCCCGTGGATGACGGGCTTCGACACGGCCAGCGGCAAGGGCACGATCATGTCGTTGAGCAGCTTCAAGTACAGCGACGACCAGCGCACGATGTACGGCCCGTACTTCGGCGACGCCGTCAAGTCGCTCTTCGACACGGCCCAGCACGCCTGACCCGGCGGGCGTCCCGTCCATGACGGGCGCCCGCCCGCGCCTCTCAGAGCGTCAGCCCCGTCAAAACCATGACCTTCTCGTACGTCAGGTCCTCCATCGCCGAGTGCAGCCCCTCCCGGCCGATCCCGGAGTCCTTGACCCCGCCGTACGGCATCTGGTCGGCCCGGTACGACGGCACGTCGCCGATGATCACACCGCCCACCTCCAGCTCCCTGTTCGCCCGGAAGGCGGCGTCCAGCGAGCGGGTGAACACCCCGGCCTGCAGCCCGTACCTGGAGTCGTTGACCATCGCGTACGCCTCGTCGATCGAGGCGGCGGGCTGCAGGATCATGACGGGCCCGAAGACCTCCTCGCAGGCCACCTTGGCGTCGTGCGGCACGCCGGACAGCACGGTCGGCGCCACGGTGGCGCCCTGCCTGGTGCCGCCCGCGAGCACCTGCGCCCCGGCGGCGACGGCCTCCTGCACCCACTGCTCGACCCGCTCGGCGGCGGCCTCCGAGACCAGCGGCCCCACCTGCGTCTTCTCGTCGGCAGGGTCGCCGGTGACGAGGGCGGACACGGCGGGCAGCAGCCGCTCGACGAACGCGTCGTACACGGGCTGCTCGACGATGACCCGCTGGACGGCGATGCAGCTCTGCCCGGCCTGGTAGTTGGAGTAGAGGGCGATGCGCTGGGCCGCCCAGTCGAGGTCGGCGTCGGCCAGCACGACGGCGGCGGCGTTGCCGCCCAGCTCCAGCGTGACGTGCTTGCGCGGCACCTGGTCGGCGATCGCGTAGCCGACGGGCGCGGAGCCGGTGAACGACACGACGGGGAGCCTGGGGTCCTGGACCAGGGCGGAGGCGCGCTCGTTCTCGATCGGCAGCACCGAGAACATGCCGGCGGGCAGGTCCGTCTCGGCCAGGATCTCGCCGAGCAGCAGCGACGACAACGGCGTGGCGGGCGCGGGCTTGACGATGACGGGGGCGCCGACGGCGATGGCCGGGGCGACCTTGTGGGCGACCAGGTTCAGCGGGAAGTTGAACGGGGTGATCGCCAGCACGGGGCCCTTGGGCACGCGGGAGACGTACGCCAGGCGCCCGGCCGCGGCAGGCTCGGTGTCGAGCCGCTGCACGGCCCCCGACCAGCGGCGGGCCTCCTCGGCGGCGAAGCGGAAGGTGGCCACGGCCCGCCCGACCTCGCCGCGCGCCCACACGATGGGCTTGCCGTTCTCGGCCGTGATCAGGTGGGCGATCTCGTCGGCCCGCTCGGCGAGCCTGCGCGAGACGTGGGCCAGGGCCTCGGCCCGTACGTGGACGGGCAGCGCGGCGGCCTCCCGCGCCACCGCCGAGGCCGCCGCGACGGCCTCCTCGACCTGCGCGTCGGTCGGCACGGAGTGCCTGCCGACCTCGCGGCCGTCATGGGGGTTGGTGACAGTGAGCTCGGTGTCCCCGGTCGCGGCGCGGCCGGCCAGCCAGAAGGTACGCACGTCCATGACTCCGACGTTATGCCAAGGCATGTACCGGGGATTTACACCACGATGCACAACACCCCCGCGAGGGCTCACCGTTAAGTACAAGCCCCGTTGTATACCCATGATGTAACAGAAGTAGACCCAATTCGGGATGTTTACCATGCGGAGTGGTTTGAGCGATCTCCGCTATGGCTAAGTCATCGGTGCGGGTCTCCAGCGCGGCGGGCCCCCGATCAGAAAGGCGTGGGCCCCGTGACCGAACAGCGTGAGGTCACAAGGACGCATAGTTCCTTGGCCACCAGGGAGGTCTCATGACCTCGGCGCCGCTGGGGCTGCAGGGCGCCTACCTCATGGGTGAGCGCGCCGGCCACGACGAGCTGCGCTCCCGCCTCCTCGACGTCGCGGTGACCCTGCTGCGCACCGACGGGCCCGACAGCCTCACCATGCGCCGGATCGCCGCGGAGGCGGGCTGCACGACGACCGTCATGTACACGATGTTCGGCAACCGTGAAGGTCTGGCGGAGGCGCTCTATCTGGAGGGGTTCGAGCGCTTCCGCCGTTTTCTCGAAGCGGTGCCGCAGCGCCGCAACCCCCTGGAGCAGCTCGGCGCGCTCGGCCCCGCGTACCGGCAGGCGTGCCTGGCCGAGCCCGGCTACTACAGCCTGATGTTCGAGCGGGCCATCCCCGGCTTCGAGCCCAGCGAACGCGCCAGGACCCTGGCCCGCGCCGCGCTGAACATCCTCGACCGCGTCATCGCCGACTGCATCTCGGCCGGCTACCTGATCCCCACCCAGCCCCGCAAGATCGCCGACGCGCTGTGGGCCGCCGCTCAGGGGGCCATCTCGCTGGAGCGCGCCGGGCACCTGCGTGACGGGCGCACGTACGAGGCGGTGACCACCGCGATCATCTGCTGCTATCTGGTGGAGAAGCAGGAGTAACGGCCTTCCTGGCGGCCTCCAGGGCCAGCCACAGCTCGGCGCGGGTGCCGGGGTCGTCCAGGTCGCGGCCCAGCAGCTCGGCCGCGCGTCTCATCCGGTAGCGCAGGGTGTGGCGGTGCACGCCCAGCCGCTGTGCCGCCGCGTCCCAGTGGCCGTTGCTGTCCAGGTACGCGCGCAGCGACTCGACCAGGTCGGCGCGGGAGCCGTACGTGGTGAGGGGGGCCAGGACGGCGGCCGAGAACGCCTGGGCGGCGGCGGGGTCGAGCAGGGCGAGCAGCCCCTGACCCGCCAGCTCACCGAACCGCACGACCCGCCCCGCGCCCCCCGGCCCGCCAGCGCCACCCCTCCCGAACCCGGCACCGCTCCTTGCGGACCCCGCACCGCCCCTCCCAGCGGTCGCGCCACCCCTCCCAGAGCCCGCGCCGCCCTTCTCGGACCCCGCGCCGCCCCTCCCGAGCCCCGCACCACTGCGGGTCCGTGCCGCCTCCAGGGCCCGTTCGGCCTGGTCCAGCCCCGTGCGCAGACTGGCGGCCGTACCGTAGCCGGGCTGGCCGCGGCCTCCCGGCGCGTCGGCGCTCAGCACCACCGGCTGGCTGACCCCCACCGCCGCCTCGGCGCTCAGCGCCACCTCCTCCGCCACGCCCTCGGCCACCAGCGCGACGGCGACCGAGCCGAGCAGCGCGGCGAAGCTCCGCGTCTCGAACGCGTCCAGCGCCTCGGCGCCCGCCGCCAGCACGACCAGCGGCGCCTCGGGCACCCTGCCGCCCACCGCGCCCAGCACGGTGCGGGCCCGCTCGCCCTCCCCCGCCAGCAGCAGCTCCAGCACCGCCGTGCGCAGCCGGCGTCCGGCGGCGAGCTGCGCCCTGCCCTGCTCCATGGCCAGCGTGAGCAGCGAGCCCGCCGCGTTGATCACGGTGTGCGTGACGGGCGTGAAGGCGTGCGGCGCGCCCACGGCGAAGAAGCCGCGCGGGCGCGCCCCGCCGCCGAGCGGCTGCACCACGATGTGCTCGCCGGGCGCCGACAACGCCAGGCTCGACGGCATCCTTCCCCCGCTCTCCGCTTGGGGCGAGCCGCCCGGCGTCACGCCGCCTGCGACGTGCACAGGGCGGCCGAGGCGCCGGGACAGCTCGGCCGCGACCGCGCCGGTGTTCGCGCCGCGCGTGGCGTGCCGGACCTCGCCAGACTCCTCCAGCAGCGCGGCCCACCCGCCGACCTCCCTGGCCAGCCGGTCGATGACGGCGTGCATGCCCTCGGGCCGCAGCGCCGCCCGCGTGAGCCGTCCCTGGGCGGCGAAGGCGCGGCTGATCTCCTCGTACTGCTCGGCCGCCAGCAGCTCGCTGACCGCCTTGCCGACCGCGATGAACGGCGTCTCGCGCGGCACCTCCAGCAGCGGCAGCCCCGCCGACTCGGCGGCCTCGACGAGCGCGGCGGGCACCTCCTCGTGCGAGACGCCAACGCCGAAGCCGAGCCCGGCCACGCCGCGCCGCACGAGCCGCGCCACGTAGCCCGTCAGGTCGCCCGTCGGGTCCCCCTCCATCCGCATGCCGGTGGTGAGCAGCAGCTCCCCGCCTTCGAGGTACGGTGTCGGGTCCGCCAGCTCGCTGACCGCGACCCAGCGCACGGCGGCGTCCAGCACCCCGGGGCGGGTGGTCCCGGCCAGTGGCCGGAGGTTCATGCGGCGCACGACGGTCTGCAGCGAAGGCGGCATGAGTTTTGTCCATTCCGGCAAAGACGAGCACTCCTAGTGTGACATATCGACGTATCGGCCCTGGTGGGAGGCCGCCGTACCGTCGGAGCCATGAGCATTCCCCAGGAGCGGCGCGTCGTGACCGCGATCCCAGGCCCCAAGTCCCAGGAGTTGCTGGCCCGCAAGCAGGCGGCCGTCCCGCCCGGCATCGGCACCACGCTGCCGGTCTTCGTCACCCGCGCCGGCGGCGGCGTGGTCGAGGACGCCGACGGGAACTCGCTGATCGACTTCGGCTCGGGCATCGCCGTGACGAACGTGGGCAACGCCGCCCCCAGGGTCGTCGAGCGTGTCCAGAAGCAGGTCGCCGACTTCACCCACACCTGTTTCATGGTCACCCCGTACGAGTCGTACGTGCAGGTCTGCGAGAAGCTCAACGAGCTGACGCCGGGCGACCATGAAAAGCGCACGTTCCTGGTGAACTCGGGCGCCGAGGCCGTGGAGAACGCCGTCAAGATCGCCCGGCACGCCACCGGCCGCCAGGGCGTCGTGGTGTTCGACCACGGCTACCACGGCCGCACGCTGCTCACGATGACGCTCACGGCCAAGAACATGCCGTACAAGCAGGGGTTCGGCCCGTTCGCGCCGGAGGTGTACCGGGTGCCGCTGGCCTACCCGTTCCGCTGGCCGTCCGGCCCGGAGAACTGCGCGGAGGAGGCCGCCGAGCAGGCCATCGACCTGATCGCCAAGCAGATCGGCGCGCAGAACGTGGCGGCCGTGGTGATCGAGCCGATCGCGGGCGAGGGCGGGTTCATCGTGCCCGCGAGGGGGTTCCTGCCGCGGATCGCGGAGTTCTGCCAGGCGAACGGGATCGTGTTCGTGGCCGACGAGGTGCAGACGGGCTTCGCGCGTACGGGGACGCTGTTCGCCTGTGAGGACGAGGGCGTCGTCCCGGACATCATCACCACCGCCAAGGGCATCGCGGGCGGCCTGCCGCTGGCCGCCGTGACGGGCCGCGCGGAGATCATGGACAAGGTGCACGTCGGCGGCCTCGGCGGCACGTACGGCGGCAACCCGCTCGCCTGCGAGGCCGCGCTCGGCGTGCTGGAGACGATCGAGGCGGAGGACCTGGTAGCCAAGGCCCGCCGCATCGGCGAGATCATGCTGCCCCGGCTGGAGGCGCTCAAGGAGCGCTTCGACGTGATCGGCGACGTGCGCGGGCGCGGCGCGATGATCGCGATCGAGCTGGTCGAGCCGGGCACCAAGGAGCCGAATCCGACCGCCGTCCAGGAGATCGTCAAGCGCTGCCACGCGGAGGGCCTGCTGGTGCTGACGGCGGGCACGTACGGCAACGTGCTGCGTTTCCTGCCGCCGCTCGTGATCCCCGAGCACCTGCTGGAGGAGGGGCTGGGGATCCTGGAGAAGGCAATCGCCGAGCTGTAGACGAAAACCAACCAAACGGGCATCCAGCTTGGGCTGGATGCCCGTTTTTGTGGTGTAAACGGCCCCATGAGGGTAGAGAATTCACCCTGACTTGACGCTCAGCTAGCCGCTCATGGCCTCGGTCAGGGTTATAACGGTTCCGACATACGGAGGGACGATGGCAGCTGGGAGCGTGATGAACTGGGGTCCGACCAGAACGGCGCGGAGTATGTTGACGTTCGACCCTGAGGGCCTGACCTCGGCCCAGCGCGACGGCGACGCCTGCGTCGTCTGTCACAAGAGATGGCCGCGGCCGCGCGTGCGCGTGGGCCGCCTGCCCGACGACTCGGCGGTGCTCGCGTGCGCCGACTGCGCCGAGGCCCTGGTGCCCGCCCCGATGGCCACCGTCGTGGCCTTTCCGTCCCGCTAGCCCTTCAGCGCCCGGGCGGCGAGACGCCCCGGGACAGGGGGGAAGGCCCGGGGCGCCTCTGGAGAGCCACGCCCGGCGGGGGAACAGGCGGGCTCGTGGCATGCCGTCGCCCGGACCTGCTCACTTGAGAAGCTTGCCCCACCGTTCGGCCCAGACGAGATAGTCAGTGCATTCCCCGTCCTCGGCCCGGCAATCCCCGGGCGGCCGCACGGCGAACGTCACGCGGTCGAGCCGCTTGGAGTCACCCACCCCGTACGTCTCGCACATCGTCCTGGCCCGCCCCTTGCACGCCTTGGAGTTGGCCGGCGCCATGCCCGCCCACGCCGCCGCGTCGCGCTGCGCGTTGGCCGCCGTCACCCAGTTGAGCCACCGGTAGGCGCAGGTGGTGTCGGGCACGTTCGCGCCCAGCATCCAGGAGTCTGCCCAGCCGGTCGTCCGCGGCGCCGCGATGGTCTTGACCGGGATGCCGGCCTGCTGCAGGAGCAGCCGATAGTACGGGGTGACCTGCGCGTAGTCGAGCTTGCCCGTGGCGAACCCCTTCACCAGGTCGATCGGGTTCTGCCAGTAGGTGCGGTCCTTGTTGCGTTCGAGCAGCGCCATCGCCTCGCCCAGCTCGGCCTCGCTCAGCTCGTACGGCTCCTTCACCGACCCCCCTGCCAGGGCGGCGTCGGCGATCGTCAGCGGGGTGTCCTTGAGCGCCGCCCTGCTGGAGGAGAACGCCTGCTCGACGCCGCCGCCCCTGACCTTGGCGGAGTCGTAGACGAACTCCTGGTAGGCCCACAGGTACGGCACCCCGTACACCTTGCCGGAGACCGTGGTCAGGTCGCGGAAGCGCTCGGCCAGGTCCTTGTAGTCGCTGACCTTGGCCGAGTCGATGGGCTGCACCTGCTTGGCCGCGATCAGGTCGGCGGCCAGCACGGGCCCGGCGGTGATCACGTCGTAGGGCCGCCGCGTGACCTGGTCGGCCAGTTGCTCGGCGGTCTGCACGGTGTCGAGCCGCGCGATGCGGCAGCCCGTCTCCTTCTCGAACGAGCCGACCCAGTTCACCTTGGGGTTGACGCCGCCGTACTCGGCGTAACCCCGGTAGGTGAGGATCTGCAGCGTGCCGTCGCTCTGCGTGGCGGTGGGCGTCGGCGTGGCCGTCGGCGAGAGGGTGGGGCGGGGGGTGGGCGTGCCCATGCCGGTGATCAACGCCGTCGTCGCGGCGAGCGCCAGAGCGTGAGCACGGCGACGAATCACGATGTCCCCCCTTGTCCTGTCTGCTGGAGCTTACCGGTGTCAGGACCTGGAGGGACGCCGCCCGTGAACCCCGGTTACCCGTTCGTGGGGAAGCCCAGGTTCACGCCCCCGTGCGAGGGGTCGAGCCACCGGGACGTGACCACCTTGCCGCGGGTGTAGAAGTGCACGCCCTCGGTGCCGTGCACGTGCGTGTCGCCGAAGAGGGACGACTTCCAGCCGCCGAAGCTGTAGAAGGCCATCGGCACCGGGATCGGCACGTTGATGCCG